>NZ_CAJXIP010000057.1 GCF_913054395.1 uncultured Roseovarius sp.
GGGGGAGAAATTGCGCCCGATGCGCCCGCCTGCATCAATCACGCCCGGTCCGGTGGCCTGCGGCAGCGGCACAAGCTGCATCACGCGGCGCGCCCCGGTGGCCGCCCCCCAAGCGGCATCGTCAAGGTAAAGAAGCCCCGGCGGCACCGGTTTGTAAATCGTGTCGCCGCGCGTCTTTTGTTGCAGGGCAAGATGGCGGGTCTCGAATTGGTCGGCGATGCTGTCCCAGCGGGCAAGGCGGCTCGGCGTGACCTGATCGTCAAGCGTGATCGTCGCCTCGGGCATATAGTCAAACAGCGTCTCAAGCCGATCGTGAAAGAACGGCAGCCAATGCTCGACACCGGCATGTTTGCGCCCCGCGCTGACCGCTTCATAGAGCGGATCATCGGTGCCGGCGGCGCCAAATTCGATCCGGTAATTCTGACGGAAGCGGCGGATCGCGGCTTCGTCGAGGATGACTTCGCTGACCGGGGCAAGCTCGACCAGGTCAAGTTTTTCGGTGGTGCGCTGCGAGGCCGGATCAAACCGGCGCGCGCCATCGAGAATATCGCCAAACAGGTCAAGGCGCACCGGCCCGCCCTCACCCGGCGGAAAGATGTCGATGATACCGCCACGCAAGGCATAATCGCCGGGGTCGGTCACCGTCGGGGCCTGGGTAAAGCCCATGCGCACCAGAAAGCCGCGCAAGGCCGCCTCGTCAACCCGCTCGCCGACCCGCGCCGCAAAGGCCGCATCGCGCAACACCTCGCGCGCGGGCACCCTCTGGGTTGCGGCGTTGAGCGTGGTCAGCAGCACAAACCGTTTGGGCATGCCATGCACGAGCCCGGCCAGCGTGGCCATGCGCGTGGCCGAAATATCGGCATTGGGCGACACCCGGTCATAAGGCAGGCAATCCCAGCCGGGAAAGCTGACCACCGGCATATCAGGGGCAAAGAACCGCAAGGCGGCGGCCATGGCCGCCATCCGCTTGTCATCGCGCGCCACATGCAGCACCGGCGCGCCGGTCTTTTCAACCTCTTTGAGAACAAGGCCTGCATCAAAGCCCTCGGGCGCACCGCCGACGGTGATATGGGTCGCAGATGTCATGCCAGCCTAACCTTCGTGGCCGGGTGCGGGCCTGTCTTAGCCCAGAACCCCGGCGTTCATGTTTTGATACATGCCCCACATAGCCGTAAAGAACAGCGAGACCACACCGATGACCTGAATGGTGAAACGGTGCCTGCTCAACCGCTTGATCAGAGCCGGACCGCTCAGGCCCTCGGCCCGGATGCGCGTTGCGGTGCGCACCGACAACAGCCCGACCAGCGTCAGCGGCAGGCTCAGCATAAAGACGGCCTGTGAGAATTCGTTGTCATAGACAAAGCCCAGCAACACAAGCACCGTCAGGCCAAACCCCACCATCCCGGTCAGCCAAAGGCCTGATTCGTGCGCAATGAACAGAATGCGATTGCTGTTGATGCGCACCATGTCCTCAAAATCGACGATGCTTTGGGCGTTCTTGCCCTTTTGGGCGCGTATCGCCATATCCCAGGGAACGCCAAGCACCCAATGGCTCGCCGTTGACCAGGTCACCGCAAGCGCGATCCAGAACCAGAGGTTGCTGAAACTGCGAAAGTCAATCAGGTCGAAAACGTTTTGATACCAGTCCACGTCCGGGCCCTTACCATTTTAATATCGTCCCTCTTAGCGCTGCCGCGCAGCAATTCCTACCCTTGAGATGCCGGAAATTCCGTGTCACTCAGACAGTAGAGAAATTCCAGGAAGATTGTTCATGCGCCCGACACAAGCCGCCTTTCCCGCCACCCGCCTGCGCCGCACCCGGCAATCGGCATCAATCCGCGCCCTCGTGGCCGAGACCACGCTGACCGCAGGCGATCTGATCTGGCCGGTTTTCGTGCGCGATGGCGAGGGCGTGGAAGAACCGGTGCCGTCGATGCCGGGCGTCTTGCGCCGCTCGATCGACAAGGTGGTCGAGGCCGCCCATGAGGCCGCCGACCTTGGCATTCCCGCGATCTGCCTGTTTCCCTATACATCGGCCGAAAACCGCACCGCCGATTGCGCCGAGGCCTGGAACCCCGAGAACCTGAGCAACCGCGCCACCCGCGCAATCAAGGCGGCGGTGCCGGGCATCACGGTGATGACCGATGTGGCGCTTGATCCCTATTCCGACACCGGCCATGACGGCTTTGTGGTGGACGGTGAAATCGTCAATGACGCCACGGTCGAAGCGCTGGTGAAACAGGCGCTGTCACAGGCCGAGGCCGGCGTCGATATCATCGGGCCATCGGACATGATGGACGGGCGCATCGGCGCCATTCGCACGGCGCTTGAGGCGCAGGGTCACCATAATGTGATGATCATGTCCTATGCCGCCAAATATGCCAGCGCATTTTACGGGCCGTTCCGCGATGCGGTTGGCGCCTCGAACGCCCTCAAGGGGGACAAGAAGACCTATCAGATGAACCCCGCCAACACCGACGAGGCGCTACGCCTTGTCGAACGTGACCTTTCCGAGGGCGCAGATATGGTGATGGTCAAGCCCGGCATGCCCTACCTCGATATCTGTCGGCGCGTGAAGGAAAGTTTCGGTGCGCCCACATTTGCCTATCAGGTGTCCGGCGAATACGCGATGATCATGGCCGCGGCTCAAAATGGCTGGCTCGACGGGGATCGGGCGATGATGGAAAGCCTGATGGCATTCAAGCGGGCGGGCTGTGACGGGGTGCTTAGCTATTTCGCGCCGCGTGTGGCGCGCGCTCTGGCCGGGAGCTAGGCCCTTTACGCAACATCTCGCGCAAAATCGCAATCTGTAGTGACACAGGCCCCCACCGCCCCTATAGTATGTAGCAGATCGGTATGTCAAAAGACCGGCCCCCAGAGGTAACACAGGCAAAAATCTCATGAGCAATCTAACCAGACGCAGTTTCACACTTGGTCTCATGGCGGGGACACCGCTTTTGGCCGCCTGCGGCAATGGCGTCGGCAGCCCCGGCCCAGCCAAGATCGACGCGCGCGTCGATGCAACCATCAACCACATGTATTCGAGATACCCCAACACTCAGGGGCTTGCGGAAAAATCCACCGGCATGCTCGTGATGCCGGTCGTGACCGAGGCCGGGTTCGGCATCGGTGGCGGCTTTGGCCGCGGCGCGCTGCGGGTGAACGGGGTGACGGTCGATTACTATTCGGCCACCAAGGGCAGCATCGGGTTGCAGATCGGCGCGCAGCAGTTTGCGCATGTGCTGTTCTTCATGACCGAAGACGCCCTTGAACGGTTCCGCCGTTCGTCGGGATGGGCCGCGGGCGCGGATATCGAATACGTGTTCAACGACACCGGCGAAAACCTGCGGGCGGAAACCACCACATCGACCTCGCCGGTGATCGCGGTCATCTTCGGCCAGGCCGGGGCGATGGCGGGCGTGTCGCTTGAGGGCATGAAATACAGCCGCATTATTCCCTGACCGAAGGCCGGGCCCTTCCGGACTGACAGTCGGCCTCGCGGGGCCGACGTCGCAATCCATGCTTGGCGCGGGTGAAAGCCACCCGCCTCAATGAAGCGTGAATTCACCCACCACATTGCGCCATTCGCCCGGCGCGATCATCTTGCGGTGGGTGAAGCGCACCGAATGCAGCGGGCCTTCGATCTCGCGCTGCCAGAATTCGATAAAATCGAACAGCTTGGGGTGGTCCGGGGCCAGATCGTAATCCTGCCACAGATAGGTATTGAGAACGTTCTGGTAATCGGGCATCCGATAGAAAAATTCCGCCGTGGTCAGCCCATAGCCGTTCAGCATCAGTTCAGTCTCGGTCATCTGCATTTTTCCGTTCCTTATATTGCCTGTAAGATCAATGATGCCTGAAAGAAATTACTTTTCAATGAAAACAGCATGTTAGCACTTAAGTGCGATGGCTGCCAAGCGGTGGGGCGCTGGCCCATTGCACCCAAGATCATGCCTCTGATATAGTGATGGCAACAAGATATAGACCTAATGCACAGGACGGGAAAAACCGTGAGCGATACGCCCCAACCCCCTGAAGATACAGAAGAAAACACGCCGGAGCGCCCCGAGTACGACGGGCCGACGATTTCCATCTCGGAAGAGATGAAAACATCTTACCTCGATTACGCGATGAGCGTGATCGTGAGCCGCGCGATTCCCGATCTGCGGGACGGCCTCAAGCCGGTGCATCGGCGCATCCTTTACGCCATGCACGAAGGCGGCAATACCCACGACAAACCCTATCGCAAATCGGCCCGCGCCGTCGGTGACGTGATGGGTAAATACCACCCGCATGGCGACAGCGCCATTTATGACGCCCTTGTGCGGATGGCGCAGGATTTCTCGATGTCGCTGCCGCTTCTGGATGGGCAGGGCAACTTTGGCTCGATGGACGGCGATAACGCCGCGGCGATGCGCTATACCGAAGTGCGCATGGACAAGCCCGCCGCCTATCTTCTGGCCGATATCGAAAAGGAAACGGTCAACTTTCAGGACAACTATGACGGCAAGGACCGCGAGCCGACCGTTCTTCCGGCGCGTTTTCCCAATATGCTGGTCAATGGCGCGGGGGGCATTGCCGTCGGCATGGCCACCAATATCCCGCCGCATAACCTTGGCGAGGTGATTGATGCGACGCTGGCGCTGATCGACAATCCCGATCTGGAAAGCGAAGACCTGATCGAATATGTGCCCGGCCCCGATTTCCCCACCGGGGGCATCATGCTTGGCCGCACCGGCGCGCGCAAAGCCTATCTTGAAGGGCGCGGCAGCGTCATCATCCGCGCCAAGACCCGCGTCGAGGAAATCCGCAAGGACCGCTATGCGATTGTCATCGACGAGATCCCCTATCAGGTCAACAAATCCACGATGATCGAACGGATCGCCGAGGCGGCGCGCGACAAGAAGATCGAAAACATCGCCCATGTGCAGGACGAATCCGACCGCAACGGCGTGCGCGTGGTGATCGAGCTCAAGCGTGACGCGACCCCCGATGTGGTGCTCAATCAGCTGTATCGCTTTACCCCGATGCAGACCTATTTCGGCTGTAACATGCTGGCGCTCAACGGCGGCAAGCCCGAGCAACTGACGCTGCACCGCTTCCTGTCGCTGTTCGTGACCTTCCGCGAAGAGGTGGTTGCGCGCCGCACGGCCTATGATCTGCGCCGCGCGCGCGAACGGGCGCATGTGCTGTGTGGTCTGGCGGTTGCCGTGTCCAACGTGGATGAGGTCGTGGCCACGATCCGCGCCTCTGCCGATGCCGCCGAGGCGCGCCAGAAGCTGATGGAACGGCGCTGGCCCGCCGGTGACATCCTCCCCTACATCGCGTTGATTGACGACCCAAGCCACCCGGCCAATGACGATGGCACCTATAACCTGAGCGAAATTCAGGCCCGCGCGATCCTTGATCTGCGCCTGCAACGCCTGACACAGCTTGGCGTGAAAGAGGTCACCGACGAGCTTCAGGATCTTGCCGACAAGATCAAGGAATACCTTGCCATTCTGGCCAGCCGCGAGCGGATCATGCAGATCATCTCGGATGAGCTGCGCGAGGTGCGCGAGTTGTTCGCCGTACCGCGCCGCACCCAGATCGTCGACTGGTCCGGCGACATGGAAGACGAAGACCTGATCGAGCGCGAAGACATGGTCGTGGCGATCACCCAGGGTGGCTATATCAAACGCACCGCCCTTAACGATTTCCGCGCGCAAAAGCGCGGCGGCAAGGGCCTGTCGGGGATGTCAACCAAGGACGAGGACGTGGTGACCACGCTGTTCGTGGCCAATACCCACACGCAGCTTTTGTTCTTCACCACCGATGGCATGGTCTACAAGCTCAAGACATGGCGCCTGCCGCTTGGCGGGCGCACCTCGAAGGGCAAGGCAATCGTCAACATCCTGCCGATTCCGACAGGTGTTTCGATTGCCGCCATCATGCCGGTGGACCGCCCCGAGGATGAATGGGACGACCTTCAGATCATGTTCGCCACCTCGGCGGGCGATGTGCGGCGCAACGCGTTGTCGGATTTCACCAATGTGAAACGCAATGGCAAGATCGCGATGGACCTGCCCGAAGGGGTTGAGCTTGTGAATGCGCGCATCACCTCGGAAGAGGATGACGTGATGCTGTTCACCAATTCGGGGCGGGCGATCCGCTTTCAGAGCACCGATGTGCGGGTATTCAAGGGCCGCAAGTCGACCGGCGTGCGCGGTATCCGCCTGAGCGGCGACGACAAGGTCGTGTCGATGTCGGTGATCAGCCACTTCGAAGCCAGCGCAGATGACCGCAGCGCCTATCTCAAGATGCGCCGCGCCCTGGCCGGTGTCACCGAAGACGACACAGGCGCCGACGAAGAGGCCAATGAGAACGCCAGCATCAGTGCCGAGCGATACGCCGAGATGGCCGAGGCCGAGAACCTTATCCTGACCATCAGCGCAAAGGGCACCGGCAAGCTTAGCTCAAGCCACGACTATCCCGTGCGCGGGCGTGGCGGCATGGGTGTGGCGGCAATGGACAAGGCAATGCGCGGTGGCGATCTTGTGGCCTCCTTCCCGGTCACGCTTGAGGATCAGATCATGCTTGCCACCTCCAAGGGCCAGTCGATCCGCGTACCGGTCAAGGGCATCTCCTTCCGGTCGCGCAGTGCCGGGGGCGTCAAGGTCTTTGACACCGGGCGTGGCGAAGAAGTCGTCAGCGTGGCCTGGATCGCCGATCAGGGTGACGAGGATGAAGACGCGGTCACAGAGCTTGGCGCAGGTACTGGCGCCGTGGCCGGTGACGAGAGCGGTGAGACCGCCGAGAGCTAGAACCAAGGCAGCTTTGCTGTCCTGAAACACCCCGGATACTCACGGTTGGGCCAGGATTTGCCCCCTCGGCCGTGACTATCCGGGGTTTGTTTTTGCCTTCAGGGTGGCCTCAATCGCATCCGGCACCCGTAAAACGCGCTTTACGGTGCAATGCTGCGGCGATTAACCGGCTGTCAAACTCTCTGGTGCAGGATCGGCATGACCCAATGATCGCCGGGATGGTACCAGATGAATCTCTATTGCTGCATGATCGACCTGAAACAGGATGCCAAGGCCCTGGCCTTTGCCGCCGCGCTGGATGCCTGGATGAGTCATCTGAAAAGCCACGGCACCATTGGGCACTGGCGGCTTTATCGCAGCAAGCTCAACCTTGCCGCAGACACCTATCGCGATTTTCTGCTTGAGATCGAGATCGAGGACCTTGCGCATCTTGACCGCGCGTTTCGCCTGACCGGCGCGCATAGTGACGAAACCGCGCAACTTCATGACCGCGTTCATTCGCAGATTGCAAAGGCCGATTTTGCCCTCTTCCGTCCCTTCCCGGACCCTGAGCGCGCCGAACGCATGGCACTGGTCTAGCAAGGGTCGCGCCCGCCCCGTCCGGGCATTGCGCGATCACTGCGACAGGTTGTTCGCCGTCGCCCCGGCACCGACCACTGTCCCGAAGAGACCAAGGATGGTGCGGACGCGGGTGATGGGCGATTCCGTTGCCAGAACGGTGTCACCGGGATTGATATTGAACTGACGGGCGGCAAAAAGCCCGTCGGCGCTGGTCAGGTCAAGCGAGAAGATAACCTGCTGCATGTCCGGCGTGTCGGCGCCCGGCCTGACGTCACGCGGCCTGAACTCTCGCAGGACCAGCAACCCCTTGGGATTGGCGCGCGACGCAGTTAACCCGCCCATGGCCGAGACCGCCTCCATTGCGGACATCCGCTCTTTTTCAAAATTGATGACCTTCTGGCTGCTGGCAGCCCCCAGAACGTTAAAGCTCCGGTCGTCCTCGATCACGACGATCTGATCGCCGCCGCGCACGAGGGTGTTGCGTGCGGGATCCGTCAAAAGCGCCTCGGCGCGGGTTTCATAGGTTTTGCCGTTGCGATGCAATACCACAAGCGGATGGCGCAGGCTTGGACTTATGCCGCCGACCTGCGCCAGAACGCTCAGAATGCGTGTGTTCCGGGTCGTGAGCGGCACCGATTTGGGTGCCGTAACGCCGCCAACCATATCTACCGAATTGTTCACGCCCTGCCTGATCGACAGCTGCACCTGCGCGGTCGCCGCGATGTCTCCAAGTTTTTCCTGAAGCTTCGCGCGCGCCGCGCTTTCGGTCAGGCCACGAACCGGGACCTCCCCCACATAGGGCATGAAAATGGTCCCGCTGGCAGAAACTGTTGTTGTCGGCACCGCCGCCGACTTGGTTGCGATCGGCGCAAGCAGGGAATTTTCCTGACTGTCCCAGATTACCACATCAAGCCTGTCGCCACTTTGAATCAGCGACGAATCGGGGGCGTGCCCGGAAGGCAGCCAATGGTATCCTCCCTTCCAGCCGGTGGTCGGCCATTTCGCGAGATCCGGCGTGGCGTTTCGGGTGACCTCCACCACCTGAAACGTCGGGTTTTCAGCATCTTGCTCGGCCATAACCTGTGATTGCATGGCCGCCCCACTCGGCAGGCTACATCCCGCAAGCATCACGACCAGTGAAAACCCAAGATGCGCTTTGAAAGCGTTACGCAAACTGCTGCCCCATACTAAACCTTATGTTGCATTTACTCCTACCTTGCATCGGCCATGATGCACAAACAGAAACTCCCCGCAGCTTAACGAAGCCTTAACCATTGTCCTGAACACTCCACTTGATTAACTGGCACATTCGGAGCTTAAAATGCCACTTTCCAGTATTTTTTCACATAAAGGTCAAAGATTTCCCCTGATCTGCGCCGTCACATCAACCCCGCCGCGCGGTGCAGCCTGTGGCCATCTGGCGCGATATGATGATTTCCACTTGTCAAACGAGCAAGATGGATGGGAAAAGAATACACACGTTAAACGGGCAATTCATTTTCACTGCACCACAGGAAATGAAACCGTAAAACGCCGCACTCAAGAGTAGATCAATGACCGCAGAAAAACGCCTCATGGACATCGTACTTGCGCTCTTTCTGGCCGTTGTTCTATCGCCGCTGATCGTGATGATAGCGATTGCTATCATCCTGCTGGACGGGCGTCCTGTTTTTTATCTCTCGGAGCGGATGAAAGGCCCGGACACCCCATTTTGTCTTTGGAAATTCCGCACCATGCGCAACACCGGTGACGATGGCGGTGTGTCGGCCGGATATAAGCAAAACCGCATTACCCCCCTCGGCGGATGGTTGCGCCGACAGCGTCTGGACGAGCTGCCGCAGCTAATCAATATCCTGCGCGGCGACATGAGCTTTGTCGGCCCCCGCCCGCCCCTGCGCCGGTATGTCGAACTGTGCCCGGATCTTTACGCGCGTGTCCTTCAGAACCGGCCCGGCGTAACCGGCCTGGCGACCCTGATCTACCACCGCACCGAAGAACGGCTGTTGCGGGTCTGCACCACGCGCGACACCACCGAAGCCACCTATGTACGGCGCTGCATCCCGGTCAAGGCACGGCTTGATCTGATATGGGCCTGCAACCAAAGCCTCTGGTTCGATCTGCGGCTCATCGGGCGTACCGTTGTCCGGGCATTCACGCAATTGAAATGTCAGAGTTGAGCACTATATTCGCACTCTCCATCAGCAATTGTGCCGCTTCAATGCTTCGCGCAAAAGTGACTTGTTCGGGAAAACCTGATCGCGCTATTGTAGCTGGGTTAAACTGCGCGCCGCTGCGCATGTAACAGCATTGATTCATCTGGTTGCCGTTATTTATGTCATTGAATACCCGCGAGAAAGGCTAGCAATCGGCCATGCTCTATCGGTTTGTGAACAAGCTGCGCCCGGCGCACAAGCATGCCATATTCCTGGGCATCGACATCGCTTTTGCGATCATTGCCTATATCGTGGCCTCGATCATCCTGATCGGACAGGGCTGGTGGGCCACGGTTAACCTCTGGACGCTTGCCGACATTGCCGTAATTGCAGCGGTGGTCGGCGGGCTAAGTGCGTATCTTGGCGTCAACAAGGTTAAACTCAACGCCTACGAGATGCAGGGCATGGTGGATTCGGCTTTTGTTGCCATCTCCCTTGTCGGCATAAGCGTGATTACGTCCCTGTTGCTACCCGGTCATGCGACGCATCCCTCGGTCTATGTGGTTGCCGGGATGCTCTTCCTGATCCTGTCCGTTCTCGTCCGCCTGGTGATGCGCGCGGTGTTGCTTCGGATTTACCGCACCGGGAACCATCGTCTGAGGGTCTTGATTTACGGCGCGGGGCAAACCGGTCAGCAGCTTGCCACAGCGCTTGCAACCGATGACACCGTGGTGCCCGTCGCCCTGGTTGATGACGAACCGCGCCTTCAGACCCTGACCGTTGCCGGGTTAAAAGTGCACAAGCCATCGGAAATCCGCAGCCTGGTCGCGCGCTATAATATTCAGCGGATCGTTCTGGCAATGCCAAGTGCGCCGCAATCGGTGCGCTCCAAACTGATGCGGGAACTGGACGATATCGGCTGTGAAGTCCACGCGCTTCCGTCCTTTGCCGATCTGATCTCGAATGACGCGCGCACGCTTTACGAAAGCCGCCCGGTCGATCTTAACGATCTTCTGGGGCGCGACGGGCTTGAAGATCAGCTTCCCGGCGTCAGCGACACATATGCCGGGCGCAATATCCTGGTGACCGGCGCGGGCGGCTCTATCGGATCGGAGCTTTGCCGCCATATCTGCGGCTGTCGACCGGCGAGCCTTGTCCTGCTTGAACACGGCGAACATGCGCTGTTCCAGATCGAGCGCGAATTGACGGCCCTTGCCCCCGATATCAAGATCATGCCGATCCTCGGGTCGGTCTGTGACAGCTCGCTGGTCGATGTGCTGATCAAGTCCAGAAAAATTGATATCGTCCTGCATGCGGCGGCCTATAAGCACGTCCCGCTGGTCGAGCAAAACGCAATCGAGGGCATGCGCAACAATGTGATCGGCACACGCGTCGTGGCCAATGCCGCGCGCGATGCAGGCGTCGAGCGTTTTATCCTTGTGTCGACCGACAAGGCCGTGCGCCCGACAAGCGTGATGGGCGCCTCGAAACGGTTTGCCGAAATGATCGTTCAGGATTTTGCCACCCGCAGCGACACAACGCGGTTTTCGATGGTGCGCTTTGGCAATGTCATGGGGTCGTCCGGCTCGGTTATCCCGTTATTTGGCGAACAGATCGCCAAGGGCGGGCCGGTCACCCTGACCCATGAAGACGTGACGCGCTATTTCATGACCATCCCCGAGGCCGCCCGCCTTGTGCTTCTGGCGGGATCGTTCGCGCGCGGGGGCGATGTTTTCGTGCTTGATATGGGCAAGCCGATCGCGGTGCGCGACATGGCGCGCAAGATGATCGAAGGCAGCGGATTGACCGTCCGCAGCGCCGACAATCCCAACGGCGATATCGAGATCGAGATCACCGGGTTGCGGCCCGGCGAGAAACTGCATGAAGAGTTGTTGATCGGGTCGGACATGCTAACCACACCGCACCCCAAGATCCTGCGTGCGCAAGAGGATCACCTGTCGGAAATCGAGCTTGCCAAGGCGTTGAAATCGCTCTCCGAGGCAATTGAAACCCGCGACATGGCACTTCTTAAATCCATCCTGTCACGCTGGATCGAACAGACCGATCCCGCCGACGAGGCGAGCGTCTACCAATAGCGCCGCCCTACCCCGCCGGATAAAGGGCGGTGAATTTCTCTTCCAGATAGGCCAGCAAGGGCTCTGCGTCGGGCTCTGTGCCACAGGCAAGGGCGATGGTCTCGCGCGGCTCACGAAGCCCGCCATGGCGCTGTACGTTCTCACGCAGCCAGGCGGTTGGCGCCCTCAGGTCCCCCTTCGCCAAATCCGCATCCACCCCCGGCAAAGCGGCGCGCATCGCGCGGTTCAGGCAGCCGGCATAGACATTGCCAAGGCTGTAGGTCGGGAAATAGCCGAACAGGCCCACCGACCAATGCACATCCTGCAAACACCCGTTTGACGCGCGATCCACAGGGTATCCGAAATCGGTTGCGAAACGGTCGTTCCATGCGCTCTCAAGGTCACCCGCCGTCAAATCGCCGCTGATCAGGGCGCGCTCAAGATCATAACGAAGCATGATATGCAGGTTATATTGCACCTCATCGGATTCGGTGCGGATATAGCCGCGATGCACCCGGTTCACGATCCGATAGAACGCATCCGCGTCGGCCACGCCGATATCGCCGAACACCGACTGCATGCGCCCCAAAAGCCAGCCACAGAACGGCGTGCTGCGGCCAAGCTGATTTTCATAAATCCGGCTCTGGCTTTCATGCACCCCCATCGACACGCCCTGCCCCAGCGGACCGAGGGCATAGGCGGGATCAATCGCCTGTTCGTAACAGGCGTGGCCGACCTCGTGGATGGTGGAATAGATACAGTTGAACGGATCATCCGTACTGGTGCGGGTGGTGATGCGCACATCATCGCCAGAACCAGAGCTGAACGGATGCACCGCCTTGTCAAGCCGCCCGCGCGTCATGTCATAGCCAAAAACCTTTGCCAGATCACACGCAAGGCGCATCTGCGCCGCCTCATCATACTGCCCGCCAAGCGCCGGGGCGGCGGCACCGGCAAGGGCCTGCGCGCGCAGCGCCACCAGACGGGGGCGCATGGCCGCGAACATCTCGTCCAAAAGCGCCGAGGTCATGCCCGGCTCGTAATCCTCAAGCAGGGCATCATAGAGATCACCGCCCTCTGCCAAGGCCGCCGCCTCCTGGCGCTTGAGGGCGATAACCTCGGCGAGAACCGGGGCGAAAGCCGCCACATCGTCGGCACCACGCGCCTCGGCCCAGGCTCCCTGCGCGCGGCTTGTCAGGCGCGCAAGCGCCACGGCAAGATCCGCGGGCACCCGGCAGAGCCGTTCATAATCGCGCCGGATATGGCGCAGGTTGGCATGCGCGACATCGTCGTTCGCCACGGCCCGGGCTAACCAGTCTCCGCGCCGCGGGTCGGTGCGCCGCGCATGGATCACCGCCTGCATCGCGCCGCTTTCCTCCGAACGCTGATGCGCCGCACCGCGCGGCATCATGGTTTCCTGGTCCCACCCCAGACGCCCGGCGACCTGTGACAGGGCCTGCGTTTCGCGCTCATGCGCGATCAGATCGTCATAAGCAGACATCTCAGCCCCTCCGAATGGATTGCGCCAGCGGATACTGACCAAGAAAGCGGGCACGCAGGATCAGAACCCAGACCACGACCGCCAGAAGTTGATGCGCGATGGCAAGGTGCCAGGGCGCGATGTAAAGCACCGTCACGACGCCAAGCACGACCTGCGCCACAAGCGCGGCAAAGGCGGTCGCAAAGGCACGCGCCGTGGCCTCGTTCGCGCTGCGCCGCCCCTTTAGCCAGGCAAAGACCCCATAGGCAAACAGAAGGTAGCCGCTGAGCCGGTGAATGAACTGCACCGTGCCGGGATTCTCGAAAAAGTTCCGCCAGGCGGGCTCGATCCCCATCATGTCGGGTGGCAAAATCCCCCCCGCCATCAGGGGCCAGTCGGTAAAGGTGCGCCCGGCATCAATACCCGCCACAAGCGCGCCGAGAATGATCTGAAGGAACGCGAAATGCATCCAGCCGGTCGCAAGCCCGAACAGTCGCCCCTCGCGCCCGCGCCGTGCCTGCATCAACTCGCGCTCTTCACGCCCGAGCAGAAACACGAACCAGGCGATCACCCCCAGAATGACAAAGGCCAGCCCAAGATGCGTCGCCAGACGATACGAGGCCACGGCGATCATCTCGCCCTCCAGGCCAGAGGACACCATCCACCAGCCAATCGCCCCCTGCGCCCCGCCAAGGGCACCAAGCCCAAGCAACCGCCCGCTCCAGCCGACCGGAATACGGCGCGCAATCAAAAAGCCGACAAATCCCAGAAACCAGACCAGACCGATAAAACGGCCAAGCTGCCGGTGGCCCCATTCCCACCAGTAGATCGCCTTGAACTCGGCAAGGCTCATGCCTTTGTTCAAGAGTTCATATTGCGGAATGGCCCTGTATTTCTCGAATTCCTCGACCCAGACGGTTTCGGACATCGGCGGCAAGGCACCGGTCACCGGCTTCCATTCCGTGATGCTCAGCCCGCTGTCCGTCAGGCGGGTCAAGCCGCCAACGGCAATCATCAGGACGACCAGCGTGAACAGCACCACAAGCCAGGCCCGGATGCCACGGCGCGCGCCGCGTTTGCCGGCATCAATCATGCCGCCGCGCGGTGCCTCTTTGGTCGGTTTGTCCGCGCCGCCGACCTCTTCGAAAATGCTGCGTTTCCCGCTCATCGTGAACCTCATCCTATTTGAACGAAAGCCTAGTGCGCGACATGGCCCCCTTCAAGCGCGCTCAGCCGTCGCGCCGCTTCCAGCGGACCATCTGCCGCAGCACACCATGCAGCATCTGCACATCGGCGCCGGTCAAAGGCATCCGGCTCCACATGTTGCGCAGGTTGACCTTCATGCTCTCGGCCTTGTGCTCTGGAAAGAAAAACCCGGCCTCGGCAAGTTGCGCCTCGTAATGATCACCAAGCTTTTCGATCTCGATCTGCTCGGCCCAGTGCGCCTTGGCCATATCGACCCGCTCGGGGGTGATCTCGCTTGCCGCGCGCTGCCACTCATAGGCGGTCAAAAGCACGCATTGCGCCAGGTTCAGGCTGGCGAATTCGGGGTTGACCGGCACGTTGATGATCGCATTGGCGCGCGCGATATCGTCGTTCTCAAGGCCCGCGCGTTCAGGGCCGAACAGCACCGCCACCTTCTCTCCCGCCGCGATCCGTTCAGCGGCAATCTGCATGGCGCGTTCGGGGCTGACCACAGGCTTGGTCAATCCGCGCGCCCGTGCCGTGGTGGCAAAGACAAAGTTACAGTCGCTCACGGCCGCGCTGGTGGTATCGACAAGCTGCGCCTCGTCAAGCAGCCGCCCGGCGCCGCTGGCCATCGCCACGGCCTTCTGATTGGGCCAGCCGTCGCGCGGCGCAACGACCCGCATCCGATCAAGCCCGAAGTTCCACATCGCCCGCGCCGCGGCGCCAATGTTTTCGCCCATCTGCGGGCGCACAAGCACAAAGGCGGGCTGTGGTCTGTCAGTGGGCATTGCGGGTCTCTCTCCGGCGTTTGTTACGTGCGATCTGGCGCGTCTTAGGCCAGCCGCGCCCGGCTGAAAAGACCCGATACTTTCATCTTTCCCCAAATACTCGCGCCGCAGGCCTCCCGCAGCCAGCAAAAAGGCGCGAGGCCTGATTGGTCCCGCGCCTTTCGGAAGTGCTGTCGCCGAGGGCCCTATTCCGCCGCTTCGGCCGGACCAGAGGGCGTTGGCGTACCGTTACCCTGATCACTGCCTTGGTCACTATTCTGGTCACTCCCCTGATCCGCCTGATCCTCCTGGGGCTCGGGCTTGGGCTTTTTCACGCGCGGCTTGCGCGGGCGCTTGGGGGGCATTGGCGCACTCTGGCTTTCGGGCGTCTCGACAAGACCGCTTTCGCCGTTGTCGATCACATCGGGCTGTGCACTCGAAGCCGGATCCTGACCGCCCTGTTCGGGGCCTGAAGTCTGGCTCTGGTTCTGGTCGCGATCAGCGTTGGCGTGCCGCTGGCGCTCACCGCCGCTTTGCTGCCGCTCACCTTGCGGGCGCTCGCGATCCCGCTCTGCCTGGCGATCCCGGTTCTGGCGCTCCTGCTCTTCGCGGCGCGCTTCCTGCTCTTTCTGGGCCTCACCCAGAAGGCGCAGATAATGCTCTGCATGCTGCTGAAAGTTCTCGGTGGCAACCCTATCGCCCGCCAGCTGGGCATCGCGCGCCAATTGGTTGTACTTGTCAATGATCTGCTGTGGCGTACCGCGAACCTTGCCCTCGGGACCGGAACTGTCAAAGGTCCGGTTGACGACATTACCCGTGCTGGGGCGATTTCGGTTCGGCTTGTTGCGCGAACGTGACTTGGATGATCTCATATTGGTGCTGTCCAGCCTTATGCTCAAATGGTCACTTGATCCGACTGGCGCCCCTTGCGCCTAAAATTAAACCGGATCGGACATGTTTTGGCTTGGTGTCAAGCGGGACCGCCCAAAAGGCATCCTCCGTCTTGACTGGTCCATCACTAACCACGCAGAGGCCCTGCTTACAAGCCAAAATCTGAAGTTTCTTGCCATTTATGCCGATTATAGCCGATTTATGCCGGTTCAGGCCACCCAAATCGCGCTGACCACCCGGTCGCGACCATCGAGATCAGGCAGGATTTCCACCGTTTCGAATCCTGCGGCGCGCAGAATCCGGGCCACATCCGCGCCCTGTGTCGGGCCTATTTCCAACAGGATGCGCCCGCCCCTGCACAGGTGCCGCCCAGCCTGCGCCGAAATCGCGCGATAGGCCGCAAGCCCGTCGCCCTCATCCGTCAGCGCCATGCGCGGGTCATGCTCGCGCACCTCGCGCGCAAGGTCGGGCATCTCGTCCAGAGCAATATAGGGCGGGTTCGACACGATGAGGTCAAAGACACCACCAAGCGCGCTGAACCAGTCCGAAACCCTGAACTCGACCCGCTCCGTCACGCCGAGAGCGCGGGCATTCGCGCGCGCCACGTTCAGGGCCGCCTCGGACAGGTCGGTGCCAATCCCGCTGGCCGCCGTGCGCTCGGCCAGAAGGCTCAGCAGGATACAGCCCGATCCCGTCCCGAGATCAAGAACCCGCTCAAACGGCTGTGCCAGGGCCGCCTCGACCAGCGTTTCGGTATCGGGGCGCGGGTCAAGCACATCCTCGGTGACCTGAAATCGGTGGTTCCAGAAGTCGCGATAGCCAAGGATTTTCGACACCGGCCGCCCGGCTGCGCGCTGATCGACAAGCGCCAGATATCCGGCCATCAGTTCCGGCGTAAAGTCCTCGACCTCAAGGCGGCTCAGCTGGCCACGTTCAAGCCCGGCGGCATGGGCCAAAAGCAGCCGCGCGTCGCGCAGCGGGTCATCCGCGTTGACAAGCCGATCGCGCCCGAGGGCCAGTGCACGTGCCAGTGCCTGCCCGCGCGAGGGCGCCTCCTGCGGACCCGTCATTCCCCCATCTCGGCCAGCATGCTTGCCTGCGCGTCGGCGGTCAGCGCGTCAATCACCTCGTCGAGATCGCCGTTCATGACCTGGTCAAGCTTGTAAAGCGTCAGGTTTATGCGGTGATCGGTCATCCGGCCCTGCGGAAAGTTGTAGGTCCGGATCCGTTCGGAGCGATCCCCCGAGCCGACCTGCGCCGCGCGGTTGGCCGAACGTTCGCTGTCGACGCGCTGCCGCTCCATGTCAAACAGCCGCGACTTCAGAACCTGCATCGCGATCTCGCGGTTGCGGTGCTGGGATTTCTCGGAACTGGTGACCACAAGGCCGGTCGGCAGGTGGGTGATGCGCACGGCGGAATCGGTGGTGTTGACGTGCTGGCCACCGGCGCCAGAGCTTCGCATCGTGTCGATCCGCAGATCGCCCGCGTCGATCTTGACGTCGACATCCTCGGCCTCGGGGAGGACCGCGACGGTGGCCGCCGAGGTGTGGATGCGCCCGCCGCTTTCGGTTTCGGGCACGCGCTGAACGCGGTGCACCCCGGATTCGAACTTGAGGCGGGCAAAAACGTTCTCGCCCTTTATGTGCACCACCAGCTCGCGGATGCCGCCGATTTCATTCTGCTGTTCTTCGAGAATGTCGAACTTCCACCCCTTGGCCTCGGCATAGCGCTGATACATGCGCATCAGGTCGGCGGCGAAAAGCGCCGCCTCGTCGCCGCCGGTGCCGGGGCGAATCTCAAGAATGGCCGGTCGTGCGTCGGCTGCGTCTTTTGGCAAAAGCGCCAGTTGCAGCGCCGCTTCAAGTTCGGGCTGGCGCGCCTCGAGGGTCTCGATCTCGTCGCGGGCAAGATCGCGCATCTCGGGATCGTCAAGCATCGCACGGGCGCCGTCGAGATCGTCCAGAAGCTCGCGATAGGCGCGGATTTCCTCGACCACCGGGCGCAATTCTGCATATTCGCGCCCGAGGCGCGCGATATCCCCGCCCCCCTGCGCCATTTGCGCCTCGATATACTCGAAGCGTTGCGTGATCTGTTCTAGTCTGTCCAAAGGCACCATGATGCGAGGCTGTGTCCTATCCTTTGGCTTTGGTCAAGGGGGATCGCTGTGCTATAATTTGTGCCATGCGATGGATCATGCCCTTTATTCTTGCGGCGACGCCCGCATTTGGCGATGCCGCGATCGGCGGCAAAACGGTTGACTGTTATTGTACCGACCGAACCGGCGCGCGGATTGAAATGGGCGAAACGATCTGCCTTCAGGTCGATGGCAAGATGTTCATGGCACAATGCCAGATGTCATTGAACGTGCCTATGTGGCGCAAGGTCAGCGATGGCTGCCTGTCATCCGCCCTGCCGCAATCGCATCAGCCAGCCGTCGATACGGGCGGCGTTGACGCCCATATCTGATCGGCCAAACCGCAGGCGACCATAGAGTTCGACGCGCCCCCCGGCCCGACGCACCGTCGTGTAATCGGGAAAACCGAAGACCGCCGAGCGGGTGACATAGGTGACCATCCCCTCGTCCGGCGCCCCCGCAATCACATCGGTGCGCGGCGTGGCGCGGATGATGGCATCGAGCCGCTCAAAGGTGTCAGCATCAGAGGGCACCACACGCACCGCCCCGCCGGTCAGGTCCTGATTGCGGATGTCGTCGGGCATTTGATGCCAGCGCGACAGATCGGTGGGCGCAAGCCGAATATAGGCCAGGCCAAAGACGGCCACCAGGAGGATCAGGCCAAAGATGATCTTCATCTCCGCATTCCTCTTCAGGCAGCCGCAGTTATCCGGCCAGGCAGACGGGGTCGCGCGGGGGGATTATCCCGCGCGGCTTCCGTCCACGGTTTCGGCAAGCGCCTCGGCGCGCGCGGCGATCTCGGCCAGCGTGTCGGTCACCTCTTGCGGGACCACCGGCACCTCGATGCGCTGTGCCTCTGGGGGAGGCGCGTTGCGCATCTGCTCAAGCTCGGCGTCTTTCTCGGCCAGCCTGTCCTGCGCCTCGCGCAGCTTGTCCTGAAGACCGGCGGTCTTGTCGGCCAGCATCAGCCCCGCCATCAAAAGCATCCGCGGTTCGGGAATCCGCCCGATCTGCGCGGCCAGGACCGAGGCTTCCTCGTCAAGCATCTTGGCGGCGGATTGCAGGTAATGCTCTTCGCCCGCCTGACAGGCCACCTCGAATGTGCGGCCCCCGATTTCGATCTGTACTTCGGGCATCAGGCCTCCTCCGTCTTGCTTGTCTGCGTCTCAAGCGCGGCGGCGCCGTTGATCACCTGACCAAGTTCGGCCAGCACCGCCTCGACCTCACCGCGGTCGGCCGCGCGGGTGGCGCGCAGGCCCTCAAGCTCGGCCAGCATGGATTTGTTGATCAGATGCGGCTCGCCGACACCGGCCTGATTGGCCTCGCGCAGGGCCTGATTGTTGTCGCGCAACTGCTGGTTCGCCTTGCGCAGCGATTGCAGGTCGCTGTCGAGTTTGCGCATCGCCCGCGCCTGTTCAGACTGACCTGCGTCGCTGGCGGCCTCGGCCGCCGCCAGTTTGTCGTGCAGCACCCTGATCCGCTCTTCGAGTTGGGCATTGGCCAGCTTTTCGTCCTCAAGCTTTTGCCTGAGGTCGGCAACCTCGTCGCCTGCGGCCTCGGGGCCGGTGTCCTGACGGCTCTCAAGCCCCTGCGCTATGCGGTCCAGGGCTGCGGTGATCCGCGCCTCGAGCTCGTTAATCTGGCTCATTGCTCATTCCCTCACTTGTCTTTGCCCATATCGTTACCAGTCCCCTTATCGAATCGCACAATGGGCAGGTTTTGTCCAAGTCTAGCGAACCGCCACACAAAATGCGCCCCCTTTACCGTTATTCAGCGGGTTATCGTAGGGCATTGCGCGGGGCGATGCTTGATCTTTGGGGCCGGGCTGTTATGCAGCCCCCATCTGTTGCCACTTCAAAGGATGTCATCCCGTGGATATCGCCACCCTGCGCTCTGCCAATCCCGATCACTGGAACAAGGCCACCGCCATCCGCGCCCTGACGCTGGATGCCGTGGCTGCCGCCAATTCCGGCCATTCCGGCATGCCCATGGGCATGGCCGATGTGGCGACGGTGCTTTATGAAAAACACCTGAAATTCGACGCCGCCAACCCAGACTGGCCGGATCGCGACCGCTTCATCCTGTCGGCCGGACACGGTTCGATGCTGCTTTATTCGCTGCTGCACCTGACCGGCTATGCGGACATGACCCTTGAGCAGATCAAGAACTTTCGTCAATGGGGCGCGATCACCGCAGGTCACCCGGAATATGGCCATGCGAAGGGCATCGAGACCACGACCGGCCCGCTCGGTCAGGGGATTTCCAACGCCGTCGGCTTTGCCATGGCCGAGGAGATGCTGCGCGCACGGTTCGGGCGCAAGCTTGTCGATCACTATACCTATGTGATCGCGGGTGACGGCTGCCTGATGGAAGGCGTAAGCCAGGAGGCGATCGGCCTTGCCGGGCGTCATGCCCTTGGCCGGCTGATCGTGCTTTGGGACAACAACAACATCACCATCGACGGCACCGTGGACCTTGCGGATCGCACCGATCAGGTGAAACGCTTCCGTGCCAGCGGCTGGCAGGTGCTTGAAATCGACGGCCACGATCCGGCGGCGATTGATGCGGCCCTGACCGAGGCGAAGAAGACCAAGAAACCGACGATGATCGCCTGCAAAACACATATCGCGCTTGGTCACGCGGCACAGGATACCTCAAAAGGCCACGGCGCCCTGACCAATCCCGAACAGCTTACGGCGGCAAAAGAGGCCTATGGCTGGCCCTATGGCCCGTTCGAAGTGCCTGCCGATGTGAAATCGGCATGGGAAGAGATTGGCAAGCGCGGCGCGTCGGAACAGACCGCATGGGCCGCCCGCCTTGCAGAGATGTCGGGCCCGCGTCAGGCCGAATTCGCCCGGATCTTTGATCGCGACGTCCCCAGCAAGCTATCGGCACGGATCAAGGCGCTCAAGAAACAGATCAGCGAAGAGTGCCCCAAGGTTGCCACCCGGCAATCCTCGGAAATGGTGCTTGAGGTGGTCAACCCGATCATGCAGGAAACCGTCGGCGGCTCGGCCGATCTTTCGGGCTCCAACAACACCCGTTCGGGCGACATGACCGTGTTCGACGTGGACAACCGCAAGGGCCGCTATGTCTACTGGGGCATCCGCGAGCACGGTATGGCCGCCGCGATGAACGGCATGGTGCTGCACGGCGGTATCCGCG
>NZ_CAJXIP010000058.1 GCF_913054395.1 uncultured Roseovarius sp.
CTAGGTATATTATATATGACAAAAGACCTGTTCCCCAGCCTGGATGAAAAATTTCAATGCCGTGTTCAAAGTGGCCTCAGGAAACACTTCAAAGAGGCGGCGCCGGAGATTGACGCCGAGAACTGGGAAAAGCTCAAACCTATCCTAGCCGCTTACAAGAAAGAGGCTGAATACTTGCGCGGTTTTGTCAACAAAGGTGAAGTCGCAAAGCTACGTCGGATCTCAGAGAAAACACAAAATCTCCTGACGGCCCTGGAGCAAGCAGATGAGGCCGGACTGACACTGATTGTCGAGCATGATTTGAAAGGAGGTCTTTCCGATGATGCGCAGTACTCTCTGGATGATCTTCGCGGCGCCCTAGAGACCCTTGTTCAAAACTTGACGACCCAACCACGCGAGGAACCTTTTTTGAAGGATACTTCTCGAGAGTGCCTGGTGGAGCGGTTTGGGGACTGGTGGCGCCGTTCGACCGGGGGGGAGCCTAAGGTCCAGGAAGGAATTGAAGGCTTCCCGCCGCCGACGCCATTCATGTACGTCGCCAATGAAGTGTTCAACCTTCCAGGCATGCCACATCCAACTGGAGCATCTTACAAGTCGCTAAAAGATCATTTTCGAAACATACGCAATCGAAAGAACAAGATCGCACGCCTGGGAAAACACATATCAAACCTATCCGGTCCTCAATCAGATAACACCTAGGGGATAGGCCGTTTTCAAAAACGGAAAATCGTCCATCCCTGATCCCGGGTGCTCCACCACGTATCTGCATTTCATGAAGAGCAAAATCATGGAGTGGCCGATGCGCCGGGATGTTTCACACCAACAGAGCACAGATCGCGCAGATGAGACACTGCGTGGGCTGGTTCGGCTGTTGGCGCGTGCGGCTGCCCGTGAGGCGTTGGAGGCCACTCCTCAAGCGGAAGATGAGCGTTTCGCAACTCTTCCAAGCGAAGGGGACGATCATGCCGAATAACACCAAGTACAAACCGGAACTGATGCTTACCATCGTCGATGTCGCAGAGATCTGCCGTGTCTGCGACAAGACCGTGCGCCGCTGGATTAAGGCTGGCGATTTGCCAGCGGCGAAGCTTGGAGGCCAGTGGCGCATCAGTCGTCGCGACCTCAACGCCTTCGTTAGCGACCGGATGAGCAGATGACCAGCTCTGTCCAATCATGTCTTTTGGTTTCAGTGGCTTATGGAGGTGTCGGGATAGCGTGCCCGCACAATCGCTTCCGGATTATTGTGCTACGCTTTCCCGAATAGGACCTGTTGTCCACCCGTGACCACCCGAGGTCAGCCCTTTACATAAGGAATGTCGCCCGATGACTGAAGATCTTTCCAAAGAGACGCCTGTCAGCCCCTTTGTTTCGGCCGAGGCGCCCATGTTCGACGGTGTAATTGCACAGCTTTCTAGCATGGAAAATCTGCCCCCGACACGGCGCCGGGATCTGAAGTCAGCGCTTAACACGCTGGCGCGCATCATTGGACGCAGGCCCTCCGAAATCCCGGCCAACATCAACTGGCTCCATGTCCGTGTGCGCAAGATCGTCCCAGCACAGCATAACATTACCAAAAAGCGCTTGGCCAACATCAAGAGTGATGCCTTGAAGGCGCTTGAACTCACCGGCTGCTCCCGCAAACGCTCCGACTGGCTTGCCCCTGTCAGCCAGGATTGGTCGGACCTGCTCGGTCGGATCGAGAACAAGCATGATCTTTGGAAACTGACCCAGTTGGCGCAATTCTGCTCGGCTCTGTCGGTGGGGCCGCAACAGGTAAGGGATCAACATACTCTGGACCTGCTTAAGACCCTGATCGAGGAGAGCTTCGTCAACCGGCCTGAGCATGTGGTGGCCAATGCCATCCGGACCTGGAACCGGTTGAAGGATCAGGTCTCCGATTGGCCCGAGGTGGCGTTGTCGCGGCTGCCGCGCAAGAAGGAACCCTGGACCTTTCACATTGAAACGTTTCCGGACGCGTTCCAGTCTGACGTCAATGCTTGGCTGGAGCGACTGCGCAATCCCGATCTTTTTGATGCCTCCGGTCCCAGCCAGCCCCTGCGCCCGACGACCATCGCGCACCGCCGGTTTCAGATTCAGGAGGTGGCCTCTGCGTTGGTGCGGTCAGGCAAACCCATGACGGAAATCACAAGCCTCGCCTTGCTCGTCGAGATGGACAATCTCAAGGCCGCCCTTCGGTGGATGATGGGACGCTTTAATGACAAACCTAAAGACGCCATCAAAGGCGTGGCTGTCTGCCTGCAGGCCATTGCAAACCATCATGTTGGCGTCGATGCCGCTCACCTCGATGACATTCGCGGGATTGTAAAACGCCTTGGCCGTGATGCTGACGGCTTGCGCGAGAAGAACCGCCAGCGCCTGCTTCAGCTTGAAGACAGCGAAAACCTTGCCAAGCTGCTGCATTTGCCGGCCGTCTTGGTCACGAAGGCAGAGCATCTTTTCGCAACAAAGCCCCGCAAGGCTGCTCTTCTTGTGCAGGCTGCACTGGCCATCGAGATCCTGCTGAACTGCCCGATGCGGGTTGGCAATCTCGCATCACTGAACCTCGAGCGGCATCTCAAGCCGATCAAGATCAAACGCGAGCACCGGACCCACATTCATATACCGTCGCATGAGGTGAAGAATAACGTCGCCCTGGACTATGAACTCGGAAAGGACGCCACGGTCTTGCTGAATTATTATCTGGAAAAGGCACGCCCGGTATTATTGGTGGAGCGTTCAGACTTTCTGTTTCCCGCCATGAATGGTGGCTCCAAAAGGCCGAATGGCGTTTCAACCCTGATCAAGAAAACCATCCTTGAGCACACAGGTCTGACGATCCATGCGCACTTGTTCCGCAGTATCGCGGGCAAGATCCACAGCCTCGTGCAGCCGGGCGATGTCACTACGCTGAGCCATGTGTTGAACAACTCTCTCAGCACGGCGATGAAGGCCTATGCGCAGTTCGAGCGCCGCTCAGCGTTGGAGCATTACCAGAACTCCCTTTCTGCTGTACGGAGCGCAGGATGACCCAGCTATTACCACATGAAGATCCCCTGCGTCGCTGCCTGAAGGTACATGAGTGGCCGGAAGCCGACCAGAGCGCTTGGGAAAAGCTTTTTGAGCCCGGAGATATTCTGGAGGGCACAGCCGGTCTTGGACAGCACTGGTGTGAGGACACCCGGGAAAAGTACCGCAAGGGATACGGAAGGTGGCTAACCTTCCTGATCACAAGCGGTCAGTGCGAGGTCAATCATGCGCCTGAAGACCGCGTCACATTAGAGGCCGTCTCTGCCTACATCGGCCAACTCTCTGAAGAGGTGGCAAGCTGGACCGTCTGGGGGCGGTTGTCCGAACTCCTGGCCGTTTGCAAAGCGATGGCACCTGCAGCAGACTGGTCCTGGCTCAATCGGGCGGTGCGGCGTCTTGAGGCACAGGGGAGAGCCTCGAAGGACAAGCATTCGCGGTTGCGGCCAGCAGCAGAGATTTCGCACTGGGCCTATGGAGAACTTGACCGGACCCTCAAAGCGCCACCGGCACGGCACGCGGAGACCAAGTTTCGGGATGCGCTGCTTGTAGGCATCCTGATCGCTTGCCCCACAATGCGGTTGGGCAATCTCACCAAGATAAAGATCGGCCAGCATCTAATCAAGCTCAAGGGTCGGTATGAGTTGCGCTTTCAGGGGTTCGAGATGAAAGCCCGCAAGCCCATCGAGATCCCCGTACCAGAAAGCCTGACAGCCTACATAAATCATTACATCGAGCAGGTACGGCCGATATTGCTCGACGGCAACGACAGCGATCGCCTTTGGATAACCCAGTATGGGAAGCCCATGACTGACAAGGCAATCCATGCTGCGATATCCAAGGCGACCGAGCGCGCCTTTGGACGTGCGATCAATCCGCACCTGTTCCGCGATTGCGCGGTGACCAGCGTTGCCATCGAGGATCCCAAGCATATTGGCATCGCAGCCCCAATTCTTGGCCACACAGATCCCAGGACAACGGAGAAACACTACATTCAAGCCCAACAGTTGCATGCGTGCAGAACGTTGGTGCGGTCTTTGAAAGACCTCAGGGCGCAACTTCAGCCCGCTGGGGCAAACGCAAAGCGGAGGAAACACTGATGAAAGCCGCCATTTATGCACGGTATTCGACGGACATGCAGAACCCGGCATCGATCGAGGACCAGATCCGGACCTGTGAGGAAAATATCTTTGCCGCGGGTGGAACGACGGTTCAGGTCTACACGGATGCGGCCATCAGTGGCGGCTCGATCAAGACACGCCCCGGCCTTCAGGCGCTTATCGTTGATGCAGGACTGGGTCGGTTCGATACGGTTGTCGCCGAATCCCTCGACCGGTTAAGCCGGGATCAGGAAGATATCGCCGGTATTTACAAACGCCTGCAATATGCAGACATCACGCTCACGACCCTTGCCGAAGGAGATGTCAGCGAGTTGCACATCGGCCTGAAGGGCACGATGAATGCACTCTTTCTCAAGGATTTGGCGCAAAAGACTCGTCGCGGACTGCGCGGCCGTGTTGAGCAAGGTCTGTCCGGAGGAGGCAATTCCTATGGCTACCGTGTTGTCCGCCGGCTGCTGGCGGATGGCAGTGCCGCAACGGGTGAACGTGAGATTGAACCTGCGGAAGCTGAAGTTGTTTCGCGTATTTTCTCGGAATACGTCGAAGGACGGTCTGCCCGGAAGATTGCAGCCGGCCTGAACAGCGATGGCATCCCCAGCCCACGAGGCGGGGAGTGGAATGCGTCAACGATCCACGGCAGCCGTCAGCGGCGTAATGGCATTCTTAACAACGAGATGTATGTTGGGCGCCTCGTCTGGAACCGGCAGCGCTTTGTGAAGGATCCAGACACCGGCAAACGGCAGTCGCGCCTGAACCCCTCTGACGACTGGATTTCCACGGAAGTTCCTGATCTGCGGATTATCGACGATGAGACCTGGCAAAAGGCGCAAGCGCTCAAGTCTCGCTACGCCAGTCATGCGGGCAACAAGCGTCAAACGAAGAAGCGCCTACTCACAGGGCTCATTAAATGCGGCTGCTGTGGCGGCAACATGTCGATTGCCCGCAAGGACCGTTACTATTGCGCCGCACGCCGCGAGAAAGGCACCTGCGAGGCGGCCTTTGGTATCGCCGCCGCGGAAGTTGAGAGCCGCGTGCTGGGCGGGTTGCGCGATATTCTCGTTGGTAATGATGCTCTGATTGACGAGTTCACGACCGAGTTGAAGGCCGAACTTGCTAGGTTGAGCAAGCGCAGCACCTCCGACCAGATAGCCTTGCAAAAGGACTTGGCAGAGGTTGAACGTGGGATCACCCGCTGTGTCGATTTCATAATGTCGGGAGACGGGGCGCCTGCCTCGGTTCGCGACCGGCTGACCACCTTGGAAGACCGCAAGTCCGCCCTGCAAGCGCAGATCGCCCGCAATCCGGTGTCGCCGGTTGTCAGGTTTCACCCGAACTACGCAGATCTCTACCGGAAGAAAGTCGGCGAACTCGCAGGCCTCCTCACGGATGAGTCGACGCGTGAAGATGCCATGACCGCTATCCGCAGCCTGGTTGACCGTATTGAGGTGCGCGCTGGCGCCAAGCGGGGAGAGACCGAAGTGACCTTGGTCGGCACGTTGGCCGGCATATTGGCCCTTGGGACAAACAAGAACGCCGCCCCGGAGGACGGCGGTACGTTCTTGTTGGTTGCGGGAGTAGGATTTGAACCTACGACCTTCAGGTTATGAGTCACGTTTTGCCGATTCACATGGGCTGCGCCGGATTACGCCCATTTACCCTATCTTATTGGAATCGCTTTCTTTTTGTTGACGACCGTTACGCCGGAGTCCTACGCCTTACCCCGTGATTTGCTTCCAAATGCTTCCACTGTGCTTCCACAGACCGGGGCAAGACTGAGGGGATAGGGCATGCCAAAGCTGACCAAACGCAGTGTCGAAGGCTTCGAAATTCGAGACAAGGGCTATTTCGAATGGGATAGCGAGATTAAGGGATTTGGCGTGCGCATCATGCCATCGGGCACCAAGACCTATCAGGTGCAATATCGCAAAGGCGGGCGCACCCGGCGGGCCTCTATCGGGCGGCATGGCAATATCACCGCAGATCAAGCCCGCAACCGGGCCAAGGAAATCATGGGCGATCTGTCCAAGGGAGAAAACCCGGTCGAAGAGATTGCGCAGCACCGCCGCGCGCCTTCCGTTGCCGCCTTGTGCGAAAGGTTCTTCAAGGATCACGCGCAGCACCGCTGCAAACCCAGTACGCAAAGCGAGTATCGCCGGGCCATTGATCTGTTCATCAATCCGGCGATTGGCAATTTCAAAGTTGTTGATGTGGAGCGCCGCGACGTGTCGGAGCTACATCACAAGATGCGCGACAAGCCCTATCAGGCCAATCGGGTTCTGGGCGTGCTGTCGAAGATGTTCAATCTGGCCGAAGTCTGGGGCCTGCGCCCGGACGGGTCAAACCCGTGCCGCCATGTGCCCAAATACCGCGAAGAAAAGCGGGAACGGTTTTTAAGCCAATACGAGTTGCAGAGACTTGGGCAAACGCTGGCCGAGGCAGAGTGCGACGGATCGGAAACCCCTTACGTGATCGCCGCCTTTCGGCTGTTGATCCTGACCGGCTGCCGGTTGGGCGAGATACAAACCCTGCAATGGAGCTTCATCACCGATCAGGGCATGGAGCTGCCAGACACCAAGACCGGCGCGCGGCGCATTCCACTGCCCCAAGCTGCCCGTGCGGTCCTGAGCACCCTGCACCGGCTGTCTGACAACCCTTATGTCATCGCGGGCAAGGTGCCGGGCCGCTATGCCACCGACTTGCAGCACCCGTGGCGGCGCATCCGCGAACGGGCGGGCCTTGACGATGTGCGCATCCACGACCTGCGCCACACCTACGCGTCAAATGCGGTTTCATCGGGTATGCCTATTCAGATGGTGGGGCGGTTGCTGGGTCACACCCAGATACAGACCACCATGCGGTATGCACACCTCGCGGATGATCCCGTAAGGCGTGCAGCAGAAGAAAATTCAGATCAATTAAGCGCTTTCATCGGGGTAGGTCAAGTATGGGAGCCCAGCCTTCGGGTTGTGAAGTAACCGCCGCATCTACATAGTCATCTGTGCCATCACGCTGACCTGTTGTACCAGAAATCTTCCAGGTTTCTTCCGTAGCGTTGGCTTTCTCTTTCCGCGCTTTCGTGTGCCTGCGCGAGGGCATCAATCGCCTTGTCGCCGGATTTCCAAACCAAGCGAATTACATCGCCTACCGACACGCTCACCCTCATTGGCCTGCCGTCGTTAAAACTCAAACCCATTTGACTAAGTAATAGGTTTACCTTGCCGGTCAGTTCGACCGAATCTGGTAGCCAACCATCTTCCAGAATGCATACAAAGGTCCCGCTCCCGGCATAGGCGGTCAGGAACTGATGGCCCTCCAAACATGCAGCGATAGCTTCAGATACGTCAGTCACAAGACACTCGAATTCAAACCATGACGTTGTCTCGAACAGGTCCCGTATCCCACGAATGCTGAATGCCAAAATACAGGACCCGAAGAGCTCTTTCCTTGAAATCAAAGAAACATAATTTTCAAGTGCCTGATGCCCGATCACACCATCCACATTCTTAATGCGAAAGGGTTCATGCAAAGGCGGCCTTAGATCGACGACCCCGTTGAGTGCTTCAGTGTCTGGTTCCACGGGCGCCGCAGTGGGGCCTTCAGTGAGTTTTTTGCGACTGGCAACCAGATTTTCCACCAATGCAAGGCGACCGCGCAGTTCGCCGATTTCGAATGGCTTGGTAATGTAATCATTTGCCCCGGCCGCGAAAGCACGGTCGATATAGGATTTATCTGACATTGCGGTGAGCATCAGGATCGGGGTTTCTTGATACTCAGGGCGGTCGCGCAGGATCTGGCAGAGCTCGATTCCATCTGTACCCGGCATTTGAATATCTAACAGAAAACAGTCAAATGGCTTTGCAACTGATCGTGCAACCAGATCGAGCGCGTCCGTAGCGCATAACGCTGTTTCTATTGTGTTATCACCGGTGGCATTCACAAATGCCTCAAGTAACTCAATAATGCTTGGTTCGTCATCGACTGCGAGTATATGCATCTAACTGCCTTTCTAAGATTTTTACCCCCCTCCATAAAACCCAACAACTCTTTGGTTGCATTTTTACCCCATACAGCAATTTAAACATGATCTTCCTAAGATTGAAATACAATGGGATTATGTCTGCTTTAAGGAATTTTGAGAGATGAACGCCTTTTAGACACACAAAGGCGCTAAAAATATATCATGCGCAGTATCGCAAAGCCGCCCGCGCAGCTCTGAGCACTCTGCCACAGTTGCCTGACAATCCTTACGTGATCGAGGGCAAGCCTTCGCGATGTGCGCCACACCTACGCATCGAATGCGGTATCGTCAGGAATACCTATTCAGATGGTCGGGCACTTGCTGGGTCACACCCAGATGCAGACCACAATGCGGTACGCACATCTGGCCGATGATTCCGTAAGGCGGGCGCTAGAGGAAAACGCGGGTCGTCTGAGCGATTTCATGGGGTCATGCTCTGTCAGGGAACCGGACCTTCGGGTTCTGAAATAGCCGCCCTATATACTATATAGGGGGGGTCGCCCTATATAGGTCAGGCAGGAAAATCCATCAATCCCTATACAATAAATAGACGGGGCAATCGGCATTCCCATTCCTCACTGCGGTTGTGAAATGGCCGCCCCTATAGATACCATTATGTAAGGAACGGAATCAGCCGAGAAACAGGCGCTTTCGTATGTGACTGGAACGTTACAGGCAAAGAGGTGATTAAACTGGATGGCTCCAGAAAAGTATTACGCCGAAACTTATGACATTCAAACAGTCTCAAAGCTTTGCCGGATCGCGGGAATTGATCCCTCGAATGCACCGCACGCTCGGCAGGAATTAGAACACTTCGCCGCGATCTATCGCTGGGAGCATGCCAGAACCGCAAACAAGACTCCGGGCAAAGCAACGAAGCGAGAATTGGAATCTCTTGCCAATCAAACCGCGCGCCTTGTGGAAATACTTGCCAAGCTATCACCAGACGCAGCGGCGGCGATTGAGCGGCAAGTTGATGTAGATGCGCGGTTAGGCATCGCGCGCGATTCCGGTGCGCCGAACGGGCCATCCCTGTTCATTCGGCTAGACGATTTTTCAGACGACCTCATGGGTCTCAGTGTCAATCTGGAAATGCTTCAAGCTGTTTTAGGCGGTCTGCATGACGCGGCAAGCACTGTAGCTCACACCACACACAAGAGCCGCTCAGGTAAAACGCAAGACTTTGGGCTTTTACTATGGCTTTCGAATATCAAGAAGTTTTGGCACGCACATACCGATCTACCGTTCTCACGTGATGTGACCCAAACCGGCGAGCCGATCACGAACGCAGGCTCATTCTGCCTTACTGCCTTTCGCAAGATAGAACCTGATTGCCCGACTTCCCGCGTTATGAACAGCATGAAATATGTTATAAAAAAGGGCAATAAGTCTACTGGCAAAATTCGGGCATAAACCCGCCCCGAATGTTGCCAGCGGTTTCGCTCGAAAAGCGCAAGAGGCCGCAGTTAATATCACCTCATAGCAGTCAGCGAATGAGGGACAGACAAAATGCCAAATACAAACCTTGCGAACGCCACCGCTGAACCCGCCGCTGATTATCTCGACGGGTTCATCGACGAAACCCAAGCCGCAGACTTTCTCTGCCAAAGCGTGCGCACGCTGCAGAAATGGCGTGTGTCCGGCTTTGGGCCGCATTTCTACAAGCCGGGGCGGTCGGTGCGCTATCGCCGCCGCGATCTGTTGGAATGGGCCGACACACGCCGCCGCGCGCACACGTCAGCCGCATAATCGAGTTTTGCCCGTGCGGGGTTGGCAGCACCGTGCGGGATTTTGGGGCCGGATGGCTTCAACAAGGGGCGCGGGGTGTCGCCACCTCGCGCCCTTCCTTTGTCACCACTCAACATAAAGGAGAGAGAAATGTTGGATATGAAAACCGAACAAGCCCATACGATTACTATTGAGCGGGCAGAGTTCGAAAAGACCGATGACGTAAGCTTGGCGATGAAAAAGCTCCGCAGTAGCTGTAGCGCCCTCGTCTGGGATCAGGCTCAGCGCCACGAAGACTTTCTAGAAGGAGTGCGTTTTGCCGCCGAATATTTTGGTGCCGTTTGTATGGCCAGAAATGTACTTGAGGGTAGTGGTTTGGATACGATTAGCGTTTCGATCTCAAACCACAAGGTCGGAACATTAGCGCCCCGTTGAGGTTTGTCCCTCCCCTATCCACCATCACCGCCGGGCGTTCGCGCCCGGCCCCAAAACAAAAGCTGCCCCGCCGGAGGCACCTTTAAGGGCGCGCAGCGCCCGCACCCGGCACGAGCCGGGGAAACGTCGATCTAAATGATGGAATTTGAGGAGGGATCTTGTAATACCCCCCTCTACCAATACGAAATCGTAAGGTAGCGCAAATGACCGTAGAGATTCTGCACAGTGGCTTTGACGGGCTAAGACTGACGATTGAGACTGATGTTACGCCAGCCCTTCGGCTATGGGCGGGAAGCGGCCGTTCGCTGCCTTTCAAGTTAAGGTCTGTTATGTTGACGGAAGCTCCTTGGGGATACGCAAACTCAAAAACTCTATTGTTGAAGCTATGATTTGTACCGCAGCAATGCTTGCCACCTTTCGTTGTTGATCTTTTTTGATTTACAATGTGTTGTCGGACAAGGAACCGATGGACCAGTAAGGCGGCTGGTCAATTCAGCAAAAGAGGCGGTGTATTGCAGGACATCCAAGGCGACGACAAAACACTTGAAGTGCTGCTTTCCGGATCAGCATTCGGGATCGACTACTACCAGCGTGAATACAGGTGGAAACGAAAGCAGCTTCAGGAACTCGTTGATGACCTCTACGGCCAGTTTTCACAGACCTGGAGCCCCGGAACACCATTGGAAAAGCAGTCGAAATACTTCCTCGGCTCCATTGTTATCAGCAAGGCGGGCGATGTGCGCAACATCGTTGATGGGCAACAGCGCATAACGACGTTGACGCTGCTTTTGATCTATCTGAACCATCTGCAACAGGACCATACGAAGAAGGTCAACAAGATCGAGCAGTTGGTCTTTGACGAGGACCCAGGCGGTCCCAAGTTCAAGCTCGACATCCCGGAACGCAACGACTGCATGTCAGCCCTACTTAACGGCGAAAGCTACAACCCCGAGGGCAAATCCGACTCTGTTCGCAATCTGGTGGACCGTTACGACGATCTCGATGACATCTTCCCGAAGTCCATGTCGCCTGACGAACTCAACATGTTCATCTGGTGGATCATTCGAAACGTGAAGCTGATCGAGATCACCGCGAACGACGACGGCGACGCTTACACGATCTTCGAGACGATGAACGACAGGGGCCTCTCCCTCACCCCTACAGATATGCTCAAGGGCTATCTGCTTGCCAATATCGAAGACCCGGACAAGCGGATTGAAGCGGACAAGCTGATCAAATCCTACCTGACCAAGTTCGCCGAATTTGGTGACAACACCGAGGCAGACTTCTTCAAAGCCTGGCTGCGGTCGCAATATGCTAAACGGATCAGGGAGCGAAAAAAGGAAGCCAAGAACGAAGACTTCGAGCTGATCGGCACGGAGTATCACCGCTGGATACGTAACAACGCCAAAGAGGTGGGGCTAAACGCAAGCGATGCTTTCTACCAGTTCATCATCAAGAACATGCGCATCTTCGCGGACCTATACTTGCGGCTCCTCAAGGCGTCGGCCACCCGCAAGAAGGGGCTGGAGAGTGTCAAATACAACGCCGATGCGGGCTTCACGCTCCAGCACCATATCATCCTTTCGGCGGTGAATGCGGATGACGACAAAGGCACCGCCAAGGCCAAGATGGGCGTCGTTGCCGACTTCATCGATAGTTGGCTGAACGTCCGCTTTTGGAACTACAAATCCAACAGCTATTCCCAGATGCAGTATGCGGCCTTCACCGTGATCCGCAGCATCCGGGGCAAGACATTAGCCGAGGTGCGGCAGGCGCTGCACAAACGGTTGGAGGAAGAGTTCGAAGAGATCGACTTCGAAAACTGGGTGCGGCTCAATCAGTTCACCTCCAAAGCGATCCACCGGCAATTGGCCCGCTTCACCGACTGGCTGGAACGGCAAGCAGGGGAGCCGGGGCGGTACGAGGATTACATCGTCCGCTCTGGCAAGAATGCTTATGAGGTTGAACATATACTCGCCGACAAGTTTGAGATGTTCACAGACGAGTTCGAGGACGCTGGCGCATTTGAGGAATGGCGCAACTATATTGGCGGGCTACTGCTCTTGCCTAAGAAGGTGAACGCCAGCCTCGGAGATGATCCGTATGGGAAGAAGCTGCCGCATTACCTGAAAGCCAACGCGCTCTCCCAATCGCTGCATCCGGATTTCTACAAGAACAATCCTGGTGTGCTGAAGGCAATAAAGACGCAAAAGTTGGCGTTTGAGCCCCATGATGAGTTTGGCTGGCAAGACATTAAACAACGATCTGACCTCTACTGTGCCCTCGCGACCCTGATCTGGTCGCCGGACCGGTTAATGGGGAAAACCATGTAAAGCACCCGTCCGCTGTGGTTTGACCCAAAGTCCGGTTTGGGCCGGTCATGTAGCTTCTGCCCTCGACATGAGGGGCGGAAAGTGTGAATTCGCCGCTCTGCAGCGGAGACACTCGGGAAGCTCCAAAGCGGACTCTGATCATCGAAATCGTGGATACATCAAATAGCGCCTCGATCGGCGCAGATATCTACTCGTTCGCAGTAACTGAGTAATTGATCCCTTTCACCGAAAGCAGCAGTTCTGAACGTTCCTCCATGATGGCGTTGGCAATGCTCTGCAACCAGGCGACCGTCGTTTCCAAATCCATTCTTTCGCCGGTGTCTGGATGCTCCCATTGCCGCGTTTCGCGCATACAGATTAAGAGGCAGCCAACTCGACATCGCTCATGGTTCAGATAACGCCCCACGAGTTGGCCGATCAAGGCATCTTTTAGTTGGCTTCCGCTCCATCGATGTCTTGCGTCATCTAACTTCGCCTCTATTGATGCGTATCGGTCCAAACCGGCTGCGTGCAGTCGGATGTCTGTTCGCTTTTCAGCAATTGCCACGGCTTCTTGTGTAACAAGGTATGCACCACGGGCATTCTGGGTCAGCCAGTACGAAAGGAATTGACGTAGCTCAGTTTCGCCTTCCACTTTTCGCAAAGTCGCTACAGTCGTCTGCTCGTCGTTAAGTAGGTGGTGTTCGAAGTCTGCCAGCCTGTGGTTCATGACCGCAAACAGTGAAGGGTCATCGTAGGCACGGTAGTTTCGCTCTTGATCAAATTTTTGGAACACCGAGGCACTCATGGCCTCGGGTTCCGATATGTTCGCCGCCAACTCTGTTGCCATTTGTTTCAAACGGTCGGTCAGATGCGCAAATTCGGGCATTGCGGACAGTTCGTAAAGTACTGACAGCGTTCTCGGTGACTTCGTTGATGTAAGGGTACTCAGAAGGAACCCGCGAGCTTCTTCAGCGTGATCTCGAGTGTTCGGCGTAAAGGTGCCCTCATGATGTTGATCGTCTTGAGGGCTCACCGTTTGGTATGCTCTTATGACAAGTTGGGTCAACAAATTGAGACGGCGGGCATTCTCTATCCCGTCAAAACTCGGTTGTCTGCTCCAGTGACGATCACCGAAGATGGCAGCAAATATGGAAATCGCAGCGTCTCGGGCTCCTTGCGTTGACAAATCGGCGGTCGCTGCCAGCACGGTTTCGCACCCTTGCTCCAAGTCCAGTTGGGTCAACATCTTCAGCCAAAACCGATGGCTTTCAGCGGTCATTTGGTTGGAAGCGGCGAGATGATTCTGGATCGTACTGACGGCTCTCGAAATGGCTTCTTCTGTGCCATGGGCGGCAATTAACTCAAAGGCATATTTGAGATCGGTCTGGGTATCTCGACCCATCGCATTCTCAAATGCTGGCAAGCTATCTGTAGCCGCAGTGGCTGCGATTTGGCGCATGAACGGTGTGCCGTGGTGGAGTGCGTCATGCAAAATGGGCGCCCGTCCTACATCCATCAGGTTTGCGAGCTGTCGGTTGATTTCAGATCCAACGACTTCTTCGATGGCGTGAGGGTGGGCCGCTTCCAGCTGCGGCAGAAAGGCTCCGAACCCGTTCAGCTCCAATGTTGAAATACGCGTCGCCCTAACTGCTTCATCATGCGATAGGGCTTCGGCCCAATTCGCGGTCTCAGCCTCACATTTGAGCGCAGCAAGTGCCATCAAGCTGGTGGCTGAATAGCTATTCCGATCTTCTTCCGCGCGCTCACTGAACAGCGATACGCCGGTGCGCCGCCAAAATTCAGACAGACCTTCCCTAACACCTACGAGAAAATCCGGAGAAAACGCTGTCTCAACGAACTGTGCGTCCCAATACCCCCACGTATTGTGGTCGCGTTCCGTTTGCTGCATGATATTGTGCAGGTTGTAGAGCGTGTTTTCCCGGTCTGCTTCCCCAAGCATTAGATCTTCGGCAGCAAGAACGTCTTGACGCCATTGTCTCCAACCATCCTGCCGCTCAGCTTCTTCGATTTCACGCTCCCGTTGCCAATTCTGGTGTTCAATTTCGTGCTCGTTAGGTTCTTGGGGCGGAGGATTCAGTATCCGCTCCAGCTCCACTTGTAGGTCTTCACGGTCAGAAATGAGCTCTGCCATTTCGACCGCAAGTTGGGCGTTTTCGCCACCTCGGACAAACATGCTCAGCGTATAGAACGCTACGCCGCGTCGTTCCTCAATTGCTCCAATCGCAAGAGCGCGAAGAAGCCAAGGAACATCCAACTCTCTAAAGGGTCGTAGGATTCGCCCATAGTCGGATCGCACAAATCGTTGCCAGTCGTTCTCTGGCTCCTCTAGGGCTTCTGCCAAGTCGAAGCACGCCCAAAAATAACCTTCCCGCAAGGCAACATTGCCGGACAATGCCTCTTGCAGCCTTTTGGTCTCCTCTTTGGCGATTATGCTCTCGCGGCGCTCTCCAAAGTGAAACGCCACCGCTACACTCCACGCCCAACATGGGATTTCTTCGCTGGACTTCGGTGGTGTCAGATCGCAAGCCGCTATCACAGGATCGACGAAGTGATCAAAGCTTGAATGCGCTTGGTAGACGCGACTTTCCTCAGTTCGGTTTGTCCAAATTGCGTCGACCAAGTCGCCCCTGACTTGGGTCCTTTGCTCCGTGCTCATGGCATCCGACTTGATCGCCTGAAACAACGCATAACCCAAGCCATGAACGGAACGTGGCACTTCGTTCAGCATCCTTGCAAGAACCAGAAACGCTTCCAGTTCAATAGCTTCAGGAAACAGTTCAGGCAGCGCATTGCGCACAACCCGTTCGGGCCAATTGCCCGCCACCATGCTAGTCCCGATCTCGCGTTTCTGCTGACTGCTTCCACATCTAAGAACTGCCCAGACAGCAGATGTCCGATGATGGTAATCCAAGCTCTCGTCGAAGGCCGCTTGAAATGCCAAATCGGCGCAATCGGCCATTGGCGTCAGGTACACCAGCTCGAGAAACAGTTCCCGAGTGTCGTGACCTGTATAGGCTTGATCCCACAACTCTTGCACCAGCGGCGCCAACTCCGGTGTCGACACGCGTTTTAACTCAGTGTGCCCAACGCCGACCCTGCGCCAGTCGCTACCAGAATATCGCTCAACAAACCTGCGCAGCAGCTCGGCGCGCAGTTCGAGGCTTAGAATCGCAGGTATTCCTTGGCGGAACAGTAAGAGAGGGTTCCGATCTTTGACCTCAGTCAGAATGTCTGGGTTCCACAACGCCAACCAAGCCACCACAGGTTCCATGCTTGGGATTATCACTCGCTCTTCGCCAATGCTCGTGAACAACAGATGGTGGAGATCACTCGTTGCAAGACCTTGCTCGCGTAACTTCTGAAGGCGTTGTGCGGCCAAGAACTCCTGCGTGGAACGATGATGAAAGCGCACAGCGCCGACGCCTGTGGGATCAAACAAGGACTTGCCAAGCAACTCGACCTGCTCATCGTTCGACCAATCCGGCAGGATGTCGGCGACACTCACCCCCTCCGCGTCACCGCCAGGCGCGGCAAAGTAGATTGATCTACGCTTCATGAGGAATAGCCCGAGCGCAATCCGCTCAGCCCCTTCCATGCTTTTTTCTAGGCTTAGACCGTTGCGCTTTTTGTCAGAGGTTTCGCGAAGTCGTTGGCCAATGCCAAAGACCAATTGATCTTGGAGGTTGCCCAGGTGCCCTTCCGCCGCCAACTGATCAAGTGCGGCCATGATGTCGGCAGGCAGTCGGTAGAGGTGCCAGAGTTCTTTTTCCTCCAAGTGCTGAGCAAAGGCATCGGCGTGATCTGCTGCGTAAAGATGCGCAAATTCAACGATCTCGTTTCTAGATAACGGCAATAGTGCGAGGACCTTTACTGGTTCGTCTCGATCGCCGGTCGTTTCCTCTCCATCATCTGGGGTCGGGATTCCTTCTCGCGCAATCACTGCCGTGAAAACTTCTTCTCCTGCAGGAGCTTCAGTAACCTCGGCGGCTCTTTCTCTCGGCGCGACCAAAGCGGTCACGACCTGCAGATCCAATTCGTCAGTCCAATCATTAGGTCGACATGAAACGAAGAAGCGTGCCCGGTGCGTCTGGGCACCTACTGCAGTCTGGATTTTTCGCAATGCACGGCGCAGCGTCCCCTTGCGCAGCTTCAACTCGTCGACCGCGTCCAAAAAGAACACAGCTTCCGCGTCAGATGCCTCTAACCAGTATTGGAATTCTTGCTCTTCTTCTGCGGTAATTGCGTCAAAGAACTCTCCGTCTTGAAGCAATTCAAGCGGAACAAAAAACGCAGCTTGTCCCTGATCTTTGAGCACCTGCTTTTGCTGTTTGAATTCATGAGTCTTACCGCACTTCCCCTCACCCAGGACGACCACGCAGCGGTGTGCATACAGATCGCGCCAACGTAGGGAACCGTGCTCATAACTCCCCCAGATAGACATGTAATCAGGATCACGCAGACGCTCTTCGGATGGGGACGCAAAACGACGGTTAAATGGGACGTGGATCATGTTGCGGTCCACAAGACACGCTTGTCTTGACCCTCCCCAAGAACAATCTGCCAATTCAAAAACTTAGCCTTAGCTTCTCCCGATGAAACCAGCCCTTCATGCAAGGTGATTTGGATTTGACGGCCGAACGATCTTTCTGCTTTCGCCGCCACAACAAGTTTTGTGTCGCTCCTAGTCACTGAAAGCATGGGCGCTTCAGAGGAATATTCGTCAACGAAGCTAGTCTCATCGATCTCAATTCGTACTGATGGAATGATCAGTCCACCCCAGCTTTCGTTGCCTTCGGCCTCGAAGAACATCGATTTATGCTGCCCCGAAAGAAAAACCGCTGTCGGTACGTCGTTGAGTTGGCCAACCAGTAACGTTTCCTCATACTTCGAGGTCGGCAGGATCAAGCTAAGCGGCTTTGCGATACCGACTTTTCCGACTGTGAATTCACTTGGCGACAGCATTTCTTTCTCTCAGAATAATAACCGATGGGCGGCAACTGGGATGATCATGAACGGCCCTGCAGTTTCGCTTTTCGCATCTCCACTAAGCCCAACCCCTCCGAATGTCGGTTCGGCGGCACTCTGGGCAATGTAGAGCTGTGGTTGGGCGATTGTCGCGGCGAGCTTCGCGTTGTTCGTCCTTACTGAGCACCGCGATTTTGAAACGGTGACCGCAATTGTTGCAGTGAAAGCGAGCACGGTCAGGCATGACTAATGCCTGCTTGCTCAATAAACTGGTTCCATAAGTACTCTGCAGCTTGCTCAGGATCTAGCCGGTCAGGCTCATTCCCGAACATTGACATAGTCACAACTAGGAACTGTTCGTATTCGTCGGACGAGACGTTGAAGCCACCGTTTGCCGTATTGTCTGCTGCATTTTCATTGAAAGAAAAATAGATGTCGCCCAACGCGAACCCCGCGTTTCGGCAGTGCACTGTGATATGCGCCGTTCCATGCTGCCGGCCACGATTGACAACGGTGCCGCCAAAGGAGTTTGCGCCTCGGTCTACAAATCGGCCCCGCAGCCCCTCGACAGCATCTATCTCAGCAATCGCCAGCTTGAAATAGTCCCTGATCGTAGTGAACGCCGCGTCGCGATATTCACTGCGGTCGATTTCGTCGAAGTCGCGTTCAACGCGATAGCGGGGGGCGACTTGTTGTGCTGAAGCTAGCTCTGTTTCATCAGCGGTTGAATCGAGCGCATTCGACACACCTGCATCTACTATCCGGCGAATTTCCTGAATGACATCTAGGTATGCAGTATTCGCGTTCGTCCATTCCGAGATCGGAAGACCGTCCTTCGGCACTGCTTTCAACCGTCGGAGCTGAGGCATTGCAGCCCAGTCACATGGTTCAACGATGATAGGGACAACCCGTGCCGCGCGCGCTTCGTGCCGCTCCAAGGCTCGTTGCATCTCTCGTTCAACACAATAGTTGGACGCTATGAAGTCGGGGCTAACCATCAGTAGGAAAAGCTCAGCCGCCTCTAGCTCTTCGCTGATTTCATCATCCAAAACCTCACCCGCCAAGATTTCGCGGTCGTACCATGTTTCGATCCGACCTTCCCGCTGAAGGTTCGCAAGATGAACATGCAGGCGGTCAAGTGCGTCTGCATCTCGATGGGAGTAAGAAATGAAAGCTCTCATGTGTCTGCTCGAAATGTTTGTATTTTGTTCTATTCTATCTGGCCGGGTCTAGGTCGGCAACTAAGATTCGGGAGTTACTGCCCAATTCGCAAATGGGGTATCACTTCCCAACCAATGTCTGCTCTTGCAATGCTGCAGCGCAGCGCGAGCTTTCAAAGCCAAAGCCAAAGCCAAAGCCAAAGCCAAAGCCAAAGCCAAAGCCAAAGCCAAGGCCCGGTCTGGGCCGGATCCGGCATTAGAAATGGGTCGACAAATACACCAAAACGCATGGCGCGCTCTTCACGTATAGTCGTCGATGCTGTCCTCCAAACTCTCGCCGGTCAGCTCGCAGAAGGTCTTTAGAGCACCTTGTAGCGTGAAATATTGATGTTCGCTGCGGTGAACGAACAGCTCGCCACGGATCGTGACCATGGCGACAGCCCAGTCCTTGATCGCGTCAGCTTCCGCAGCACGGGTAAGAACGACCAGCCCATCTTCGACAAGCGCGCACTGAACGACCAAGCTCTGGTAAATGTCGTTCCGGGCGAAGACCTCACCGAACCGGAGGTTCTGAGCGTATCGCTCCAAACCATCTTCTGACACCGCCTCCGGGCATCCCGGAAACTCAGTCGGAACCCTCCACTTCACTTGGATCGCCGATAGCGTCAGGCTTTCATACTCTTCTGGCTCCGGCTCGAAGTCAGCTCGCTCACGGGTGCCGTAGAGCCACTCGCCGATTGCGCCGCCGCTCGGAACCGATCCGCTCTTCGCCCATGCCTCGAAGCGGGACTTGGTTCTGGCACCCTCTTCCTTGGACACGGTCCGCATCCATGAGACGTCGGGGAAGGATGTCTCGTTTATGGGCTTGGACGGATCTTCGAGAAACGCTTCTATCGAGCCATAAGCCAGCTCAATGCGGCGGGCGGTGGTTTCGTTCAGGAGTGCGTTTTCCAGCCGAGTGAGCCAGCGCAGGTTCTCGGACCTGTTATTCGCCCGATTGGTGTCGATGTGATCGACGACATGCTGATCGGTGGGTGGCGGACCGTTGAAGGCGCTGCAAACGATGCGATGGATCGGCACACCGGCCAGAAGATGGTAGCCGGTCGTGAGGTTCTGGCGTCCGAAAGTCCATGCCTTGTCGAGCGGACGAGCGCGTTTCCGGAACTCGTTTAGTCGATAGACCGCGCCGTTGTCACGGACGCGATATCGCTCGCCGCGATATTCGACCTCGACTTCGGCTTCGTAGATTTCCAACAGGTGATCATGCTCGCCCACAGGCGTTTTTGACGATGGCATCTTGCTCTCCAGTGCAAAGGTGTCTCGGCCGTTCTCCAGAATGGTCCGGTGCCGGTTATTGTTGGCAGACGTGAAATAGTGCGTCTGGCGCTGCCTTATGCTCTGGACGCATCGAGAGACTGTCGAATGTGTGAGGTTAAAGTCAAGAAAAACGATGGACAGCGCGTCCTCTCGCTACGCCCGCTAGTTTGAAGGAACTTTAATGACGGCTTTGCGGGCTGCAACCGCAGCATCCAAGCACGGCATTGAGAGTCCGGTTAGGGCCGTGAACGACGCCGCGCAAGAGCTTGCACAGCGCGCTCCAATACCGCACCGCCTCAAGTCCGCTGTGAGCCCGAGTGTCCGTTTGGATCGTTCTAAATGTCACCTATGATATGAGGCTTGTCAAAAATTGTCGGTTCTATTGGAGAGCCGTCATTTTCAGTTGCGTGTTTCTCAAAGGTGTTAAAATGCGGTGGGATTATGGTGCCTTTCCGCGCCACTCCTAAGAATATGTGCTTGGAGTTCTCCGGCATGATTATCAGCCAATTGGGGTCGTCGAGCGTTCCACCGTAAACACCAACAGCACTTTCGAAACGTTCAAAAGTCAAAAACAACTTCGTCCCGCAGTTGCCGCAGAAATGAACATATACTTTCTTTCCACTGCCTTCGGATAGATGCGTATAACGCTTCGGCTTGCCGCAAACCATTGCGAAGTCTGCGTTATCAAACACTGGCTCAACCAAGTATGCCGCACCCGTCGCGCGCTGACAGAATCTACAATGACACATGGTCGTTCTTGCCGGCTGATTGTAGACTTCGTACCTCAGTTCACCACAAAGGCATCCGCCTTGAGCGCTCGTCATCCCAGTTTCCCCCAAGCCTTAGTTTTCTAACAATAGCATAAAACCATTTGGCTGTCTCAATGGCCAGTTGGCGTTGGGCTTGAGTTTGCGTCCGCAGCGAATGTCCGCTTCGACGGGGTGCGACGCAGCATCGCGACTCCTCGGTCAA
>NZ_CAJXIP010000059.1 GCF_913054395.1 uncultured Roseovarius sp.
GGTGCTTTACGTTGCCCCGGCCGCCAACCTGAGCGGCCTCGTCTCCGGTGATCCAAAGGCGTTCTTTCGCGGGCTTATGCCGCAAAGCAATGAATATGCCCGCCTGATGAAGCAAAAACTTCGGCTGGAACATCTGCTGGCGCAGGGCGGATGGGGGGCGATGGTGCCCGCCAGCACCCTCAAACCGGGCGAGAGCGGGGCCGCAGTCGTGGCGCTGCGCAACCGGCTTATCAACATGGGTTACCTGGCACGCAGCGCGAGCCCGCAGTATGACGCGGCGCTTCAGTCCGCCATTCAGGCGTTTCAGGCCGATCATGGGCTAGAGACTGACGGCGTGGCCGGCACCACCACGATTGCGGCGCTTAACATATCGGTCGAGCAGCGCCTGAAGTCGGTGATCGTCGCCATGGAGCGGGAGCGCTGGCTGACCCCGAACCGGGGCAAGCGTCACATTCTGGTCAATCTGACCGATTTCAGCGCCCGCATCATGGACGATGACACCCTGACCTTTCAGACCCGCGCCGTGATCGGCAAGAACCTTAGCGACCGGCGCAGCCCCGAGTTTTCCGACGAGATGGAGCATATGGTGATCAACCCCACCTGGCATGTCCCGCGCTCGATCGCCGTCAAGGAATACCTGCCCCAGATGAAGCGCAACCCCAACGCCGCGTCGCATCTGCGGCTTTATGACAGCCGGGGCCGCGAGGTAAATCGGGGCGCGGTCAATTTCGGGGCCTATACGGCCCGGAATTTCCCCTTCGCGATCAAACAGCCGCCCTCGGACCGCAATGCGCTTGGGCTGGTCAAATTCATGTTTCCGAACAAGTACAACATCTATCTGCACGATACCCCGCAAAAGGCGCTGTTCGGCCGCGAAAAGCGCGACTTCAGCCATGGCTGCATCCGCCTGCAACAACCGTTCGACTTCGCCTATACGCTGCTGGCCAAGCAAGAGGCCGATCCCAAGGCCTATTTCCACTCGGTTCTGAACAATGGGCGCGAGGCGATTGTGCCGCTCAAAACCCATGTGCCGGTGCATCTCATCTATCGCACCGCCTTTACCCAGGCACAGGGGCGCACCCAATATCGCGGCGATGTCTATGGGCGGGATGCAAAAATTTGGGACGCGCTGGAAAAGGCAGGGGTTTCGCTGGGCGCGGTTCAGGGCTAAATACCGCTTCAAACGAAGGGGATATCCATGGCCTATACCATTCAAGAGATTGCAACGGCGCTTGGGGCAAAGGCATTCGGTGCCGTTGATTTGGAAATCGACGGCCTGGCCGAACCTGCGGATGCAGGCACGCGCCACCTGGCACTGGCGATGAAGCCGGAATATGCCGATGCCCTCGGGCAGGGGGCCGCGTTGGCGGCGGTCATCTGGGAGGGCGCCGACTGGCAGGCACTTGGCCTCAAGGCCGCGATCGTGGCGCCGCGACCGCGTTTTGCGATGTCAGGCCTCACCGCCATGCTTGATCCCGGTCAGGGGTTTGGCGCGGGGGTTCATCCCTCTGCGATCATTGACCCCGAGGCCGAGCTTGGCGAGGGCGTCAGCGTCGGACCGCTGGCGGTGATCGGAAAGGGCGCGCGGATTGGCGCGGGCTCGATCATCGGGCCGCAATCTTTCATCGGAAACGACGCGCGGATCGGCGCAAAAGCCTACCTGCGCGAAGGTGTGCGCATCGGCGCGCGCGTGGTGATCGGCGAGCGCTTTATCGCACAGCCCGGCGTGGTGATTGGCGGTGACGGGTTTTCCTTCGTGACGCCAGAGCCTTCAACCGTCGAATCCGCCCGCGCCACCCTTGGCGATCAGGGCGATGGCACTGCGCAAAGCTGGACCCGGATTCACAGCCTTGGCAGCGTGACCATCGGCGATGATGTCGAGGTCGGCGCCAACAGTACCGTGGATTACGGTACCATCCGCGACACCCGGATCGGCAATGGCACCAAGATCGACAATCAGGTGATGATCGGGCACAATGTGCTTATCGGCAACGATTGCCTGCTCTGCGGCCATGTCGGCATCGCAGGTTCGACCCGGATCGGCAACAATGTGGTTCTGGCGGGCAAGACCGGGGTCAGCGACAATATCTTTATCGGCGACAACGTGATCACCGGCGGCGGCACCGTTGTTCTTGCCAATATCCCGGCGGGGCGGGTGATGCTTGGCTATCCGGCTATGAAAATGGACACCACGATGGAGGTCTTCAAGGGCTTCCGCCGGTTGCGGCGTTTGTTCGATGATGTCTCCGAGCTTAAGAAAACTGTTTCAAAGCCGCCCCATAATCCCTAAATCCGGATCAAGAACCGGTTCATAGCGGAAAGACATTGCCATGAGCATCAAGGATCGTGTTATCGCCATCATCGCCGAACAGGCGGTTCTGGACCCATCAGATGTCAGCCTCGACAATACCCTAGATGACCTGGGCATCGACAGTCTGGGCCTTGTCGAAAGCATCTTTGCCATCGAGGAAGAGTTCGACATCACCGTCCCCTTCAACGCCAATGAGCCAAGCGAAAGCGATTTCGACATCTCATCGGTCAGCACGATCATCGCGGGCATCGAACGGTTGGTGAAAGACCAGTCGTGAAGCGGGTTGTCATCACCGGCGCGGGCACGATCAACGCGCTTGGCGCCACGGTGCCGCAAACCCTTGAGGCCATGCGCGAGGGCCGTTGCGGGATCTCAGAGCTTGAGTTCCGGGATGTCGAACGCCTGTCGATCCGGATTGGCGGACAGGTCAGGAATTACGACCCCGAGACCCGGTTCAATCGCCAGCAGCTTGCGCCGTTCGATCGCTTTACTCAGTTTACCATGATCGCCGCGCGCGAGGCGATCGCACAAGCGGGCCTTTCGTTTTCTGGCGAGTTGGCGGCACGGGCCGGGGTGATCCTTGGCAATTCGGGCGGCGGCATGACCACGCTCGACGAGAATTACCGCTCGGTTTACGAGGACGGCAAGAACCGGGTGCATCCTTTCGTGGTCCCCAAGCTGATGAACAACGCCGCCGCCAGCCACCTGTCGATGGAATTCAACCTCAAGGGGCCAAGCTTTACGGTCTCGACCGCCTGTGCATCATCCAATCACGCCATGGCGCAGGCCTTTCAGATGGTGCATGGCGGGATCACCCCGGTGATGGTTACCGGCGGGTCGGAATCGATGCTTTGCTTTGGCGGGGTCAAGGCCTGGGAAGGGCTTCGCGTGATGAGCCGTGACGCCTGTCGACCGTTTTCGGCCAATCGTAACGGAATGGTTCAGGGCGAGGGCGCGGCGATTTTCGTCTTCGAGGAATACCAGCACGCCCGCAAGCGCGGCGCCGAGATATTGGCCGAAGTGGCGGGCTTTGCCATGACCTCGGATGCCTCTGATATTGTCATGCCCTCAAAGCAGGGGGCCGCGCGGGCGATGCTGGGCGCGTTGAAAGACGCGCGCGTCAATCGCGACGAGGTCGGCTATATCAATGCACATGGCACCGGCACCGCCGCCAATGACAAGACCGAAAGCGCCGCCGTGGCGGATGTGTTCGGGGCCCATTCCGACCGCTTGATGATCTCATCGACCAAGTCCATGCACGCCCACCTTATCGGCGGCACCGGCGCGGTGGAATTGCTGGCCTGTATCATGGCGCTACGTGACGGGATCATCGCACCGACCATCGGCTATGAAGAACCCGATCCGGAATGCGCGCTTGATGTGGTGCCCAATGTCGCGCGCGAGGCCAGGGTCGATGTGGCGCTCAGCAATGCCTTTGCCTTTGGCGGGCTGAACGCCGTTCTGGCGTTGCGCCGGTTTGGCTGAGCGCGGGAAGGGCCGCCCCGTCACCCACATGAAAAAGGCCGCCGGACATCAATCCGGCAGCCTTTACAATTGCGTCACCTTGGGGGGATCTGGCCCCTGTCGGATTACTGTTTCAGAACCGAGGCATTCTCGAATGCTGCGGTAAAGCCCTTGAGTGAGACCGGGATTCTGACCTTTTGATCGGGCGCCTGTGCCGGAACTATTTCGACCGAGGCTTCAACGCCGCGTTTGAGCGCATCGATATCCGCCTGTGCCAGGCCAATCCGGGCAAAGCATCCGCCCATGGTGCAGAAGGAATAGGCATAGCTTTTCGCCTTGCCATCATCGACCGCGATTTTGATCTCTTCGGTCAGAAGCGTGCCAAGCGGTACGGCAATCGTTGCCCCGGCCACGACCGGCGCGCCTTTGGGCAGACGATACAGGCTGAACTCGGCAACCGGATTGCCGGCCTCTTCTGTCAAAAGCTGGTACATCTGGCACAGGTCTTCTTCGGCACCGGTGCGGAAGCATTTCATCTGCCAGTCGTCATAGGTCGCCTTGATATAAGACGGATCCTCTTGCGCTGCCTGTCCCTCTGGAACCTCGCGGCCGGTATCAAGACCTTCGACGGCAGCCGCCGCACCGTTTTCCTCGGAGGCAGGAGCCGCCTCGGCGGGTGCCTCTGTCTCGGTGGTGGCCTCTTGCGCACTCAGAGAGGTGCCCAATGCAAGAACGGCGATCAGTGACAGTTTCGAAAGAAATTCAGGCATCGTTTCCCCATGACAAATCGGAATATTTCCTGCGGCCTATCATGGCCGGACAGAAGAGTCAGGATCAAATCAACAGGACGCGAGGCTCCTCTGGCAGATTTCCGCTAGGGGCAGGGCAACGGTCGGGGGCTTTGTGTCCAAAAAGAAAGAGGCCTTGCGGCCTCTTTCCTGTCTCTCCCCGTCGGACCGGCCGACTTAGTTATTGACGCGGACGCTAGGACAGAAGGCCGCACCCGTCAACAGGGTAGTTCGCAAAATGGTAAAAAAAGGCCGCACCCGGAGGCGCGGCCAGTCTGACAGGGAGGAAGTCACCCGGCAGCAGAGGACATTCTGTTCCGGGCATGGATTCAGACTGGCATGGAAACCTTAACTTTGTATGGTCAGAGCGTGACGATTTTTGGACAAGGGATGACAGGGTGCAGAAAACGCTATTCGTAGGCGGCGGCGGGCCGGATTATTCAGAACCGCAGGATCTGCTGCTGAAATACGGCAACCGGCACGGCCTTATTGCGGGGGCCACGGGCACCGGCAAGACCGTCACCCTGCAAATTCTGGCCGAGGGGTTTTCCGATGCCGGGGTGCCGGTGATCCTGTCTGATATCAAGGGCGATGTCTCTGGGATGGCGGTGGCAGGCGATCCGGCGGGCAAGCTCCATACGCCCTTTACCGAGCGCGCCGAGAAAATCGGCTTTGTCGATTTTCGCTACGACAGCTATCCGGTGATCTTCTGGGATCTGTTCGGCGAACAGGGTCACCCGGTACGCACCACCATTTCAGAGATGGGGCCGCTGTTGCTGTCGCGCCTGATGGGGTTGTCGGATGCGCAGGAGGGTGTGTTGAACATCGCGTTTCGCGTGGCCGATGAAGAGGGCCTGCCGCTTCTGGACATGAAAGATCTTCAGGCCCTGTTGACATGGGTCGGGCAGAATGCCGGTGACCTGTCGCTGCGCTATGGCAATGTCGGCGCCTCTTCGGTCGGAGCCATCCAACGCTCGCTTCTGGTGCTTGAAAATCAGGGCGGCACGCATTTCTTTGGCGAACCGGCACTTTCGCTGGACGATCTGATGCGCGTCACGCCCGAGGGGCGCGGTTATATCAACATTCTTGCGGCGGATAAGCTGATCGCTTCACCACGTCTTTATGCGACCTTCCTGCTCTGGCTTCTGAGCGAGCTGTTCGAGACGCTGCCCGAGGTTGGCGATGTCGACAAACCAAAGCTGGTCTTCTTCTTTGACGAGGCCCATTTGTTGTTCGAGGATGCCCCCAAGGCGCTTGTCGACAAGGTTGAACAGGTGGCGCGGCTGATCCGCTCCAAGGGGGTGGGGGTCTATTTCATCACCCAGAACCCGGATGACGTGCCCGAGGATATCCTCGGGCAGCTTGGCAACCGCTTTCAACATGCCTTGCGCGCCTTTACCGCGCGCGATCAGAAGGCCTTGAAACGGGCGGCAGAGACCTATCGGCCCAATCCGCGCTTTGACACGGTCGAGGCCATTCGCGATGTCGGCGTCGGCGAAGCGGTGACCTCGATGCTGCAAAACAAGGGCGTGCCGGGGGTGGTTGAACGTACCCTGATCCGCCCGCCTGCAACCCGTCTTGGCCCCTGCGACGCTGCCACACGGCGCGCGGTGATCGACGCCTCGCCGGTCAAGGGCAAATACGAAACCGTCTTTGATCGTCACTCTGCGCATGAGATGCTCTTCGCCCGTGCCGAGGCCGCCGCCCAAGAGGCGGAAGAGGCCGAGGCCCGTGCCGCCGCCGAAGAAGCCCGCCAAGCGCAGGCCGCCGAAAAGGAACGTGAATTCAAGACCGCACGCCGCTATTCCGGCGGCGGGAGTGAAAGCCGCTCAAGCCGGTCGCGCAACGCCACCGCTTCGGGGGGCTTTGGCAAGGCACTGACCGATGTGGTTCTCAAAGAGCTGAAAGGCACGACCGGGCGCCGCCTTGTGCGGGGCATCCTCGGCAGCTTATTCAAAGGGCGCTAGGTCGTGCGCGGCGCGCAGCGCACGGCGATCAGATCGTCGCGCAGCGTCGCGTACATCTCTTCGGCGCGCGCGATGCGGCTTTGCTTGAGGCCCTTGCTCTCGACCCGGATCAATGCCTCGCAACCGATGAAAAATGGCAGCCAAAACCTGCGCTCGACACTGGTCAGGCCAAAGGCCTCGGTAAAGGCCTCGATCCCAAGCCGGTCAACGCCCAAGTGCCGCTGACCCGATGGGATCATGCCGCGCCGCCCCATATGAACCAGAAAGCGCGCGATATCCTTGCAGACAGGAATCCGCGCCGAGCCGCCAATATCAATGCCCGTCAGCCTGTCCCCGGCCAAAATCAGATTGTTGGGGTGAAAATCCCCATGACAGATGGCAACGCGCCATTCCGCATCTTCAAGCGCCTTCGCCAATCGGCGCAGCTCGTCCAGAATGTCGATCTCGATTGCGCGCAGTCGGGCAAAGGGCTGGGTGGCCGACGCCCGTTTGGCCCGCGCCAGCCAGCCCGCCGCATTGCCCGCCCGCCAGCTTTCGCTGCCTTCGGTGTAATGGCGCAGCCATTCGGCGGCGGGCCGCAGGTGCTGGGCGCGGCTCTCGGTCTCTGAGTGCCACAGATGTTCCAGCAGGGGCGCGCCGCTGATCTGTTCGATTGCCAGGATGCCGTGATCCGGCAGATGCAAAAGCGGCTCGGCCACACGATAGGCCCCGCTGTTCATCAAGGGCCAGATTCGCGTCATCTCGCGCCATTCACGGCCGGCCATTTCGCCCTGATCGGCGGCAAATATGCGAAACACGACCGCGCGGCGCCCCAGGCTTCCGGTCATCACCGCACGCTTGCCGGGCACGATGCGCAAAACCTCGCTCATCTCGCCATCCGCAAGCGCGGGACAGGCGGCGCGCGCTGCCTCAAAGCGCCCATGCAGAGCATGCAGCACCTCCAGGTCGGGCAGCGGGGCAGGGGTCGGCAAATCGCTCATGGCGCCACTGTCCCGCAGCCGCAAAGGGGCGTCAACCGAATTGCACCCCCCCGCCGACATGGCTATGGTGCTGCTTGAAAAACAAGCAGCAGGATACCCGCAATGCCCGATACACCCGTCTCCGAAATGTCGTTCGAACAGGCGATGAAAGAGCTGGAACAGGTTGTTGGCAAGCTTGAGCGCGGCGATGTGGCGCTTGAGGATTCGATCAGCCTTTACGAACGTGGCGCATTGCTCAAGAAGCGCTGCGAGGCCAAGTTGAAAGAAGCCGAGGAAAAAGTTGCCGCGATCACGCTTGACGGCGACGGACAACCCACCGGCACCAAACCGGTCGAGGGGCTAAAGGCGGGATGAAAACCGCGCTTGCTCAGGACGCGGCCCGCATTCAGGCGCATTTCGATCAGGTCCTTTCCGGTTTTGCCGCCGGCCCCGTGACGCAGGGGATGGGCTATGCCACGCGCGGCGGGAAGCGGATTCGCGGGTTTCTGGTGCTGGAAACCGCGCGCCTGCACGGCGTTGATGGCGCGCGCGCGATCTGGCCCGCCTGTGGCATCGAGGCGCTGCATGCCTATAGTCTCGTGCATGACGATCTTCCGGCGATGGACGACGACGACCTGCGCCGTGGCCAGCCGACAGTGCATGTGAAATGGGATGAGGCGACGGCGGTTCTTGTCGGGGATGCGCTGCACTCGCTGGCTTTTGAACTTGTGACCCACCCCAATGGAGCAGAGCGCACCGACATCCGCGCCGATCTTGCGCTCAGTCTTGCGCGGGCCGCCGGGGGGCAGGGGATGGTGCTTGGCCAAGCGCTTGATATTGCCGCTGAAACCGCGCCAACCCCACTGACGCTTGAGGAAATCACCAGGCTTCAGGCGGGTAAGACCGGGGCGCTTATCACCTGGGCCGCCACTGCGGGCGCGCGTATGGGCGGGGCCGACCTGGCGCCGCTGACGCGATATTCCGAGGCGCTCGGGCTGGCTTTTCAGATCCAGGACGATGTGATCGACGTGACCGGCGACGCGGCGCAGGCCGGCAAGGCGGTGGGCAAGGATGCCGCCGCGGGCAAGGCCACCTTCGTGTCGCTTCTCGGCCTTGATGGCGCCCGCGCCGAGGCGCGGTCGCTTGTTGACGCGGCCTGTGACGCGCTGTCATGTTACGGTGACAGGGCCGAGACCTTGCAGCAGCTTGCCCGCTTCGTTATCTCGCGTCAGACCTGAGGGGGCACCGCCCTGAATTTACCCCGCAAGGAGGGGCTTAATGCCGAACCGTCCAGACACACCGCTGCTTGATCAGGTCGCCACACCTGCCGATCTCAAACGGTTTTCCGATAGCCAGCTGACGCAGCTGGCACAGGAACTGCGTGCAGAAACCGTTTCGGCCGTGTCACAAACCGGCGGCCATCTTGGCGCCGGGCTTGGTGTGGTCGAACTGACCGTGGCGCTGCATTCGGTGTTTGATGCGCCGCGCGACAAGATCATCTGGGACGTCAGCCACCAATGCTACCCCCACAAAATCCTGACCGGGCGGCGCGACCGCATCCGCACCATTCGCCAAAAGGACGGGCTGAGCGGTTTCACCAAGCGTAGCGAGAGCGTCTATGACCCGTTTGGCGCCGCGCATAGCTCGACCTCGATCAGCGCCGCGCTCGGCTTTGCCGTGGCGCGCGATCTTGGCGGCAATTGCCCCACCGGCCACGGAGATGCAATTGCGATCATCGGCGATGGTGCGATGAGTGCGGGCATGGCCTTTGAGGCGATGAACAATGCCGGGCACCTCAAGAAGCGGCTGATCGTCATTCTTAACGACAACGAAATGTCGATTGCCCCGCCGGTCGGGGCCCTGTCATCCTATCTTTCGCGGCTTTATGCGGGCGAGCCGTTTCAGGAATTCAAGGCCGCCGCCAAGGGGGCCGTGTCGCTTTTGCCGCCGCCCTTTCAGGAAGGCGCCCGGCGCGCCAAGGAGATACTCAAGGGTATGGCCGTGGGCGGCACATTGTTTGAAGAGCTTGGGTTTTCCTATGTAGGTCCGATTGACGGGCATGACATGCAACAGCTTTTGCCGGTATTGCGCACGGTGCGCCAACGCGCCACCGGGCCGATCCTCATTCATGTGCTGACCAAAAAGGGCAAGGGCTATGGCCCGGCCGAATCCGCGCGCGATGGCGGCCACGCGACAGCCAAATTCGATGTGCTGACAGGCAAGCAGGCCAAGGCGCCCTCGAATGCGCCAAGCTATACACGGGTCTTTGCCGACGCCTTGCTGGCCGAGGCGGCGCGTGACGACAAGATCTGTGCGGTGACGGCGGCGATGCCCGATGGCACCGGGCTTGACCGCTTTGCCGACCGCCACCCGTCGCGGTGTTTTGACGTCGGTATTGCCGAACAGCACGCGGTCACCTTTTCCGCCGGGCTCGCGGCGGGCGGGCTCAAGCCGTTTTGCGCGCTTTATTCAACCTTCCTTCAGCGGGGCTATGATCAGGTCGTGCATGATGTTGCAATTCAGCGCCTTCCGGTGCGCTTTGCGATTGATCGCGCGGGCCTTGTGGGGGCCGATGGCGCGACCCATGCTGGCGCGTTCGACACTGCCTTTCTGGCCAATCTGCCGGGCATCGTGGTGATGGCCGCCGCCGATGAGGCCGAACTTGTGCATATGGTTGCCACCGCCGCCGCCCATGACGAGGGACCGATTGCGTTCCGTTATCCGCGCGGCGAGGGGGTCGGCGTCGAGATGCCAGAGCGCGGCGAGGTTCTTGAAATCGGCAAGGGCCGGATCATCCAAAGCGGAAGCCGCGTGGCGATCCTCTCGTTCGGGACCCGGCTTGGCGAGGTGATGAAGGCCGCCGAGTCACTGCGCGCGCGCGGTATCACCCCCACCATCGCCGATGCCCGCTTTGCCAAGCCGCTGGACGAGGCGATGATCCTTGATCTGGTTGCCAATCACGAGGCGCTGATCACCATCGAAGAGGGCGCCATCGGTGGCTTTGGCAGCCATGTGGCGCAACTTCTGGCCGAACATGCGATCTTTGACCGGGGCCTGAAGTTCCGCTCCATGGTGCTGCCGGATATCTTCATTGATCAGGCGAGCGCGGAAGACATGTATGCCGTCGCGGGGCTTGATGCCGCGCAGATCGAGGCCAGGGTGCTTGACGTGCTCGACATCGCGCAAATCGGTGGAAAACGCGCCTGAACACCCCATATGATGGTGGCGCGTCTGTGCCATTGCAACCATGTGGAGGGGTTTCATGTTCCGTTTCGCCGCAGGTCTTCTCACCCTGCTCCTGACGCTCGCGCCTGCCCATGCGCTCGACAGCAGCGCCGGAAAGCTGGTGGTGACGCCGATGGTCCAGGACCTGGATCAGCCTTGGGCAATTGGCTTTCTGCCGGACGGCGGGGTGCTTGTGACCGAACGCGGCGGGCGTCTTTTGCTGATTGCACCGGAGGGGCGTCAATCGCTCAAAGGCCTGCCAAAGCTGGCGACGCGCGGACAGGGCGGCCTTCTCGACGTGCTTGTACCGCGTGACTTTGCCCAATCCCGAGAGCTTTATTTCACCTATGCCAAGCCGCAACAGGGCGGCGAGGGCACCGCGATTGGCCGGGCCCGGCTCACGCCCGGCGCCGATCGCCTGACGGGTTGGACGGTGATCTTCGAACTGACGCCGGGATCGTCGGGCGGGCGCCATTTCGGAAGCCGCCTTGTCGAGGGCCGCGACGGGTTCATTTACGCCAGCATCGGCGAGCGCGGCGACCGGCCCTCGGCCCAGGATCTTTCGCGCGAAAACGGCAGCATCATCCGCATCGCCCGCGACGGGAGCATTCCCGATGACAACCCCTTCCTCAACACCCCGGGTGCCCGTCCTGAAATCTGGTCTTACGGCCACCGCAACCCGCAGGGCGCGGCGCTTGATCTATCGGGCAACCTCTGGGCCGTTGAACATGGCGCGCGCGGCGGCGACGAGGTCAACCAGATCAAGCCCGGTGCCAATTACGGCTGGCCGGTGATTTCCTACGGTCGCCATTATTCGGGTCTCAGGATCGGCGAGGGCACCGCCAAGCCGGGGATGGAGCAACCCGCGCATTACTGGGATCCGTCAATCGCGCCCTCTGGGCTTATGATCTATTCCGGTGCGCTCTGGCCAGAATGGCGTGGGCATTTCTTTGTTGGCAGCCTCAAATTCGATTACATTTCACGCCTCGCAGACAGGCCGCTCTCAGAGGTTGAAAAACTGAAATCGCCGGAAACCAATCGCGTCCGCGATATCCGCGAGGCCCCCGACGGCAGCATCTGGTTTCTCAGCGTCACCGAGGGCGCGGCCTATCGGATCACTCCGAATTAGGGCTAAGGCCCACCATTTCTTCTTGCTGTAAATATCCCGGGGGTGTGGGGGCTGGCCCCCACATGCCTCACCTGAAAAAAGCGATACCACCATGCAACATTTTCTCGATATCCACAAAACCCCAGCCGACCAGTTGCGGGGCATCATCGATCAGGCGCGCGAGATGAAAGACGCGCGCTCGGGGCGTCCTCGGGGGACGCCCGATGACGATCAGCCGCTGGCAGGGCGCATGGTTGCGCTGATCTTCGAGAAACCGTCGACCCGTACGCGGGTAAGCTTTGATGTGGGTGTGCGCCAGATGGGCGGGCAGACCATGGTATTGTCGGGCGCCGATATGCAACTTGGCCACGGCGAGACGATTGCCGATACGGCGCGGGTTCTGTCGCGCTATGTTGACCTGATCATGATCCGCACCTTCGACGAGAGCGTGCTTCTGGACATGGCGGACTATGCCGATGTGCCGGTGATCAACGGGCTCACCGACCGCACCCACCCCTGCCAGATCATGGCCGATATCCTTACCTACGAGGAGCATCGCGGCCCGATCAGGGGCAAGAAGGTGGTGTGGTCGGGCGATGGCAACAATGTCTGCGCCTCCCTTTTGCATGCCGCCGGGCAGTTCGGCTTTGATCTGACCTTCACCGGACCGATGCAGCTTGACCCTGAGGCCGAGTTCATCGGCATTGCACGCAAGGCGGGCAGCACCATCACCATCGAGCGCGACCCACTCAAGGCGGCCGAGGGGGCCGATTTGATCGTGACCGATACCTGGGTGAGCATGCATGACAGCCAATCCACCAAGGAGCGTCGCCACAACATGCTGCGGTCCTATCAGGTCAATGACAAGCTGATGGAGGTCGCCAAGCCGGACGCCATATTCATGCACTGCCTGCCGGCGCACCGCGAGGAAGAGGTGACATCGGCGGTGATGGACGGGCCGCATTCCGTGGTCTTTGACGAGGCTGAGAACCGGCTGCATGCACAAAAGGCGGTCATGCGCTGGTGTCTTGGGGTTTAAGACCTCTCCGCCGTCGGGCCCCAGGGTTTTCGGCGAAAATTCCGGGGCTCAGCCGCGCTTGCAATTTTGTTCCCAAGGCGTAGCGTAAGGGCGTGAGGTAAAGAGGGACAGCGGGCGGATGTCAGGGGCACAGATCGGTGTTTACGGTCTTGGAACGATGGGGAGCGCTCTGGCGCTGAACATCGCCGGGCATGGCTTTGACGTGGCTGTCAGCAATCGCGAAACCGACTGGATCGCGCCCTTTCTTGAAGAGGCGGGTGCGCTTGCGGCCCGCTTGCGCGGCCATGACACGCTCGAAAGCCTTGTGGCGGACCTCAAAAGCCCGCGCGTGATCCTGTTCATGATCCCGTCGGGCGCGCCAATGGATGCGATGATCGCGGCGATCACCCCCTTATTGTCGCCCGGCGATACGGTGATAGATGGCGGCAATGCCAATTTTCACGACACCCGCCGCCGCGCCGCCGCGCTTGCGGAAAAGGATCTGCATTTTGTCGGGCTGGGGGTGTCGGGGGGCGAATTTGGCGCACGAAACGGGCCTTCGATGATGATGGGGGGATCGGATCACAGCTGGCAACAACTGGGTCCGATCCTGCGCACCATAGCGGCGCAGTATCACGGTACGCCTTGCGTCGCGCATCTTGGGCCGGACGGGGCCGGGCATTTCGTGAAGACCGTCCACAATGGCATTGAATACGCCGACATGCAGGTGATTGCCGAACTCTACAGCCTGTTGCGCAATGGGGCCGCGATGGCCCCCTCCGAAATCGGAGCGCTGTTCACCGCATGGGACAAGGGCCCGCTGAAATCCTATCTGGTCGAGATCACGGCCAGGATTTTGGGCTATAGCGACCCTGAAACCGGGCATCCGATGGTGGATGTGATCAAGGATGCCGCCGAGCAAAAGGGCACCGGGCGCTGGACCGTGATCGAGGCGCTGCGCATGGGGCAATCTGCGAGCATGATCGAGGCCGCTGTCGGCGCGCGCGGCCGGTCTTCGGAAAAGGACACCCGGCAAAGGGCAGAAACCATCCTTGGTGGCGCCCTTGGCGCGTTTGATGGCACGCCAGAGGTTCTGGCCGAGGCATTTCTGGCGGCCCGAATCCTGTGCTACGCGCAGGGGTTCCGTATCTTGGCGGCTGCCTCAGAGGAGTATGACTGGAGCCTCGATTTTGCTCAGATCGCGCGTATCTGGCGGGCGGGCTGCATCATCCGCTCGGCGCTTCTGGATGATATCGCGGAGGCCTTTGCCGGTGATATGCCCGAAGGCCAGCTTATCCTCTCGCCGGAGTTCGCCCAGACCCTTGCCCGCACCCTGCCGTCCCTGCGGCAGGTGGTGTGCAGCGCGTTTCATGGCGGGCATGCGGTGCCGTGCCTGTCGGCGGGATTGGCGTGGTATGACAGCATGCGGCAGGGCCATGGCAGCGCCAATATCATTCAGGCGCAACGCGATGTATTCGGCTATCACGGGTTCGAGCGGCTGGGGCAGGCGGGCAAGCATCATGGTCCCTGGTGGGAGTGAGCGGCGCCTGTGATCGGCGGTCGGATGCGCTCCGCGCGGGAGTATTTACGGAACGGTGAAAGCTGTAGGCGGGGCTACTTTCGACGCAGGTAGCGTTCGAGCACGATGGCGGGCATGGCACCACGCAGCATCATGTCGCCAAAGACATATGACGGCGCCAGGTCGAGGTCGAGATCGCGGGCCAGTTCTGCGTATTCGTCCATGTCAAGCAGGGTCACGCGCAGGTCGTAGGCCTGAGAGAGGGTGCGGAGTTCGGACTCGGCCACGGCGCATTCGGCGCACTCCTTGCGGGTGAACAGGGCGATCCGGTGGGCGGCCTGCTGTGCGCCAAAGCCGGGCAGGGCCGGGTCGAAGAGCCGGGGCGCTGCGCGAGCCAAGGCGCTCAGGTCGGCTTGCATGTCATCCGCATAGATGTTGATGGGCACGGAGCGCTCAGGCGGGCCATTTTGCGCGCGCAGGGGCGCCAGAAGGTCCGGGTTTTCAATCAAGGTCGCGCGGATGGCTTCGCCGAGGGGCGAGCGGGATTGCGTGGGCAGGTCCTGGGCCAAGGCGCAGAGGGGGGACAGCAGCCCCAGAAACAGGGCCACCGCAGAGTTCAGTCGGGGCATTGGTTAATTCGCGCGGATTTCGTTGGCGATCTCTTGCATCGCGTCCTGCGGAAGATACCCGCGCAGCATCTGGTGGCCCATCACGAAAGACGGGGTGCCGCTTATGGCGAGGCGTTGGCCGAGGGCGTGGTTGTCGGCGATTATCCTGTCCACGGCGTCGCTGTTCATTTCGGCGATGATCTTGTTGGCATCCAAACCGAGCGTATCGGCGATCCGGCCAAAGCCGGTTTCGTTCATCGTGCCGCTATAGGTCATCAGGGCATCATGCACCGCCTTGTAGGCGTCATCGCCCGCGACCTGCAACGTGGCGATGGCAAAGCGCGAGGCGAGCACGGACTCGGCACCCAAAATCGGGAATTCCTTGATGACATAGCGAATATTTCCGTCTGTTTCCAACAGCCCCGCGACCTCTGAATGGGCGCGGCGGCAATAGCTACAGCGGTAATCCATGAATTCGACCAGGGTGATGTCGCCCTCGGGATTGCCGCCAACCCACGAGGCGGAATCGCTGAACAGAGCCTCTGCATTGACCTGGACCAGATCGCTGTCGTTCTGGCTTTGCTGCTGGCTCTGGCGTTGCTCGAGAACGGCGACGGCCTCCATGATGATCTCGGGATTTTCGAGGAGATAGGCGCGGATTTCTTCGCGCAGCAGGGCGCGGTCCCCCTCTGACATCTGTTCCAGGTCAAGCGCCTGCGCAGGCAGCGACATGGCAAGGCAAAGGCCTGCGGCACTCAGAAGGGGGCGTATCATCGGCATTCTCACTTATCTCCGTTTTTCGGCAGCTTGCGCGGCAGAGAGCACATCCTGTGCCCGTTGCCAAGCGGCGGACCCGCGCGGCAAAAGGTCTGTTGCGCGTTTGGCGTGTATCTTAGCATCTTTCAGCCGCCCGACCATGGCATATCGTTCCGCTGTCAGAACCGAGGCCATGCCGTTGTTGCCCTGCTTGGCATAGGTCACGGCGAGATCGCGCATGATGCGCGGGTCACGGCCATCGCGGGCGCGCGACTTTTCAAGGAATTGCTGGGCCTTGGCCAATTGCCCGTCCGCCAAAAGCGCGCGCCCGTAAGAGCCGAGGATCAGGGCGTTGCCCGAGGCGAGGTTGGTGGCGCGGGCATAGGCGGCAACGGCGGGCTTGATCTGGCGGCTTTCCATCAGGATCTGCCCGCGCAATTCATGCAGGTAGGGGTCTTTGGGGCGCAGGGCCACCGCGCCGTCAATCGCCGGCAGGGCGCGGCGCAGGTCGGCCTGGCGGTGATAGGCCACCGCCTGACGCATCAGCTTAATATCCTGGAATCCGGACTCGCCTGCCCGCGTCAGGGTCCATTTCGGCGAGCGCTGAAAGGCCGAAAGTTTGCCCTTGGCGCGGGAGAACCAGTAATTGGCCAGCGGGTCGGGAGCAGGGGCGGCGGTTTGGGTTCCGGCCAGTTGCCTGATAGTGCGATAACGGTCGCGTGACAGCGGGTGCGTGCGTGCATAGGCGTCCTGACGGTTTGCCGAAAGCGCCTCTTGGCCGCGAAAAATCTCCATCACCTCGACCGAGCCGTTGAGATCGATGCCCGCGCCCCTCATGAAACGCATGCCGCTTTGGTCGGCGGCGTTTTCCTCGGCGCGGGTATGCGAGAAAAAGCTGCGCATCGCGGCGCCCTGAAGCCCTGCGGCGGCCCCGGCGGCAAATTCGCCGCTGCCTGCGATCGCGCCTGCGGCTACGGCCAATGCGGTGCCAAGCCCGGCGGCGGTGCGGGCGTTGCGCGCATTGATCGGGCGGCGCATAAGGTGGCCGTTCGCAATATGCGCGGCCTCATGGGCGATCACCGATTGCAGCATCGCCGGGGTTTTCATCCGAAGGATCAGGCCGGAGTGGATGAAGATACTGTCGGCATCGACCACAAAGGCGTTGAGATTGGGATCGTCGATCACCATGATGTCGACCCGGTTCGGGTTTAGCCCGGCGGCCCGCAGGATTGGCGAGGCCAGTTCGCGCAACGCATATTCGATATCGGGATCACGCAGCAGGGTGATGGCGCGCGCGGGCGCGGCCAGGCTAAGCGTCAGGATCACGGAAATCACGATAAAACGGAGAAGTTGCATTGACGGCGCAGGCCTTTCCCAGTGAAACGAGGGATCGAACACGCATAGTCTAGGAGCAAAGCGATGCGGAACTCAACCCGGTCCCAGGTCGATGCCTTTATCGTGATGGATGTGATGGAGGCTGCCCGCCGGGCCGAGGCCGCAGGGCGCCATATCATCCACATGGAAGTGGGGCAGCCGGGCACGGCGGCGCCGCAGGGCGCGCGCGACGCGCTTGCCCGCGCGATGGGTGAGGGCTCTATGGGGTATACGGTCGCGCTTGGCCTTCCGGCGCTTCGGTCGCGGATCGCGCAGCTTTATGGAGAGTGGTATAACGTTGATCTTTCGCCCGAGCGGGTGATCGTGACACCGGGGTCATCGGGCGCCTTCATCCTAGCCTTCACGGCGCTGTTTGATGCCGGTGACAGGGTTGGAATCGGCAGTCCCGGCTACCCGAGTTACCGTCAGATCCTGCGCGCGCTCGATCTTGTGCCGGTGGACATCGAGACAGCGGCGGAAAACCGCCTGCAACCGGTCGCGGCGGATCTGAGCGGGCAGGACCTTGCCGGGCTGATGGTTGCAAGCCCGGCGAATCCTACAGGGACGATGCTGGACCGGGGCGCGATGAGCGAGCTGATCGGTGCGGCCCAGGGACAGGGCGCGCGTTTTATCAGCGACGAGATTTACCATGGCATAGAATATGAGGCGAAGGCGGTCAGTGCGCTTGAGATCACCGACGAATGTTACGTGATCAACTCGTTTTCCAAGTATTTCAGCATGACCGGCTGGCGTATCGGCTGGATGGTCGTGCCCGAGGATCATGTGCGCGTGATTGAGCGGCTGGCACAGAACCTGTTTATCTGTCCGCCCCATGCCAGCCAGGTGGCGGCGCTGGCCGCGATGGACTGCGGCGAGGAACTTGAGGCCAACATGGCGGTGTATCGGGCCAATCGTGCGCTGATGCTTGACGGGTTGCCCAAGGCGGGATTTGACCGGATCGCGCCGCCGGACGGGGCGTTTTACGTTTATGCGGATGTCAGCCACCTGACCACAGACAGCCGTGGCTTTGCGGCGGAAATCCTTGAAAAAGTGGGGGTGGCCGTCACGCCGGGGCTTGATTTCGATCCGGTCAGGGGCGGGGGCACGCTCCGGTTTTCCTATGCGCGGGCGACGGCGGACATCGAAGAGGGGCTGCGGCGGCTGGCGCGTTTCATGGCGGAGCGCAACGCGGTGTGAAGTCGGGGATTTGAGTATTTATGGAAAGATGAAAATCATGAATGCCAAGATTTTGCCGTAATTCACCCGGCAAAGCGTCACATTCCTCAGCCATGTTTCAGGAATTCAGATCAGGCGCAGGGATGTACGTCATGGAACATATCAAACAAGGATATCGCGGATTGGGTGTTCTGGTGAACGTCAATGCCGATTTGCTGCTTTACGTAACAACGCTGGCGCTTGCGCTGGTTTGCGGTGGTTTTTTGGGCGCATTGTGAAGTGGGATGCCGAGGCGGACCACTCGCGTTTTGACAAGGCCAGACAGACCGGGTAGGGACATCTACAACGAGATGTCAGACTGGGTTTGAGCAATGAATTACAACGACGTTGACCGGCCAGTGCGCCTTCGCCTCATTTCCATTTTCAAGAGAGCGGAAGGGGCGGTCTTCTCGATTTTGCTGGCACTTGCCATGATGGTGGGCGCAGGTCAGGCCGAGGCGCAGTCTTACCGGTTTTCGTCTGTTGTGGTCGAGGGCAATCAACGGATCGAGCCCTCTACGATTCTGTCTTATGCCGGGATCGCCCGGAACGAGGCGGTGTCGGCAGGTGAACTCAACGAAGCCTATCAGAAAATTCTTGCCAGCGGGCTTTTCGAGCGTGTCGAGGTGGTGCCGCAGGGGAACCGCCTTGTGATCCGGGTCACCGAGTACCCCACGATCAATCGCATCGCCTTTGAAGGCAATAAAAAGCTTAAAGATGAAGACCTTGCAGGTTTCATCAAAAGCAGTGTCCGCCAGGTGTACAGCCCGACCCAGGCCGAGCGTGATGCCGCGACCCTAGCCGAGGCCTATAACCAGAACGGCCGCGTGTCGGCGCGCATCACCCCCAAGGTGATCCGGCGCAGTGACAATCGTGTCGATCTGGTGTTCGAAATATTCGAGGGCCGCAAGATTGAGGTTCAGCGGATCGGCTTTGTCGGCAACCGCGCCTTTTCGGACCGTCGCCTGCGCCGTGTGATCCAGAGCAAGCAAACCGGCCTTTTGCGCGCGTTGATCGAGCGTGACACCTTTGTCGAGGATCGCCTGCAATTCGACCGTCAGGTTCTGACAGATTTCTACAATTCGCGCGGCTATGTCGATTTCCGGGTCACCGGCACCAATGCAGAGCTCGCGCGCGAGCGCGACGCCTATTTCGTGAGCTTCAATGTTCAGGAAGGCCAGCAGTTCCGTTTCGGCGAGATTACGACCGTCAGCGACATGAACGGGGTCGAGGCCGACGCCTATCACGATACTCTGAAAATTCGGCCCGGCGTGGTCTATTCGCCAACACTCGTGGAGAATTCGATTGCCCGGATGGAGCGTCTTGCGATCAAGAACGGGGTTGATTTCCTGCAGGTTGATCCGCGGATCACGCGAAATGATCGCGATCTGACGCTGGATGTGGAATTCGTGCTGACGCGCGGGCCGCGCATCTTTGTCGAGCGGATCGACATCGAGGGCAACACCACCACGCTTGACCGGGTGATCCGCCGTCAGTTCGCCCCGGTGGAAGGTGATCCGTTCAACCCGCGTGCGATCCGTCAGGCGGCCGACCGCATTCGCGCGTTGCAGTTCTTTTCGGATGTCAGTGTCAACGCGCGCGAAGGCTCGCGGCCCGATCAGGTTGTGATCGAAACCGATGTCGAGGAAACCACCACCGGCAGCGTTTCGATCGGTGCCAGTTTCTCGACCAATAGCGGGCTTGGCATTCAGCTTGGCTTTAGTGAACGCAATTTCATCGGCCGCGGTCAGTCGCTGACTGCACAGATCGCGGCAAGCGCCGATACGATCAACTATAACATCAGTTTTGTGGAGCCTGCCTTTTTGGGTCGCAACGTGGCCTTCGGCCTTGATTTCGCTTTGCAGGAAACCGATAGCGAAAACAGCCTGTTTGACACGACCATCGGCACCCTGCGCCCAAGCCTGACCTTTCCGGTCAGCGAGAACGGACGCCTGGGCGTGTTCTATAATGCCACGTATGAGGACATGACCAACTATAACGGTACCTCCGGGATCTTGCAGGCCGAAGTCAATCAGCGCGACCTTTGGACAAGTGCCCTTGGCTATGAGTTCTCCTATGATACGCGGCGCACCGGGCTTAACCCGAGTGCGGGTGTATTGTTGTCCTTTGGCCAGGAATTTGCCGGGCTTGGTGGCGACAACGACTATATCAAGACGACTGCGCGGCTTGTCGGACAGACCACTGTCATGAACGAGGATGTGACACTGCGCGCCATTCTGGAAGGCGGCGCGATCGAGTTCTCGAACGGTCAGGACAGCCGCTTCTTGAACCGCTTCAACAACCAGATCATTCGCGGCTTTGAGCCCAACGGCATGGGGCCGGTCGAGGGCAACGAGGTGTTGGGTGGTGATTATTTCGCGGCCCTCAAGTTCGAGGCGGAATTCCCGCTTGGCCTGCCGGATGAATATGGCATTACCGGCGG
>NZ_CAJXIP010000060.1 GCF_913054395.1 uncultured Roseovarius sp.
GGCAGCGCCCCTCGCTCCGCCCTTACCCCTTTTGACCGATTTTCGGCTCCGTCCCGGCCTTGATCCGCGATATGTTGCTGCGATGACGCCAGAACACCAGCAGGGTCAATACGAATGCCAGGATAAGCACCTCGCCATAGCCCAGAACAACCGCCCATCCCGTCGACAACGCCGCCGCCATGATCGCGCCCATTGACGATACCCGGCTGATCAGCGCCGCAACCAGCCATGTCAGACAGCAGGCAACCCCCACCGGCCAAGCCAGCGCCAGCATGATCCCGAGAAAAGTCGCGACTCCCTTGCCGCCGCGAAACCCAAGCCAGACCGGATAGCAATGGCCTATAAAGGCCATCAGCGCCGCAAGCTGCACCGCGTCCTCATTGGCAAAGACCCGCGCCAGGAGAACGGCAACCGCCCCCTTGCCGCCATCCAGAAGCAGCGTCAGCGCCGCCGCCAGCTTGTTTCCGGTCCGCAGCACATTGGTCGCACCGATATTGCCCGATCCGATCTCGCGCAGATTGCCAAGGCCCATGATCTTCGCCAGCACCATGCCAAACGGGACAGCCCCAAGCCCATAGCCGATCACGGCCCAGAGGATCAGACCGGCACTCGTGGTTTCAAAAAGCGGCATCACTCGGCCTCATAAACAGGGGTTCCGGCAACATAAGTTGCCAGTACCTTACCCTGCAGGCGCGCGCCGTCAAAGGGCGTGTTCTTGGATTTCGACCTGAGCGCAAAGCGATCCAGCACAAACGGCTTATGCGGATCGAACAGCACCAGGTCCGCAGGCGCCCCCACCGCCAGCCGCCCCGACGCAAGCCCAAGCCGACGCGCCGGATTAAGCGACATCGCCCGGAACAGCGTCGGCAGGTCCAGCGCCTCGGCGTGATAAAGCCGCAGGGCGGCGGGCAACAGCGTTTCAAGCGCCACCGCGCCGCTGGCCGCCTCTTCGAAGGGCAGGCGCTTGCTTTCTTCGTCCTGCGGCGTGTGCATCGAGCTGATGATATCAATCAACCCCGAGCGCAGCGCCTCGATCACCGCCTGCCGATCCTCTTCGGATCGCAGCGGCGGCTTGACCTTGAAAAAGGTCCGGTAATCCGACACGTCCAGCTCGTTCAGCGTGAGGTGGTGAATGCTCGTGCCCGCGGTGATATCAAGCCCGTTGCGCTTGGCCCGCTCAAGCGCCGGCAGGGCGCGTGCGGTGGTGATCTGATCGGCGTGATACTTGGCCCCGGTCATTTCCAGCAACGCGATATCGCGATCCAGTCCCATCCGCTCGGCCATGGGCGACACCGCAGGCAGGCCGCGCAGGCTGGCGAACTTGCCGCTCGTCGCAGCGGCGCCGGCACTAAGACCGGGATCCTGCGGGTGGCAAATGACCAGTGCGCCAAGGCTGCGCGCATAGGTGAACGCGCGGCTCAACACCTTGTTGTCACGCACCACATGATCGCAGTCGGTAAAGGCAACCGCACCGGCATCCATCAGAAAACCGATCTCGGTCATCTCGCGCCCCTCGCGCCCCTTGGTCAGCGCCGCCATCGGCAGCACGTTGACCGGCGCCGCCTCATTGGCGCGCCGGGCCACGAATTCAAGCACCTCGGGGCTGTCGATCGAAGGCAATGTATCGGGCCGCGTGGCCATGGCGGTCACCCCCCCCGCCGCCGCCGCAAGGCCGGCCGAGCGATAGCTTTCCTTGTGCCGCTCGCCCGGCTCGCAGACCTTGACCCCGATATCGACGATACCCGGCGCAAGGCACTGACCGCCGCAGTCGATCACGGTCTCGGCTTTCGGTTCAGCCTCCGTGCCACGCGCGGCGATACTGCCGCCCTTGACCAAGAGCCAGCCAAGCCTGTCCGTGCCTGCCTCTGGGTCGATCAGCCGGGCGTTGGTGAAAAGGGTTTTGCTCATTGGCCAGTCTTTCTGTCTGAAGTCCACCGTCTACGCAGCTCACTCATGCCGCCACCCAGATCATCACCCCGGTGAGGGCGAATATGACCAAAAGGGCGATCATCGCGATCCGGCCCGACATCTTGGGGTCTTTCGGTTCCTGCATCGCGCTCTCCTTATGCTGCGGCAATCGCCGCCCTGATCCGGGCCATCGTATCGGCGCGGTCGGGTTGATATTTCAACAGATGCTTGTCGCCGGTTCTGGTCACCACCTGCACCGCACTGCCAAGGCCGCGCAGGGTCGCGACCTGCGCCAGCGGCACGGCGCGTGTCTGGGGGCCCAAAAGGCGGCGGTCGGTCAGATCCCACCGCGCCTGCAATTCGTCCGAGGCCACGTAAAACGCGCGCACCGCTACTGCGGCAAACCCGCCAACTGCCCCGGTCCAGACGTGCGGATTGCCCGCAAGCCAAAGCGCCAGCATGCCAAGCGCCATAGCCGCCGCCGCAAGCCAGGCATGGTCACGCCAATAGGTAGCGCGATCGGGGGCAAAGCTGTGCATCACCCGCTCGCCCGCCAAAAGCGGCGTGGTCGGCACCATCGAATAGACAAGCCCCTCCTCCATCACGGCAGCACCACAAGACTGATCACCATCGCCAGAACCAGCGCCAGAACCGCAAAGAACCCGAGCGCCAGCCAGCGCGCCGCCCTTTGGCGCTGTGGCCGCCTGTCAGGCCGCAAAGAGATCACCCCCTGCGCCCCGCCGGCAGGCAAAGGCACGAAACTGACCGGCGCCACATCTTCGCTAAAGCGCCCGATCATCCGCAACGGGGCTTGTGGCCGCATCTCCTGCGCGCGCCCCTCAAAGGCGCGCGACGGCACCAACACGACCCGCCCTCGCAGGCCGTCAAGCTGCGCACGCATCGGGTCAAGCTGATCGCGCGCTATGCCGTGGCCCTCGGCAAGATAGTCCGACAAGGGCAAATCCTGCAAATCGCTCACATCGAAAAGCTCGACCTCGGCGGTGATGATCACTTCTGCGCCCAGCGCCTGCAAAACAGCCTCATCCGCAAGCGGCGCCTCTGGCTTCTCGCCAACGGAAAACACCCGCAGCACATGCGCCTCGCCCTCGGGGATTCGCAGGACCGTGGTCATATGGCCGCGCCCGCCTCTGCGCGCCGCGCGCGCAGGTTGCGCGCCAGCAAATCCATCGCCGCCATGCGCACCGCAACGCCCATCTCGACCTGATCCTGAATGACCGAACGGTTGATGTCATCGGCAATCTCGCCATCAATCTCGACACCGCGGTTCATCGGTCCGGGATGCATCACGATCGCGTCCTCGCGAGCATAGGCAAGCTTTTCGCCATCAAGCCCGTAACGGTGGTAATATTCCCGCTCCGACGGGATGAACCCGCCATCCATCCGCTCTTTCTGAAGACGCAGCATCATCACCACATCCACATCCTTGAGGCCTTCGCGCATGTCGTCGTAAACTTCGACGCCAAATTCTCGAATCTGCGCGGGCATCAGGGTCGGCGGCCCAATCAGACGCACCCTGTTCTCCATCTTGCCCAACAGCAAGAGATTCGACCGCGCCACGCGGGAATGCGCAATATCGCCGCAAATCGCGACATTCAGACGGTGAAGCCGCCCCTTGGCCCGCCGGATCGTCAGCGCATCCAAAAGCGCCTGGGTGGGGTGTTCGTGCCGCCCGTCGCCTGCATTCAACACGGCGCAGCGCACCTTTTGCGCCAAAAGATCCACCGCCCCCGAATGGGGATGGCGCACCACAAGCAAATCGGGATGCATCGCATTGAGGGTCATCGCCGTATCAATCAGGGTCTCCCCCTTCTTGATGCTGCTGGCCTGCATCGCCATGTTCATCACATCCGCCCCAAGGCGCTTGCCGGCCAGCTCGAAGCTGGCCTGCGTGCGGGTCGAATTCTCAAAGAACATGTTGATCTGCGTCAGCCCGTCAAGAGCATCGCCATGCTTCACATCACGCCGGTTCAGCGCCACGTAATCATCGGCCAGATCCAGAATGGCGGTAATATCGGCAGGCGCCAGTGGCTCGATCCCCAAAAGGTGGGAGTGTGAAAAGGTCATGCCGCCTCCATTCCGATTTTCCCCGCTTATAAAAACCGCATGCCTCAGGGGCAAGCCGGGGCTTTCATCTTTCCACAAATACTCAAATTCCGCTGGTTTGCAGCCCGCAACTATCGCGGCTTTCACGCGGCGTCCGCCCGAGGTAGCTTATGGTCATGGAATCGGTTCTCGGATATCACGACGCAAAGGCCTTGCTGGCCTGGCAAATCGAACTCGGCGCGACCGAGGCGATTGGCGACACCGCCGTCAACCGCTATGAGCTGCCGGAAAAATCCGCCAAACCCGCCACCGCGCCCCCGGCGCCCACCGCGCCGACGGCCGCGCCGGGCCCCGAGCCGGTGGTCGATCCTGTCGCGGCCGCCACATCCGCCGCCGCCAACGCAGGCTCGCTTGAAGATCTGAAAGACGCACTGGCGGCCTTCCCGCATTGCGATCTGAAACGCGGGGCGCGCAATCTGGTGTTCAGCGACGGCACGCCCGGCGCCCGCGTGATGATCATCGGCGAGGCGCCGGGGCGCGACGAGGATCGCGAAGGCCGCCCCTTCGTCGGGCGCGCCGGGCAGCTTCTGGACCGCATGTTCGCCGCCATCGGCCTTGGCCGTGCCCCCAAGCGCCCCGAGGACGGGATCTATATCACCAATGTCCTGCCCTGGCGCCCGCCGCAAAACCGCGATCCCACCGCGGATGAAATCGCGATGATGCGGCCCTTCCTGGCCCGCCACGTGGCGCTTGCCAATCCGGATTTCGTGGTGCTGATGGGCAACATAAGCTGTGATGCGGGGCTTGAGAAGCGCGGCATCACCCGGTTGCGCGGCACTTGGACGACGGCCTTTGGCAAACCGGCGCTGCCGATGGTGCATCCGGCCTATCTGTTGCGGACGCCCTCGGCCAAGCGCGAGGCATGGGCTGATCTTCTGTCGCTTCAGGCGCGGCTTCGGGGCGGGGCATGAAGATTCTCGCCTTTTCCGATCTGCATCTGGCGCGCGCGCGTGCCGCCGATCTGGTCGCGGCCAGCGCAGAGGCCGACCTTGTCATCGGCGCAGGCGACTTTTGCAACATGCGCCAGGGTCTTGACGAGGCGATGGATCTTCTGCGCACGATCACCGCGCCGATGGTGGTGGTGCCCGGCAATGCCGAAAGCGCACCGGACCTGCGCGCCGCCGCCCTGCCCAACATGACCGTGCTGCATGGCAGCGGCACGAAGATCGGCAATCTGCGGCTTTTCGGGCTGGGGTACGGCGTGCCGGTTACGCCGTTTGGCGCCTGGTCCTGCGATCTGTCCGAGGCCCAGGCGAGCGCTATGCTTGCCCCCTGCACCACCGCCGGCATCCTGATCCTGCATTCCCCACCCAAGGGCCTGGCCGATGTCACCTCGACCGGACAATCGGTCGGCTCGACGGCGATCCGCGATGCAATCGAGCGCATTCAGCCGCGCCTCGCATTTTGCGGCCATATCCACGACAGCTGGGGCGTTACCGGCCAGATCGGCGCCACCCGCGTGGTCAACCTCGGCCCCACCGTCAACTGGTTCGAGTTCCCCGCATGATCATCGACCCGCTTGTTCTTTTGGCCTTCGTTCCGGCGGGGCTTGCCCTCAACCTGACGCCGGGGGCGGATATGATGTTCTGCCTCGGGCTTGGGCTGCGCTCCGGGCCGCGCGCGGCGGTGGCCGCAAGTGCCGGCATTTCGGCGGGCGGCATGGTGCATATCACGCTGGCCGGGCTTGGCCTTGGGGCGGTGGTGGCGGCGCTGCCCTGGCTGTTCGATGCGATCCGCTGGATCGGCGTGGCCTATCTCTTGTGGCTGGCGGTAGGTGCGCTGCGCGCGCAGCCCCCGCGCCCGGATGCCCCCGATCTTGGCGTGGCCCGCGCCTTTCGGGCGGGCATGATGGTCAATCTCACCAATCCAAAGGTGATCCTTTTCGTGCTGGCCTTCGTGCCGCAATTCGTCGATCCCGCGCGCGGCGCGATCCTGGCACAGTTCCTGATCTTCGGGCTGGTGCTGGCGATTGGCGGCTTTTCAATCAACGGCGCGGTTGGCGTCTTTGCGGCCTCGCTTGGCCGCCGCATGGCGACCTCGGCGCGCTTTTCCCGCGGGCTTGGCGCGATATCGGCCGTGATCTTTACCGCCCTCGCCGCCCGCCTTGCCCTTTTGGAACGGAGTTGACCCAGCATGTCCCGCATTGACGAAACCAAAGACTTCATCCCCGTGCGCATTGCCGTTCTCACGGTCAGCGACACCCGCAGCCTGAGCGAGGACAAATCCGGCGCGACCCTTGTTGATCGCCTTGAGGCCGCCGGACACACCCTTGCCGACCGCATGATCCTGCGCGACGAACGCGCCGAGATCGCAGAGCAGTTGCGTGCGTGGATCGCGCGCGACGACATTGACGTGGTGATCTCGACCGGCGGCACCGGCCTTACCGGGCGCGATGTCACCGTCGAGGCGCACCGCGATGTCTATGAAAAGGAAATCGACGCCTTCGGCACGGTGTTCACCATGGTCAGCATGAGCAAAATCGGCACCAGCGCCGTGCAAAGCCGCGCCACAGGCGGGGTTGCGGGCGGCACCTATCTCTTTGCCCTGCCCGGAAGCCCCGGCGCCTGTCGCGATGCCTGGGATGAAATCCTCAAGCTTCAGCTTGATTATCGCCACCGGCCCTGCAACTTCGTCGAGATCATGCCGCGATTGGACGAACATCAGCGACGGAAATAACGCAGCCCGGCGTATAACGCCCAACAGGCTTGGCATTTCACCTGTCAGGGTTACATTTCCAAGGGGTCCATCTGCGGTTTGGGCCATATCATGGGGTTGCGTTTCATGCGGTTTTTGCGCCAGTGCCTGACGGGGCTGTTCCTTCTGTCGCTGACCTTGGGGCTTTTGGCCTATGCCGGTCAGACCGTGGTCAGCGCCGTGTCCGAGCGCATGGCCAAGGAACCACGCCAGCCGGATCGCCGCGAGCGTGTCTTTGCGGTGCGCACCACCCTTGCACAAGAGGCCCGCGCAACCCCGGTCCTGACGGCCTTTGGCCAGATCCAGAGCCGGCGCACGCTGGAACTGCGCACCCAGGCCAGCGGCATCATAACCGAACTTTCCCCCGATTTCGTCGAGGGCGGACAGGTCCGCACCGGACAATTCCTGGCCCGCATCGACCCAGCCGATGCGCAAACCGCACGTGACCGCGCCCGCGCCGACCGGATGGATGCCGAGGCAGAACAACGCGAGGCCGCTCGCGCGCTTGATCTTGCGCGCGACGAGCTTGAGGCGGCGCGCGATCAATACGCCTTGCAGGAACGGGCCCTGACCCGTCAGCGCGACCTGCAATCGCGCGGCGTGGGCACCACCGCCACCGTCGAGGCCGCCGAGCTTGCCGCCGCACAGGCCCGCCAATCGGTGCTGGGCAGCCGTCAGGCGCTTGCCCTCGCCGAGGCGCGGATTGATCAGGCGGCGACCGATCTTGCGCGTGCCGACCTGTTGCTCTCCGAGGCCGAGCGCCGCCTTGCCGAAACCCGGATCACCGCCGGTTTCAGCGGCACGCTAAGCGACGTAAGCGTCGTGGCCGGGCGGCTTGTATCGGCCAATGAACAACTGGCGCAGCTTGTCGATGCCACCTCGCTTGAGGTGGCGTTTCGCGTCTCGACCCCGCAATATGCCCGGCTTCTCGATGACAAGGGCGCCCTGATCCCGGCGCCGGTCCGGGTAAGCCTTGATGTGTTTGGCCTTGAACTCACCGCCACAGGGCGGATTTCGCGCGACAGCGCCGCCGTCGGCGAGGGGCGCACCGGGCGGCTGATCTTTGCGACGCTGGATAATGCCCCGGCGATGAAGCCCGGCGATTTCGTCACCCTGCGCATCGACGAGCCGCCGCTTGATCGCGTCATCACCCTGCCCGCTTCGGCGCTAGGCGCGGATGGCGCGGTGCTTGTGCTGGCGGCTGACGACCGGCTTGAGGCGCGCGCCGTGACCCTTTTGCGCCGTCAGGGCAACGATATCCTCGTGCGGGCGCCGGGGCTAGCCGGGCGCGAGGTGGTGAACCAGCGCACCCCGGTGCTTGGCCCCGGCATCAAGGTGCGGCGGCTCTCGCCCGGAGCGGCGATGCAAGAGGGCGACGAGGGCACCGCCAAACCCGCCAACCTGGTGGAACTCAGCCCCGACCGGCGCGCGCGGCTGGTGTCCTTCGTACAGTCAAGCAATGACATGCCCGCCGCCGTTAAAGAGCGCCTTTTGGCCCAGCTCGACAAACCTCGCGTTCCCGCAGGCATGGTCGAGCGGCTTGAACGCAAGATCGGGGGATAGGCCATGCAGGGCGCGCCCACCGGGCCACTACAGGGCATCCTGTCCTATTTCACCCGCCACCGCACGGCGGCGAACCTTTTGCTTGTGGTGATGCTGGCGCTTGGCCTTGCCGCCCTGCCGCGCATGCGCGCGCAGTTCTTTCCGGATGTGGTGATCGACAACATAAGTGTCTCGGTCACCTGGGAAGGCGCCAGCGCCGAGGATGTCGACGACGCCATTGTCCAGCTTCTCGAACCCGCCCTTCTGGCGGTCGAGGGCGTCGAAAGCTCAAGCGCCAGCAGCCGCGAGAACAGCGCCACCCTTACCCTTGAATTCGAACCCGGCTGGGACATGGGGCGCGCCGCCGACGAGGTACAGGCCGCCCTCGACATCATCACCACCCTGCCCGAAGAGGCCGACGAGCCGGTCGTGCGGCGCGGGGCATGGCGTGACCGGGTGACCGATGTGGTGATCACCGGCCCGGTCGGCCCTCAGCAACTCGCGCTTCTGGCGGACGAATTCGTGATCCGCCTGTTTGATGCGGGCGTCACCCGCACCACCATTCAGGGCGTCGCCGCGCCCGAAACGATCGTCGAAGTGCCCTCGACCAGCCTGATCGCCAATGACATCACCATGGCCGAGATCGCCGCCGCCCTTGCCGCCGAAATCACCGCCGACCCGGCGGGCGACATGACCGGCACCAATACCCGCATTCGCACCGGCGTGGAAAAGCGGCGCCCGGATCAGCTTGCCGATGTGGTGCTGCGCTCCAATCCCGACGGCACGGCGCTGACGGTGGGCGACGTGGCACGCGTCCGTGTTCAGGGGGTGACGCGCGAGATCGCCTATTTCGTCGGCGACGAACCGGCCATAACCGTACGTGTCGACCGCTCGGCGCGCGGCGATGCACTTGATATCCAGGACAAGGTCCAGATCCTCGCCGACCAGATGGCCGAAACCCTGCCCGAAGGCGTTGACATCACCCTTATCCGCACCCGCGCCGAGGCCATTTCGGGGCGCATCGCCATGCTGCTTGACAATGCGCTGACCGGTCTGGCGCTTGTGATCGGGCTGTTGTTCCTGTTTCTCAACGCACGCACCGCCTTCTGGGTGGCGGCGGGCATTCCCGTCGCCCTGATGGCGGCGATGGCGCTTATGTTTGCCGCCGGGCTTACGATCAACATGATCTCGCTTTTCGCGCTTATCATCACCCTTGGCATCGTGGTCGATGACGCTATCGTGGTCGGTGAACACGCCGATGCGCGCCTGCGCAAACTGGGCGAGCCGCCGATGGTCGCCGCCGAGCGCGCCGCCGCCCGCATGGCGCTTCCGGTGTTTTCCGCCACGCTGACCACGCTGATCGCGTTTTTCGGGCTGGCGGTGATCGGCGGACGGTTTGGCAACCTGATCTACGACATCCCCTTCACCGTGATTGCTGTGCTGATCGCAAGTCTGATCGAGTGTTTCCTGATCCTGCCCCATCACATGGCACATGCGCTTGCCCATTCAGGGCGGCTGCATTGGTATGACTGGCCAAGCCGGGTGGTCAATCGCGGCTTTGGTTGGTTTCGCGAGCGCGCCTTTCGCCCACTGATCGCGCTTGTGATCCGGGCGCGCTATGTGGTGCTGGCGGGCGCCATCCTCTTGCTGGCAGGTCAGGCGGCAGTCTTTATCCGCGGCGATGTCACATGGCGGTTTTTCAACGCCCCCGAACGCGGCAGCGTCAGCGGCAACTTCGCCATGAGCCCCGGCGCCACCCGCGACGACACCCTTGCCATGATGCGCGAGATGCAGCGCGCCACCGAGACGCTTGGCGCCGAATACGAGGCCGAACACGGCGTCAATCCGCTCGATTACGTGATTGCCCAGATCGGTGGCACGGCAGGGCGCGGGCTTGCCGGGGCCGACAGCAAGGACGCCGATTTGCTTGGCGGCATCACGATCGAGCTGATCGACGCCGACCTGCGGCCCTATTCAAGCTTTGCCTTTGTCGCCGACCTTCAGGACCGGGTCGAACGTCACCCGCTGGTCGAAACCCTGAGCTTTCGCGGCGGCCGGTCCGGCCCCGGCGGTGACGCGCTTGACGTGCAATTCTACGGCGCAAGCGCCGATATCCTGAAATCCGCCGCCGAGGCGCTCAAGGCGGCGCTTTCGCGTTTTCCCGAGGTTTCGGCGGTTGAAGACAATCTTGCCTATGACAAAGAGGAACTGATCCTTGAACTGACCCCGCAGGGACAGGCACTTGGCTTTGCAATCGACGATCTGGGGCGCGTTTTGCGCCACCGGGTTGGCGGGATCGAGGCCGCGACCTATCCCGACGGGTCGCGCTCTGCCGAGGTGCGTGTCGAGCTGCCCGAGGGCGAGCTGACGGCGGATTTCATGGAGCGGATGCAGCTGCGCACGCCGGGCGGCGACTATGTTCTGCTGGCCGATATCGTCAGCGTCACACAGCGCACCGGCTTTTCCACGGTGCGGCGCGAAAACGGCCTGCGGCTGATCAATGTGACCGGTGACATCTCCGAGGACGATCCGGCCCGCGCCAGCGAGATCAGCGCGCTTTTGAAAACCGAAATCCTGCCCGAAGTGGCCAGCGAATATCAGGTCGAATGGCGCCTTGCCGGCCTGTCCGAGCAAGAGGACGAGTTCATGGCCGACGCCCGGCTTGGCCTGATCCTGACGCTTCTGGGGATCTACCTTGTGCTGTCGCTGGTCTTTGCAAGCTGGACCCGCCCGCTTGTGGTGATGGCGATCATTCCCTTCGGCCTTGTCGGCACGATCTATGGCCATGCGCAATGGGACGTGCCGCTAAGCATGTTCACGGTGGTCGGCCTGTTGGGGATGACCGGGATCATCATCAACGATTCCATCGTTCTGGTGACGGCGATTGACGAATACGCCCGCGAGCGCGGCGTGATCCCCGCCATTATCGACGGGGTTGCCGACCGGCTGCGCCCGGTACTTCTGACCACACTTACCACGGTTCTGGGACTGACGCCGCTGCTGTTTGAACGCTCGACGCAGGCGCAGTTTCTCAAGCCGACGGTGATCACGCTGGTCTATGGCCTTGGCTTTGGCATGCTTCTGGTGCTTTTGGTGGTGCCCGCGCTGATCGCCATGCAACAGGACCTTGCCCGCCAGATCGCCGCACTGCGCCGGGGCCTCAGGGCGCGACGCGGGCCGCTTGGGGTCACGCTCCGGCTCGGGCTTGGGGCGATGCTGGCATGGCTGGGCACGACCCTTGGCGTGACCATTGCCACCGGCGCCTTGCCCGATGCACTCTCCGGGGCGCTGCCGGTCGGTGCCGCCCTGTCGCCGATGATGGCCGCCCTGCTGTTGTTTCTGGCCGGGATATCTGCCTTTCTGATGGTGACCTATGTTGCCATCGCCATCATGCAGCGCCACCGGCGCGCCACGCCAAACTGAGCGCGTGTTCAGGCTTGCGCCCGCGCCTTGGCGGCGCTAGGCCTAGCGCCATGCATATCATCCGCGATTTCCAATACGTCACCGAGGCCGATCGTGGCGCCAGCGCCGCCATCGGCAACTTCGATGGCGTGCATCTTGGCCACCGATCGGTGATCGACATCGCCCGCGAGGCCGGTGCCGCGATCAACGCCCCGCTTGGCATTCTGACGTTCGAGCCGCACCCGCGCGAATACTTCGCGCCCGATGCGCCGCCCTTTCGCCTCATGGGGCCAGAGGCGCGTGCGCACCGGCTTGAAAAGCTCGGGGTCGAGCGGCTTTACGAGATCAATTTCAACGCCGCCCTCAGCGCGCTGACGCCAGCGGAATTCGCCCGCAAGGTCATCAGCGACGGCCTTGGCCTGCGCCATGTGGTGGTCGGCGCCGATTTCTGCTTTGGCAAGGGGCGCGCAGGCAATGCCGGCGATCTCGAGGCATTCGGCGCCGAGATGGGCTTTGGCGTGACCATCGCCCGGCTTCTGGAAGGCGATGCCGGACAGGTCTCTTCGACCGCGATCCGGCGCGCGCTGTCAGAGGGCGATCCGAAACGCGCCGCCAGCATGCTTGGTCACTGGCACCGTATCGAAGGCCCTGTCGTGGGCGGCGAACAGCGCGGGCGCGCGCTTGGCTATCCTACCGCGAACATGTCGATTGCCGGGCTGCACCCGCCCAGGTTCGGGGTTTATGCCGTTTTGGTCGATATCCTCGACGGGCCCCACAAGGGCACCTATCACGGCGCCGCCTCGCTTGGGGTGCGCCCGATGTTCGACGGCGAGGTTGCCAATCTGGAAACCTTCATTTTCGACTTTTCCGGCGATCTCTACGGCACCGACCTGTCGGTCGGTCTTGTCGAATACCTGCGCCCGGAAGAAACCTTTGACAGCCTGGAAATCTTCATCGCCCAGATGGATGCCGATTGCCTGCGCGCCCGCCAGATCCTGGCCGCCCTATGAGCGATCCGATTGACCGCAGCGGCCTGCGCCCCGACTTCTGGAAAACCACCCCGCTTGAGCGCATGACCCAAAACGAATGGGAAGCGCTCTGCGATGGCTGTGGCAAATGCTGCATGAACAAGCTTGAGGATGAAGACAGCGGCGAAGTCGTCCTGACCCGGATCGCCTGCCGGATGTTTGACGACACCACCTGTCGCTGTTCGCAATATCCGATCCGCCATCAGTTCGTGCCGGAATGCATCTCGCTCAGCCCGAAAAATCTTGACGGCCACCTCTATTGGATGCCCGAAACCTGCGCCTACAAACTGTTGCATCAGGGCAAGCCGCTTTTTGACTGGCACCCGCTTGTCTCGGGCGATCCGCAAAGCGTGCATGACGCCCGCGTGTCGATGCAATCACGCACCCTCCCCGAGTTCGAGGTTCCCGAGGACGAGTGGGAAGATCATATAATCGAGGAACCGATCTGATGTTTTTTGGCTCTGATAATACCGGCCCCGCGCACCCTTCGGTGATGGCGGCCATGGCCGAGGCCAACACCGGGTTTCAACCGTCTTACGGCGAAGATGCCCTGATGGAGCGAGTACGCGATCAGATCCGCGCCCTGTTCGAGGCGCCACAGGCCAGCGTTTACCTGGTCGCAACCGGCACGGCGGCGAATGCCCTGGCGCTGGCGACCCTGTCACAGCCCTGGCAGACAGTCTTTTGCACGCCGCTGGCACATATCCATACGGATGAATGCAACGCCCCCGAGTTCTTTACCGGCGGTGCCAAGCTAAGCCTGACCGGCGCGGCCGACAAGATGACGCCCGACGATCTGAGGGCCGCGATTGCCGCCTGGCCCAAAGGCGATGTGCATGTTGCCCAGCACGGACCGCTGGCCCTCACGCAGGCCACCGAGCGGGGCCGGGTCTATGGCTGTGACGAACTGGCGGCGCTGACCTCTGTGGCGCGCAATCATGGCTTGCCGACCTACCTTGACGGCGCGCGCTTTGCCAATGCGGTGGCCGCGCTTGGGTGCACACCCGCCGAAATGACCTGGAAGGCCGGGATTGACGCCGTCAGCATGGGCGGCACCAAGAACGGCTGTCTCGGGGTCGAGGCCGTGATCTTTTTCAACCCCGAAAACGCCTGGGAATTCGAGCTTCGGCGCAAGCGCTCGGCGCATCTGTTCTCCAAGCACCGGTTTTTGTCGGCGCAGATGCTGGGTTACCTGAAGGACGATCTTTGGCTTGAGCTTGCCCGCACAGCCAATGCCCGCGCCGCGACATTGGTTGCCGGGCTGCGCGACTTGCCAGAGGCCGATGTCGTGGTCGAGCCAGAGGTCAACATGATCTTTGCCACCCTGCCCCGCGCCACGCATCAGCGGCTCAAGGCGGCGGGGGCAGCCTATGGCCTCTATGACGGTCCGCTTGAGAGCGGCCCCGCTGACGAGCCGCTGATGATGCGGCTGGTCTGTGACTGGTCGATCAGTGAGGGCCAAATCGCAGAGTTTCTCGACATCGCACGCGGCTGATCCCCCCCCTCACGTCCAGCTCAGAAATTGCAGGACCTCTGCGCTGACCTGTTCGGGATGGGTGATTGGCCCCATATGCCCGGCTCCCATGATCACCGACCTCTCGACCCGCCCGAGACGCGTTGCCAACCCCTCGTTGATCGCCGCGATAATCTCGGGGGACCGGCTTCCTTCCAGCAAGAGCGCAGGCGCGACGATCTTCTCCAGCGCGCCGCTCGCCAGCATGTCGCCCACGTCATCATAGAGCGCAGGATTCGCCGCCTCGATCTCCGGCATATGCGCGGCCATTGAGGCGCGGGCGGCCTCGGGATAATCGGCCCAGTGGCGCCCGTCGCCCCAAACCCGGATGAACCCCTCTGCCGCGCTGTGATGATCGCCGGTGGCCATGCCCTGCGAATAGCCCGCCATTTCCGCCTCGTGGGGCGCACGCAGTTCGGGCCGGTCGGCAAGGGCCACGCTGAAAAACACCGGCTCATAAAGAACTAACGAGCGCACCAGATCGGGGCGCTCGACCGCAAGCCGCAAGGCCACCGTCGCCCCAAAGGAATGTCCGATGATATCCGCGGGACCGTCCAGAAAGCTGGCCGCGATCCGGGTGTTCAGTTCCTGTATTTCGCCGCAGCCATCCCAATCCGCACTGCGCCCATTTCCGGGCCGATCAAAGGCAGTCATGGTTAACGCGCTTGACAGCGCGCGCCCCATGCCGCCCCAGCTTGAACTATGGGCCAAGGCGCAATGGATCATCAGGGCCGCGCGCGGCCCCTGCCCGAATGTTGACCAATAGGTCTCGACCCCGGCCTTTTCGGCACGTGGCATGGGATCAGAGCTTGCCCGCCAGGTGAAGATCAAGCTCGTCGAGGCGGTCTTGCCCCCAAAAACTTTGCCCGCTGTCCACCACGTAAAAAGGCGCTCCGAAAACCCCGGCATTCACCGCGTCTTCAAGGTTGCGGGCATAGGTCTCTGCCCCGCTCAGCAAACCGCTATCGGCCAGCTTGGGATCGAACCCGGCCTTTTCCAGACACTCGCGCACCACGTCATCCCCGGCAATATCGCGATCATCCACCCAACAGGCGCGCATGATGCCATGCACCAGCGCCCCAAGATCACCGCCGCCCGCATTTTGCGCGGCAATGATCGCATAAGATGAGGGCGCCGGGTTGGTCGGCCAATGTGCAGGCTTGAGATTAAGCGCCATGCCGCGTTTTTTCGCCTGCCGCGGAAGTTCCTGCGCGCGATAGGCATTGCGCGCGGGATGGCGTTCGGCGGGCGGGGTGCCGCCGGTGCGCGCAAACAGCGCCATGATATCAAGCGGCTTGTAGGTCACCGTCGCGCCGTGTCTGGCCGCAATTTCCTCCAACCCGGTACCCGCCAGATAGGCATAGGGTGACAAAGTTGAAAAATAATAGTCGATATGGGCCATTTTGGCACGCTCCCCCGTTGCATAGCTTTGCCTGACCCTAGGCACATGCTAAGCGGTGTCAACATCACGAATCTGTCACATCGCACAGCCGGGGACCTCACTATGTCAACATCATCGCAACCCAAGCTTATTTCGGGCAATGCCAACATGCCACTTGCCACGGCTATTGCACGGCGGATGTCAATGCATCGTGGCGTCAACGTGGGGCTTGTCGACGCTCGGGTCGAGCGCTTCAACGACGGTGAGATTTTTGTCGAGGTTTACGAAAACGTGCGCGGCGAGGATATGTTCATCATCCAGCCCACCTCGAACCCGGCCAATGACAACCTCATGGAATTGCTGATCATGGCCGATGCCCTGCGCCGCTCTTCGGCGGCACGCATCACCGCCGTGATCCCCTATTTCGGCTATGCCCGCCAGGATCGCCGTTCCAAGGCGCGCACGCCGATCTCGGCCAAGCTGGTGGCGAACATGATCGTCGAGGCGGGGATCGAGCGGGTGCTTACGATGGATCTGCATGCCGCACAAATCCAGGGCTTTTTCGACATTCCGGTCGACAACCTCTATGCCTCGCCGATCTTTGCGCTTGATATCATGATGCAATTCAAGGGCGCGATGGATGACCTGATGATCGTCTCGCCGGACGTTGGCGGCGTGGCCCGGGCACGTGAACTGGCCAAGCGGATCGAGGCCCCCCTGTCGATCGTCGACAAACGCCGCGAGAAAGCCGGCGAAGTGGCCGAAATGACCGTGATCGGCGATGTCCGTGGCAAGAAATGCCTGATGGTTGACGATATGTGCGACACTGCCGGCACTCTGTGCAAGGCGGCAGAGCTGCTCATGGAAAACGGGGCCTCAGAGGTGCACGCCTATATCAGCCACGGCGTCATGTCGGGCCCGGCGGTCGAGCGGGTCGAGAAATCGGTAATGAAGTCCCTCGTCCTGACCGACACGATTGCGCCCTCTGCCGCTGTGCGCGCCGCGCATAACATCCGCATCCTGCCCACGGCACCGGTCTTTGCCCAGGCGATTCTCAATATCTGGAACGGCACAAGCGTGTCGTCACTGTTCGAGACCCCCACCCTTGAGCCGGTCTATGAGGGCCAGTTCGGGATCTGATCAAAGCGGACTCTGACCAATCGGACGGGGGCGATTGGCGCAGGGCGGGCGAAACCTACGCCCCCCCTCATCTCAATAAACGTCCTGCCAGTCGTCGTCGTGGAACAGTTCGCCGATCGCCATCCAGCGCACGCGGACACGCGCAACGCGGGTGTCGCCCCAGGTTCGAAACACCACGTCAAAGCCTTCGCGGGTGATCATTTCCGCCGTCACATCGGCGCGCACATTGGTGGCACTGTCCATATCCCAGAGCGACATGGCAATATGCACGGCGGGCTCTGACTTGAACGGTTTGCTGAACACAACCTTTGTGCGTCGCTCCCGCGCCCCGTGGCCGGTCCACATCTCGCCGCCGTCTGCATAATCCGCAAACAGCACATCATCGCCCTGATCAATACCAATGGCCTGATTGATGAAAACTTTCATGGCTTTGCCTCTTGGGTCCGGCCTTTTGTAGTAAGGGTTCTTGGCAGAATTGAGAACTGAAAAAGAAAAAAAGGGCCGCAAAACGGCCCCTTTAGATGTTACTCGCTTGCGGCCTTAATTGGCCGAAAGACCGATGTGATCGCCGATCGCGACCATATCCGCCAAAAGCTTGGCGGCCTCATCCACGGGGCCGGGTTCGTTGACAAAGGTTTCCTGCGCATGCGCAAGCTTGTCCGTCGCCTGGGCGACCATGGCCTTGAACTCTTCCGCGGTCATATCTTCACGCGGCACGGCACGTTCGGCGAGAACCGAAACGCTATCGCCGCTGATTTCCGCAAATCCGCCGGTGACGACGTATTCGCGAGTGCCATCGGCGCCTGAAACCTTCAGAATACCGGGGCGCAGCGTGGTGATCAGCGGCGCATGGTCGGCCATGGCCGTGAGATCGCCCTCGGCACCGGGGATCTGCACCTCTTTGGCGGCGACCGATGCCAGAAGCCGCTCAGGGCTCACCAGATCGAATTGCACTGTATCAGCCATTTGGGCCTCCTTGATGATGCAGCGCCCGAGCGACGCACTTATGTGATCCGCTCGGGGTCTGCACGCGTTACTTAGGCCGCGTCGGCAGCCATGCGTTCGGCTTTCGCGATCACGTCGCTGATGCCGCCAACCATGTAGAAGGCACCTTCGGGCAGGTGATCGTATTCACCGGCCACAACTGCCTTGAACGATGCGATGGTTTCTTCCAGCGGAACCTGAATACCGTCGGACCCGGTAAAGACCTTCGCCACGTCGAACGGCTGTGACAGGAAGCGCTGAATTTTGCGCGCGCGCGAAACGGTCAGCTTATCTTCTTCCGACAGTTCGTCCATGCCCAGGATGGCGATGATGTCTTGCAGCGACTTGTAGCGTTGCAGGATGCCCTGAACGTCACGTGCAACCTGATAGTGCTCTTCCCCCACAACGGCGGGATCCATCAGACGCGATGTCGAATCGAGCGGGTCAACGGCCGGGTAGATGCCCAGCTCGGAGATCGCGCGCGACAGAACGGTCGTGGCGTCAAGGTGGGCAAACGAAGTCGCCGGGGCAGGGTCGGTAAGGTCGTCCGCAGGCACGTAAATCGCCTGAACCGAGGTGATCGACCCGGCTTTGGTCGAGGTGATCCGCTCTTGCAGGGCACCCATGTCGGTGGCCAGCGTCGGCTGATAACCCACGGCCGAAGGAATACGACCCAAAAGCGCCGACACCTCAGAGCCCGCTTGCGTAAAGCGGAAGATGTTGTCGACGAAGAACAGAACGTCTGTGCCCGACTGGTCACGGAACTGTTCCGCAAGGGTCAGACCCGACAGGGCAACCCGCATACGCGCGCCCGGGGGCTCGTTCATCTGGCCATAGACCAGCGCCACTTTGGAGTCGGTCAGATTGTCGGGAACGATAACGCCCGATTCAATCATCTCGTGGTAAAGGTCATTGCCTTCACGGGTCCGTTCGCCAACACCCGCGAACACCGAGAAACCCGAGTGCACTTTGGCGATGTTGTTGATCAGTTCCATGATGAGAACGGTTTTGCCCACGCCAGCACCGCCGAAGAGGCCGATCTTACCACCCTTGGCGTAGGGTGCCAGAAGGTCAACGACCTTGATGCCTGTCTCGAGGACAAGGGATTCTGTCGACTGCTCGGCGAACTCAGGAGCAGGCTGGTGGATCGCGCGGCGCTCGTCCGCCTTGACCGGGCCCTGCTCGTCAACCGGCTCGCCGATGACGTTCAGGATGCGGCCCAGGGTGGCGTTGCCGACGGGAACCGAAATCGGCTCGCCGCTGTCTGTCACGGACTGACCGCGGACCAGACCTTCGGTGGCATCCATCGCGATGGTGCGAACAGTGCTCTCACCAAGGTGCTGAGCCACTTCCAGGATCAGTTTCTTGCCATTGTTATCGGTTTCCAGCGCGTTCAAGATCGCTGGCAGGTGGCCGTCAAAGTGAACGTCCACCACGGCGCCGATGACCTGGGTCACTTTGCCATTTGCTTTTGCCATGTTTACGTCTCCGGTTTTCTTAAAGCGCTTCCGCGCCCGAAATGATTTCAATAAGCTCGTTCGTGATCACGGCCTGACGCGAGCGGTTGAACTCGATTGTCAGCTTGTCGATCATTTCACCCGCGTTGCGTGTCGCGTTATCCATGGCGGACATCCGCGCGCCCTGCTCCGACGCACCGTTTTCCAGCATTGCGCTGAAGATGGCTGTCGCAACACCGCGCGGCAGAAGGTCCGCAAGGATCGCCTGCTCGTCGGGCTCGTAATCATAGAACGTGCCGGTATCGGCTGCCTCTGCCGCATCGCTCACATCAGCAGGAATGATCTGCTGCATGGTCGGGATCTGGCTGACCACATTCTCAAAGCGCGAGAAAAAGATCTTCGCGACGTCGAATTCGCCGGCGTCAAAGCTTTTCAGAATACTTTCCGCCACCGCCTGCGCATCGCCATAACCGATGCGCTTGATGCCCGACTGATCGACGTGATCCACGAAATACTGACCGAATTCCCGTTTCATCGCATCGCGGCCTTTTTTGCCAACGGTGACGATTTTAACGGTCTTGCCCTCGGACAGCAGATCTGCGGCATGCGCCTTGGCCAGCTTTGCGATATTGGCGTTGAAGCCACCGCAAAGCCCGCGTTCGGCGGTCATGACAACCAGCAGATGCACCTTGTCTTCGCCCGTGCCGCGCAACAGGACCGGCGCGTTTTCCGCGTCGCCCACTGATGCCGCCAGTTTACCCATCACGGCATTGAACCGCTCGGTATAAGGGCGCGCTTGTTCGGCAGCCTCCTGCGCGCGGCGAAGTTTCGCCGCGGCAACCATTTGCATGGCCTTTGTGATCTTGCGGGTCGATTTGACCGACGCGATCCTGTTTTTAAGGTCCTTGAGGTTCGGCATTGCCTTATCTCCCCTTAAGCGAAGTCAGCGGCGAATTCGTCCAGCGCGGCCTTGATCTTCTCTTCGGCCTCACCCTTGATCTTGGGATCTTCCTTGGTGATGTAGTCCAGCAGATCGGCATGCTTGCCGCGCAGGTGGCCCAGCAAACCAGCCTCGAAACGTCCCACCTGATCAACGCCGATCTTGTCGAGATAGCCTTTGGTACCGGCATAGATCACACAGACGATCTCGGCGTTGGTCAGCGGCGAATACTGTGCCTGCTTCATCAGCTCGGTCAGACGCGCACCACGGTTCAGCAATTGCTGTGTCGAGGCATCGAGGTCAGAGCCGAACTGAGCAAAGGCCGCCATTTCGCGATACTGAGCCAGTTCAAGTTTCACCGGACCGGCAACGGATTTCATCGCGTTGGTTTGCGCCGAAGAGCCAACCCGCGAAACCGACAGACCGGTGTTCACAGCAGGGCGGATACCCTGGTAGAAAAGCTCGGTCTCAAGGAAGATCTGGCCGTCGGTGATCGAGATCACGTTGGTCGGAATAAACGCCGAAACGTCACCACCCTGGGTTTCGATGATCGGCAGAGCCGTCA
>NZ_CAJXIP010000061.1 GCF_913054395.1 uncultured Roseovarius sp.
GCCTCCAATGCTCAAGCCGCTCTGATGTTCCATTTTATATGACGACGGACAACCCAGACTACCGTTTTGGTTTGCTCGCCCGCCAGAAGAGATACAGGGAAGTTCCAAATGCGATAACGGCAAGCGAGAGCCATGCAGGTCCTGATTGCTCCAAATAGACGACGCCCGACCCCGCATCGAAACAGCGGCCCAGTTCGTTGAAACAGCTGAGCCATCTGAAATACTGGGCGTACCAGAAGTAACCGAATGCGAAGGATAGCCCAAGAAATGCGAGGGAAAGAATTTTTCCGGTCATATGCTGTTCTTCCGGATCATCGTGGAACTGGGTGTTCAGTTCTTCGAGGGTATGAGTCGCGCTATTCGCATGGAAAAGCCTCGCTGTAGGCTGTCCAGATCAAGGTTCGCGCGCTGGTGTGACGTGTTTCTGGGTTGTTTTGCATATGTTTTATAACGACATCTCGTAGTTGTTCATTTGAAGCCTCTGAGGGAACGCAGCTTCCCGTGGCGAAACTAGCCAGCTTGTTTAATCTATCTGTATCCGCGTCTTCGGTGGCTTGAACAATCGCTAACGTCGCTCCCCAAGGCGCGCCCTCTGAATATCCTATGATGTAGCCAATACAAAACCCGGCCATGACTTGGTTTTCGCTCTTACAGGTTTCCAGAAGCTCATTGCCACTGATTTGCTGAGCATGGGAAGCCGTCGCCACGCAGAATAGGCCGTAGAACAGCGATGCTCGAATAACCCTGATCATTGGCTATCGCTCTTCAACGCCACCCCTGGCCCTGAGGCAACCTGACCGTCATCCAGGAACTGGATGCCATGTTCTTCGAGCGATTTTCTTATCGCCTCTGCGCTTGCATGCTGCAGCCCGCCTTTTTCCGTCTCAAAGCGACTAATTGTCGTGAAAGATACACCGGCCATTTCCGCCAGTTCACGTGTTCCAATCCTCAATGCGTTGCGGGCCATTCTCAATTGTGCTGGCGTCACTGCTAACCTCGTATGTTATTTTGCATACAGTGTATTGACAATGTGCCAACCCTGTACCTATACTTAATACAAGGTAAGTAAAACAGCAACAGGGTTAGCAGCATGAAGTACGACCGCGCAGAAATCATGAAAGCCGCCTGGGTGATCGTTCGCCGGTTTCAGGGCAACGGCGAAACGCTTCCCGCCCTCCTGTCCCGCGCCCTTCAATCGGCATGGGGAACAGCCAAGGCAGAGGTGCGTGTTGCCGTGATGGCCGCACAGGCCCAGCGCAGGCGCGAAGCCTTGGCAAACCGTCCGGTGGATGAGATCAAGGCGGAAATCACCTGCATGGAAAACCGCTCGACCTTGGGCCACGAGGGCATTCAGCGCCTTGCCGAGTTGCGCGCGGCCTGCCACGTCGCCAAGCAGCGCGAACGCGCCGCCGCTGAACTGGAGCAAAAGCGCGCGCTCATCGCCAGCGCAGAGGGCCGGTTTGCCACTGTCATCTTCACCAAGAAGGACGGAACGCGCCGCGTGATGCGTGTCCAGCCCGCCAAGCTGAAATACCATGTGAAGGGCGATGCCGCCTGTGAGGCCGCTCAGAAGGCCGTGAAGACCCGCGCGGCCCGTCATCCAAACCTTATGCCCGTATGGGATACGGAAGCCGCCGCGCCGCGCTCTGTGAACCTCGAAACTGTTTCGCGGATCGCGGTGAACGGCACAGTGCATGAATACGCCATCCATTAACCTCAGGAGGAAATCCAAATGGCAACCAACGCAGCCCAAGCAATCCGAGACTGCCAGAGCGATGCAGTCATCTTGGCGGAAATGCTCGATGGCATCAGCCTGATGAGCAACGAGGGCAAACAGTTTGACAGCGCCCGCGTGGCCGTGACCGTCGCAGCCCTTGATCGCGCCAAAGTGCTTGCCGAGGCGCTCGACCAGATCAAAATCAAAGATGGGGAATAAACCAATGGAATACCCAAATCTACCCAAAGACGCCACGCTCTCCGACTGCGAGCATTATTCGATCATGCTGTGCGGCGTAATGGAGGGCGTAAATCACCTCGACAACAATGGCCACAGTAACGCCCGCGTTGCGGTTGCAGAAGTCGCGGAAGGGATGATGAACCAACTGAGCGATGCTTTGCAGTGTCTCTCAGATACCCAACGCAGAGGCATGTCCAATGCTTGATCAACTCCGGAAGGAACCCGACCTCTACAGCAAGGCCGCTGATCTGCATTCGCTTCTGCGTTGCGCACTGGCGGCTGAGGAAAACGAAACATCGGGCCTCGACTGGAAAGGGCTGGATCGTGTTCTGGAGCTTGCTGTGCGCATGTCTGGCGAGATCATGGATGGTGTGGAGGCATTGGGCGCGAAAGGGGGTGATCGCTGACGCCTGAGACACAGGCACGCTCAGGGACGGCCCGCAGGTTCGTGGGCCGTCCGTTTTCGTTTCCGATTTCCGCTGATCGACGCTCGATGCGATCAGGGCGCATGTACCCAGCGCCTGCCGTGTCGTAACCCCATGACGTTTCACTACGACATAAATCGCAGTTGGTCAGACCGCTTTCTGCCCCAGATCAAGGGCATAGTTGGCTGTCACCTTCTGGAAGCTGCCCCGGCCCTTCTGGACATGCAACACGCAACGGATCTTCTGATGCTTGATGCCCGCGACATGCGGATTGCCGCACGGGTGCGCAGGCCGGGATATGCCGACCGCTTCCCCTATCAGTTCACAATCCGCTCTCGCGTCCCCAGCGGGGCAGAAACCGAGCTATCCAAGATAGTGAACGGCAAGGGCGATTGGCTTTTCTACGGTCACGCCAACACCTCGCAGACAGCAATTGATAGCTGGTATCTGATCGACCTAAACGCCTTCCGGGCCGCATTGATCCGGCGGGGTGCACAGGGCCTGTCATGGGGCAACAAGTGCAACCCCGATGGCACGCGCTTTACCTAGTTCGATATTCGGTCGTTCCCGCCCGATCCGCCGTTGGTGGTGGCGAGGTCGGGCTGTTAGGCTCTGGTAGTGTATAAAATCAGCCCAAACTGCCGCTTCTTTACAAACAATGGGCTTTCGTATTAGATTTGAATTCATAGGCGGTCGGGCAGAGTCCCGGCCGCAATGAGTCGGAGTGAGGAAATGTCGTTTGTATACGAGATTACGCTTACAGTAGCAGGTGTTGCCTGTGGGGTATTTGCGCTCTACTTCGCTGTTGTTACTTTTCGTGCGGGTTTTTGGGGGCGTCAAGCATACGATGCAAATAAGTCCTGCATGCCAAGCAACAACGTTTTTAAAGTCGCAGCAGGTGATTTTGGCACCTACCCGAAGGACGGAGAAACGCGCACCAGCCACGGCTTAGCGATTTGCATCAAGACTCGTAAGCTCCAACCTCAACACAGACTCAGCCGTGAAGCTGTAGATGATGTAATCGGACGACGCGTCTAGAAGTTAATGCATTATTCTGGCTGGGTCCCAACAGTAACCGGAAATCTGTCCTTCACGACAATTGGTTGTGGGTCGTTTCCAACTAAGTCGCTACGGCGTGATACAGCAGGCGGTTATGCGGTGTATCAGCGCCGGGACTTGTTGGACGTGTTAGTGCCGTACGCAGATGACGCGAAAATCGTTGCCTTTTTCCGCGAACACATCGCTAACTGGGTTCTGGGCATTAGCGGAAAATTCTCGTTTGTTCTGTTGGCTGAAACTGCCGAAAGCGGCGACGAGTGCACTGGAAAGATACTAATGATATCCGACGCAGTGAGCCCAGGCGTCGGAAAATTGATTAGAGCACAATTCACAGATTTCATGGCAGGCGCCTCGCGTGGCAAGATTGAAGAAGTTTGCTCTAAGGGCGTTTGTTTCACCGCAAAATTTCGGCTTGAGCGGGGCGGGCACGTAGAAATCGAGACGGATAATTCGGCGACAGAAGCAAATACCGATAGCGCAAGTTTAGATCACTTGCTAGCTAACCAAGCTTTCTACTTCCTCAAGGACATCGCGCATGTACATCAGCATCATGAGCCAAAACACGATGCCATAACGGAGGTTCATCGTGTAGAGTCTAGTGATACGCAATGGATTTATTCTACAGAGCACGACCTGTATCGCGCGATAATTAGGTACAAAAGGTTCAGAAACGAAAAGGCATTGTTCAGGGCGTCTGGAATTTTAGCTTATGCCAAGTCGTTCGAGCGGTGTTACTCAAAGAACCTTGGCTCGCCGAGGAGCTATAACGCGAAAGACTTAGAACAATCGCTTCAAGTTTCACGGGAAGAAATTAAGCATTTCGACCAGAAACGATTGTCGCGAATTGAGACTTTTAGAAATTTCTTCTTTGCGCTGTTTGGTCTTATCGCTTCGGCAAGTTTCTTAGCGCGCTATGAAGAAGATTTTAGCCCTGAAGTTAACGATTCAATCCTTTGGCTGGCAGAATTTTCAGCCGCTAACCCCTTTTTTGTCGCAGCAATCACGTTCTTGATTTCTTTTATATGGTCGCTTCTAACACATCGAGTTGATCCATCAGACAACGAAATTGTACGTTGGGCAACTAGGTTGCTTCAGGCATTTAGGCTTCGATACTACATCATTGCGAACGCACTCATCAGCATAACTTTCGGTGCAGCGTGTTGGTACATCCTTGTCATCCTTTTATAGTGTAGAATTGCCTCGCCAAACTGATCTTCAATACTTCAGCCAATGGCCCTGTTGATCCCCATTTATGACAATGAGAGAGTGTGTGTAGCTTTGGGAGGCTATCTCAAGGGGGGGGCAACCCGTTACGAGATAGAACCTCCAGCATCATTCGACTATCTGCTCCAACTGGCCTCCCAATGGCCCCTGGAGTTCTTGCGCTTCCGGCCAAGGTGCCCTTAGCCACGCTTCCCATTCTTCGGGTTCTATCAGAATTACGGGCATAGCCTTCCCACCGGGCTTTTCGCAACACCACGCTTTCGCCCTCGCAGTGGACGATGGGAGCCAGACGGTCAGGATAGATTGATCGCGCCTCCAAATTTCCGGCCTCTATTTTATTTTTTCCGTTTTTTTGAATCGCGCCGGTCTGAGCGGTCACCCCGCCAGTGCGATTGGCAGCGCCGATTGATCAAATATCAATTCCACCAATCGAATAATTAGAATCAATTTTTCGGAACTGACTGGTGCTTCGGTCAACCGGAATGTGAAGGGGCTTGAATAGCGTATATCTCACCCAAACAGGCTGCTTTGTCCCCCATATGTCCCCCAAAGCGGCGGTCGTAGGCGGTTCCCGTTCGGGCGGCTCCATCTAAGTATTTGATTAAACTTGAGTAAAGTGGTGAGCCGGCAGGGGTTCGAACCCTGGACCTACTGATTAAAAGTCAGTTGCTCTACCAGCTGAGCTACCGGCTCTCACCATATGTGACGGGTTTAAAGCCGTCTATCGTGCTGTCTTAAACCGAAAAGCGCGAGGAGCGCAAACAGCTAAGATGCCATGGCATGTTCCAAATGCGTCGGCTGGTTGTCCAACGCGGCGAACGGCCATGCGTGAGGCGGTATCTAGAAAGTGCTGTGCAGGGGGTCAACCCCGAAAGTGCAAGTTATTCGTGGGATATGCTGGATTCGTCCGGCGGCTGGGTTTATATGCCCGCAAATGACCGATTATCGCCATAGCGGATTGCCCTTCATGAAAATGCACGGGCTTGGAAACGACTTTGTCGTGCTGGATGCGCGCGCGCAGGGCATTGATTTGCCGCCGGGGCTTGTCATGGGAATCGCTGATCGCCACAAGGGAATCGGTTTCGACCAGCTTGCGGTGATCGGGACAGGCGCAGGCGATGCGCATCTGACCTTTTACAACGCCGATGGTTCGACCTCGGCGGCCTGCGGGAATGCGACCCGCTGTATCGCGCGCCACCTGATGGACGAATCAGGGAAGGTGCGGCTTCACCTGACTACGGCGCGCGGCGATCTTTATGCGGTGGATGCCGGGAATGGCCTGACTTCGGTGAATATGGGGCCGCCACAGCTTGACTGGCACGAGATTCCGCTGGCCGAAGACATGGACACGCTCGAATTGCCGATCGAGGGCGGTCCGACCGCTACCGGCATGGGTAACCCGCATTGCACCTTTTTCGTTGAAAATGCCGAGGCGATACCGCTTGAACAATTCGGCCCCCGCTATGAGCATCATCCGCTTTATCCCGAACGCACCAATGTGCAGGTGGCGAGCCTTGTCGGCGAAAACCATCTTCGGATGCGGGTATGGGAGCGAGGCGTCGGCGTGACGCTTGCCTCGGGATCGTCGTCCTGTGCGACGGCGGTTGCGGCGGCGCGCCGGGGGCTGACGGGGCGCAAGGTGCGGATCGACCTTGATGGCGGAACGCTTGATGTCGAGTGGCGCAGCGATGGCGTCTGGATGACCGGGGCGACCTGTCATGTGGCCAGCGGTGTCCTGACGCCCGCTTTTCTGGCGGCTCATTCATGAGAGGGGCGCCCAAATTCACCACGCTCGGCTGTCGCCTGAACGCCTATGAAACCGAGGCGATGAAAGAGCTTGCTGGCCAGGCCGGTCTTGGCAATGCGGTGGTGATCAACACCTGCGCCGTGACCTCCGAGGCGGTGCGCAAGGCCCGCCAGGAAATCCGCCGCCTGCGACGCGAAAACCCCGAGGCGCGCCTGATCGTGACCGGATGCGCCGCCCAAACCGAGCCGGACACCTTTGCCGCCATGCCAGAGGTGGATGCGGTCATCGGCAATACCGAAAAGATGCAGCCGGGCACCTGGGGCAGGCTTGCGGCCGATTTCATCGGCGAGACAGAGCGGGTTCTGGTCGACGACATCATGTCGGTGACCGAGACCGCAGGCCACCTTATCGACGGGTTCGGAAGCCGCAGCCGCGCCTATGTCCAGGTCCAGAACGGCTGTGATCATCGCTGTACCTTTTGCATCATCCCGTTCGGGCGGGGCAATTCGCGCTCTGTTCCGGCGGGGGTTGTGGTCGATCAGATCAAGCGGCTTGTCGGCGCGGGCTATAATGAGGTGGTGCTGACCGGGGTCGATCTGACAAGCTGGGGTGCCGATCTTCCGGCCGCGCCGAAGCTTGGGGACCTGGTGATGCGAATCCTCAAGCTGGTGCCGGATTTGGCGCGGTTGCGGATCAGCAGCATCGATTCGATCGAGGTCGATGAAAATCTGATGCAGGCGATTGCCACCGAACCTCGCCTGATGCCGCATCTGCATCTCAGCCTTCAGCACGGTGATGACCTTATCCTCAAGCGGATGAAGCGGCGCCACCTGCGCGAGGATGCGATTCGCTTTGTCGAGGAGGCGCGCAAGCTGCGCCCCGAGATGACATTCGGGGCCGACATCATCGCCGGATTTCCGACCGAGACGGAAGCGCATTTCGAAAACTCGCTGCGGCTTGTTGAGCAGTGCGACCTGACATGGCTGCACGTTTTTCCCTATTCGCCGCGCCCCGGCACGCCGGCGGCGCGGATGCCGCAGGTGGACGGGCGCGCGATCAAGGCCCGCGCGGCGCGTCTGCGCGCGGCGGGCGATGCACAGGTTGCCCGCCATTTGCAGGATCAGCAGGGGCGCATCCACGCCGTTTTGATGGAAAACCCCCGCATGGGGCGCACCGAACAGTTTACCGAAGTCAGCTTTGACAGCGACCACCCCGAGGGGCAGATCGTATCGGCAAGGGTTACGGGCATGCGCGGCACCCAGTTGACCGCAGCCTGAATCGGTCCGCTGCACGAATTCGCGCATGAGTATTTATGGAAAGATGAAAGCAGGGTGCGTTTCGAGTGCAAGCACTGGACAGGCGCAGGGGGCCTGCCTAACGTCGCGGTGACAAATATCAGGAGCCGCGGACATGAAATTGATTTTCTCGCCACTTTCGCCTTTTGTGCGCAAGGTTCATGTATTGTTGCATGAAACCGGGCAGTTGAGTGATGTCGAGGTGGTGGATGTCGCCACCACACCGCTGGAGACCGATCCGCAGGCCGCGGCGGCCAATCCGCTTGGCAAGATTCCGGCGCTGGTGCGTGCGGATGGGCCGACGCTTTATGACAGCCGGGTGATCACCCGCTATCTTGACCAGCGTGCGGGTGGCCAAATGTACCCCGAGGCGCGGCTTTGGGATGTGCTGACGCTGGAGGCAACCGCCGAAGGGATCATGGAGGCGGCCCTATCGATGGCTTACGAGGCGCGGTTCCGCCCCGAAGAGATGCAATATGCCCCTTGGGTCGAGGGCCAGTGGCAAAAGGCATCGCGCGCCCTGTCGGCGGTCAACGCCCGCTGGATGAGCCATCTGGCGGGGCCTCTGGACATGAGCCATATCGCCATGGGCTGTGCGCTGGGCTATCTTGATTTTCGCCATGATGCGCGTGGCTGGCGCGTGGGTAACGAGGCCCTGGCCGATTGGTATGCGGTTTTCTCAGAGCGCGAGAGCATGACAAAAACGGCGCCGAAGTAACCGGCGCCGTCTTGTCAGATCAAACCTGGTGAGCCGGTGATCAGAAGCTGTAGCTGAAGCCGACGTTGATTGCCTGGGTCAGCAATTCGGTCTTGAGCTTGCCGTTGGTCTGACCGGGGACGGCGGAATCGGCGTCGATGGTGGCATCGTTGTCGGAATAGACAATCTGGTATTCGCCAAACAGCGCCCATTTGTCATTGATATTATATTTCACCCCGGCAATGCCGCGCACGGCGGGGCCTGTCGCTTCAAAGCCGAAGGTGCGGCTTGAGGCGCCGGTGACCTTGATGTCGACATGCGGCACGGCGATGCCGAGGCCCGCGCCGACATAGGGCGTGAACTTGGGGGCTTTGACGAAGGCGCCGGGCCAGCGCTTCATGATGTTTGCTGTGACGATGTTGTGGCCGTCGCTGAATTCCAGCTTGTCGACCCCAAGCGCGGCGCGGTCGGTGGGCGAGGCAACCGCCTTGGTGTGGGTGCCTTCAATGCCAAAGCCGATGTTCTTGTCGGTCCACCATGTGGCCCGCCCGCCATAGTAAAACGGATTTTGCAGCGGCTTGGCTTTCCAGGTGATGTCCCGCTTTACGGTCGTTGTCGAGCCGGGAAGGCGCACCGAGTCGGTCGAACTTTCGGCGTTTTGGACACCTGTATAAAGGCTAATCTCAAGTTCTGCCGCGGCTGGCGCGGCCGTCAGCAACAGCGCCGCGGCGGCGAATTTAAGTTTGTTCAGCATGTTCACAGGCCCTCTGGTATCAAAATGCGGGTTTTTGCGATACTTATACCCGGATTTGGTGCATCACAAGCGCGACACAATCGCGCCTTGATCAAATCAGCGGCATTGCGCACTGGACTGCCCATCAAACCCCCGCTAAATACCCACGCAAACCGGTTGCGGGAATCCTGCGGCCTGAAACCCGTATGCGGCCGTTAACGGCGCTGATAAATGGAGTAAACCTCGTGTCCCACGCAGACGATCACGAAGGCACCCGTAGGGATTTCCTCTACTACGCCACCGCAGGCGCTGGTGCCGTCACCGCTGGTGCGGCTATCTGGCCGCTGGTCAACCAGATGAACCCCTCGGCCGATGTGCAGGCGCTTGCCTCTATTCGCGTCGATGTGGACGGTCTTGAGCCGGGCACGCAGATCACGGTCAAGTGGCTGGGCAAACCGGTGTTCATTCGCCGTCGCACCGCAAAAGAGATCGAGGCCGGTCGCGCCGTTGAGCTTGACAGCCTGCCCGATCCGATCGCGCGCAACGGCAACAAGTCCGGCGACCTGCCGGCCACTGACGAAAACCGCACTCTGGACGAAGCCGGTGAATGGCTGGTTCAGATGGGGGTTTGCACCCACCTTGGTTGCGTTCCGATCGGCGATGGCGCCGGGGATTTCGGCGGCTGGTTCTGCCCGTGTCACGGATCGCATTACGATACTGCCGGGCGGATCCGCAAAGGGCCCGCGCCCGAGAACCTGCCGGTGCCACTGGCCGAATTCGTCGACGAGACGACGATCAAACTGGGATAAGGAAACACAATTATGTCCGGCATTCCGCACGATCATTACGAGCCCAAGACGAACGGTGAAAAGTGGCTGCATTCGCGCCTTCCCATCGTCGGGCTTCTTTATGACACCATCATGATCCCCACGCCCAAGAACCTGAACTGGATGTGGATCTGGGGGATCGTCCTTACCTTCTGTCTGGCGCTTCAGATCGTCACCGGGATCATCCTGGCGATGCATTACACGCCGCAGGTCGATATGGCCTTTGCGTCGATCGAGCATATCATGCGCAACGTGAACGGTGGGCATTTCATCCGCTATCTGCATATGAACGGCGCCTCGTTGTTCTTCGTGGCCGTTTACCTGCATATCTTCCGTGGTCTGTATTACGGGTCCTACAAGGCCCCGCGCGAGATCACATGGATCATCGGCATGCTGATCTATCTGGCGATGATGGGCACTGCGTTCATGGGCTATGTTCTTCCCTGGGGCCAGATGTCATTCTGGGGCGCCACGGTGATCACCGGTCTGTTCGGCGCGATCCCCTTCATCGGCGAGTCGATCCAGACCTGGCTTTTGGGCGGACCGGCCGTTGGCAATGCCACGCTGAACCGCTTTTTCTCGCTGCACTACCTGCTGCCCTTCGTGATTGCCGCGCTTGTTGCGCTTCATATCTGGGCGTTCCACACCACGGGCAACAACAACCCGACCGGTGTTGACGTGCGCCGCAGCTCCAAGACCGAAGCGGAAAAGGACACCGTGTCGTTCTGGCCCTACTTCGTGATCAAGGATCTGTTTGCCCTGGCGGTGATCCTGGTGGTGTTCTTTGCCATCGTCGGCTTTATGCCCAACTACCTCGGCCACCCCGACAACTATATCGAAGCGAACCCGCTTGTGACACCTGCGCATATCGTGCCGGAATGGTACTTCCTGCCGTTCTACGCGATCCTGCGTGCCTTTACCGCTGATGTCTGGGTGGTGATGTTCGCCAACTGGATTACCGGCGGGATTGTCGATGCCAAGTTCTTTGGTGTTCTGGCGATGTTCGGTGCAATTGCCGTGATGGCTCTGGCGCCCTGGCTTGATACCTCGTCGGTTCGTTCGGGCCGGTATCGCCCGATGTTCAAGTGGTGGTTCTGGCTGTTGGCAATCGACTTCGTCGTTCTGATGTGGGTCGGTGCGATGCCGGCAGAGCCGCCCTATTCGACGATCTCGCTGATCGCGTCGGGGTATTGGTTCGCCTACTTCCTTGTGATCCTGCCGCTTCTGGGCGTGATCGAGAAACCCGAGGCTCAGCCTGCCACCATCGAAGAAGATTTCGATGCGCATTATGGCAAAGCTGAAACGCCCGCTGAATAAGAAAGGACACAGGACAATGTTCAAGAAAACAGGCATTGCAGCGCTGACTGCCCTGGCCCTTTCCGCCGGTGGCGCATGGGCCGCAGGCGCAGAAGCGCATGTCGAAGACATTGCGTTCTCGTTCGAAGGGCCGTTTGGCAAGTTCGACCAGAACCAGCTTCAGCGTGGCCTCAAGATCTATACTCAGGTCTGCTCGGCTTGCCACGGGATGCAATATGTCCCGCTGCGCACGCTTGGCGACGAGGGCGGTCCGCATCTTCCCGAAGATCAGGTGCGTGCCTATTCCGCGCAATTCGAAGTGTTTGACAAGGAGCTGGACGATACACGCCCCGCGATTCCGGCCGATCACTTCCCCGGTTCGGCGCTTGAAAACGCGCCCGACCTGTCGCTTATGGCCAAGAAGCGTGCGGGTTTCCACGGCCCCTACGGCTCTGGCATGAGCCAGCTGTTCAACGGTATGGGTGGCCCGGAGTACATCTATTCGCTGATGACCGGTTATCACGAAGCGCCTGAATGCGCCCCCGAGGATTTTCCAGGAAGCTATAACGCGGCTTTCGCCGCCGGCGGTTTTCCTGAATCCTGCAAGGACGATCATGGCCATCATACCGTCCCCGGTAGCTGGATCGCCATGGGTCAGCCGCTTTGGGGTGACGACGTTGAGTTCGACGACGGAACCGAGGCCACCCTTGAGCAATCGGCAGAAGATGTAGCCGCGTTCCTGATGTGGACCGCCGAACCCAAGATGATGGCGCGTCAGCATGCCGGTCTTGTGGGCGTGATCTTCCTCACGCTGCTGTCGGTGCTGCTCTATCTCACCAACAAGCGCATCTGGGCGCCGATCAAGGGCAAGAAAACCCACTGACCCCGCGCCTTTGAGCGATGACATTCAAAAGCCCCGCAGGTTCCGCTTGCGGGGCTTTTCCATTTGCCGGGCTTGATTTTCAGGGGCCTTCCGACAAGGTTACGGGTCTAACCCGAAGGAGCTGACATGCGCATCAATGCCGATTTTTCAAAGCGGGTCGTGATCCGGCCGGATGACTATGAGTGGGTCAAATCCCCTGCGGCAGGGGTCGAGCGGATGATGCTTGACCGGATCGGCGAAGAGGTGGCCCGCGCCACCACCATCGTTCGGTTTGCGCCCGAGTCATATTTTGACGCTCATACCCATGGCGGCGGCGAAGAGTTTTTCGTGCTTGAGGGCGTCTTTTCGGATGAAACCGGAGATTATCCGGCGGGCACCTACGTGCGCAACCCGATCGGCACGAGCCACACGCCGCATACCAAAGAGGGCTGTACGATCCTGGTCAAACTGCATCAGTTCGATCCATCCGACAGGGTTCAGTTTCACACTGACACCACGGAGGCCCCGTTCAAGCCGGGGCATACCGAAGGCGTTTCGGTCCTGCCGCTGCACAGCGCGGTCAACGAAGAGGTGCGCCTTGTGCGCTTTGCCCCCGGTGCGCGTGCGCCATTGCATTCTCATAAGGGCGGCGAGGAAATATTTGTGCTCGACGGCACCCTTCAGGACGAGCACGGCACCTATCCGGCGGGCACATGGCTGCGCAGCCCGGATAGGTCAGAGCATGCGCCGTTTTCCGACGGGGGCTGTCTCATCTACATGAAAACCGGGCATTTGCCCAAGGTAACGGCCTAGCGCGGCAACGGGTTGCGCGCTTTGTTATAGGGGCGCCAATCGGTGATTTCCGGATAATACATTTCGCGCCAGCGACGCACGCGCGGGTTCATCATCCGCCGCCAGATGGGTGGAAACATCGCCGCGACGGTCATGACCGGATAGCCAAAGGGCAATTGCGGCGCGTCCGCCTCGGTGTAATTCTGCAAAAGCGGAAAGCGGCGGTCGGGTTTGTAGTGATGATCCGAATGGCGTTGCAGGTTTATCAGCAACCAGTTCGACGCCTTATGCGCCGCGTTCCAGCTATGCTGGGGTTTGACATGCTCGTATTTGCCCTCACCTAGATGTTTGCGGGTCAGGCCGTAGTGCTCGACGTAATTGACCAGTTCAAGCTGCCAGATCGCGACAAAGGCCTGCCACAGGAAAAGTGCAAGACCGATCCATCCGCCGATCAACCCCGCCAGCAACAGCATGAAACCCTGCAACGCCCAGTATTTGAAGAACGGGTTTTTCAGGTCGAACCAGGGCTTGTCGCGCCGCGCCAGCATGGCCTTTTCAGCCTTGAACGCCGACAGGAAACAGCCCCGTAGAACGCGCGGAAAGAACCGGTGGAACCCCTCGTTATAGCGCGCGGTTACCGGATCGCGCGGCGTTCCGACATAGCGGTGATGCACCAAAAGATGCTCGGAGCGGAAATGCGAATAGAGGACCATCGCCAAAAGGACATCGCCCAGGAACCGCTCACCCTTGTCCTTTTGGTGCATCAATTCGTGGCTGTAATTGATCCCGACGGTGCCGGTGATGACCCCGACGCCAAAGAAAAGCATGATCGTTTCCAGAACCGAGAGGTGGGCATTGCCCGGCCCGGTCACATACCAGATCATCCAGTACAAAAGCCCAAATTGCAGCGGCGCCCAGATCAGGGTGATCGCCTTGTACCATGACAATTGATCTTCGCGGGTCTCAAGATCAGCGTTATCAAGGAAAAGCCCCATAAACGCGTCGAGAATGGAAAAGAAATACCATGTGATCAGCGGCAGGAGCAGGACCGTCCACCCGCCATAAAACGCCCCGATAAACGCCAGAGGCACCAGCAGGAAAGACACCGCAAAGGGCAGGGCGCTATGAAATCTGGAAACCTTGGCTGCGGGGATCATGGCATGCTCCGATGCGGGGGGTGCAGATAGACTAGGCTCTATCTGTCAGTGCGCCTTGCGCGAGGTCAAATACCTTTCGCATGACGGTGGGTAAATCCGTGCGCCGAAAGGCGTGTTTCGGCATGAAATCCCCGACCTCGGGCCGGGTCGTGGCGTCGACCTGTGCAACCGCGATCTGCAGGCGCAGATGAAAATGCGTAAAGGTGTGGCGCGCCTCTTCGTCAAGCATCCGCCAGGGTGCCTCAAGCGGCGGGGCGGGGGTGGGGGTATCGCCCCAATCGCTTCCGGGCCAGCCCAGCATGCCGCCCAAAAGCCCCTTGTCGGGGCGGCGTTCCAGCAACAGCGCGCCATCGTCGCGGCGGACCACATAGGCGATGCCAAGCCGCGTCGGCTTTTCCTTCTTGGCCAGCTTCCTTGGCAAATCCGCCTCTGTGCCCGCCGCGCGCGCGGCGCAGGCGCGCATCCATGGACAAATCCCACAAGCCGGGGATTTCGGGGTGCAGATCGTGGCGCCAAGATCCATGACTGCCTGCGCGTAATCGCCGGGGCGGGCCCTGGGGGTGAGGGCGGCGGCGGCGCGGGTCAGTTCTGGCTTGGCGGTGGGCAGGGGCGTGTGAATGTCATGCAGCCGCGCCATCACCCTTTCGACATTGCCATCGACAACCACCTCGGGCAGGTCATAGGCGATCGCGGAAATCGCCGCTGCCGTATAGGGCCCGATACCGGGCAGGCCAAGCAGGCCCTCGCGCGTGATTGGAAAGACCCCGCCGTGATCGTCCACAACGGCGCGTGCACATTTCAACAGGTTGCGGGCGCGGGCGTAATATCCAAGGCCGGCCCATTCGCCCATCACCTGCGCATCCTCGGCGGCGGCAAGATCGGTGACCGTGGGCCAGAGCGCTGTGAAGCGCTCGAAATAGGTGCGCACCGCCGCAACGGTGGTCTGCTGCAACATCACTTCGGAAAGCCAGATGCGATAGGGATCGGGCCTTACGCCGCTTGCCCGCGCGCCGGGCGCCACCCGCCACGGCAGATCGCGTGCATTGGCATCATACCAATGCAGCAAGTCCTGTGGTTCGGCGGTGTCACGCATGTTTTATCCTTGCCAATGGTTAGGGGCTGGTATGCCCCGCTACATGCCCTAAAATAGAACGACTGAACAGGAGTCCACCCATGGCCAGCCGCAAGCCGACATCGGCGGGGTTCAAACGCACCTCGTCGCTTCTTCAGCACAGCATTCGCCGCGCCTCGGAAACGCGTGGATTTGCGCAATCGCGGCTTCTGACACATTGGGCCGAGATTGCGGGCGACGACATTGCCGCCATCGCCCGCCCGGTCGAGATATCCTATGGCCGTCAGGGGATGGGGGCGACGCTGACCATTCTGACCACCGGCGCACAGGCGCCGATGCTTGAAATGCAAAAGGAAAAGCTGCGGGAAAAGGTCAATGCGGTCTATGGCTATAACGCCATCTCGCGGCTGCGCATCACCCAGACGGCAGCCACCGGTTTTGCCGAGGGCCAGGTGGACTTTGTGCATCGCCCCAAGGCCAAATCCGCCCCCGCCCCCGCGCCCGAAATAGCGGCCACTGCCGCACAGCTTACAGCGCCGGTCGGCGATGAAGGTTTGCGCCAGGCGCTGGAATCCCTCGGGCGAAACGTTATATCGAAATCGAAACGCTGAACTGCAAAGGTGAGATGATGAATAAACTGATTGCAATCGGGGCTGTTGGCCTTGCCGTGGTGACGGGTGCGGCCTTTTGGGGCAGCACCGGGAGCACACCCAATGCCGACCTGCCGCTTGGGGCGGCCTCGGCGCAAGAGGCGGCGGATGTCGATACCTCAAGCATCGTCGAGATGACACTCGGGGCCGAGGACTCGAAGGTGACAATCGTCGAATATGCCTCGTTTACCTGTCCGCATTGCGCGAATTTTCACAAAGGTCCGTTCAAGGAGCTGAAGGCAGAATATCTTGATACCGACAAGGTGACCTTCATCTACCGTGACGTTTATTTCGACCGCTTCGGTCTTTGGGCCTCGATGGTGGCGCGCTGTGCCGGGCCGGAAAAATTCTTCGGCATCTCCGACATGATCTATACCCAACAGCGCGAGTGGACCGATGGCGAACCGGCGCAAATCGCCGACAACCTGCGTCGTATCGGCAAAGTGGCCGGGATCAACCCCGACCAGATCGAGGCCTGCCTGAACGATAGCGAAAAGGCCAAGACGCTGGTGGCGTGGTATCAGGAGCATGCCGAGGCCGATGATGTGACATCGACCCCGACGCTGGTTATCAACGGCCAGAAATACAGCAACATGAACTATGCCGACCTCAAGGCGATCATCGAAGAAAAGCTGGCCGAGTAAACGGCCGGGGCGTGTCGGGTCACTGTAGCCCGGCACGCGCAAGGGCCGCGTCGAAGGGGCCCCAATCCTCTAGCTTAAGGCGGACCGGCAAGGTCAGAACCTTGCGCCGGAAATCCGGCGGAAGGCGCACGGCATCCTTTTCCGTGGTCACCAATTGCGCGCTCAGGATTCCTGCCTCATGCTCAAGCCGCGTCATCAACGCGGGGGTCAGGGGTTGGTGATCCTCAAGCGCCTCACAGCGCGCCAGCGTCGCGCCAAGGCCGCGCAGGGTGGCAAAGAACTTGCCCGGATGGCCAATGCCCGCAAAAGCGAGCAACCTGGCGCCCTGCCACTCCATTCCGGTCTTGAGCGGTTCCAGCTCTGCGCGAAGATGCGGCACGGTGATCTGCTCGCGCCATTCTGCGGCAAACCTTTCCTGTGCACTTTGCGGCCCGATCGAAAGCAACAGGTCGGCGCGTTCCATGCCGACCTTGACCGGCTCGCGCAGCGGCCCCGCAGGAATGCAGCGACCGTTGCCAAAGCCCTTGACCGCATCGACCACGACAATCGAGATATCCTTGATCAGGCCGGGATTCTGAAACCCGTCATCCATCACGATGCAATCAACCGGCTCACCCTCTTGTTCGGCGTCTGAAAGAAGGGCACGTGCGCCCGCCGCGCGGTCACGGGCGATCCAGGTCGGGCCAAAGGCGGCTGCCAAAAGCGGTTCGTCGCCGACATCGGCGGCGGTATGGGTGCGCGGGTCTACCTCGACCGGGCCGCTCAGGGTGCCGCCATGACCGCGCGACAGGACCACCGGTTCCTTGCCCATCGCCTGAAGGTGCGAGACCACGGCGAGCACGGTCGGGGTCTTGCCGGTGCCACCCGCGTTGATATTGCCGACGCAGATCACCGGCACCGGCGCGCGCCAACCCTCGCCCTGTGCCAGCCGTTGCCGCGTGCCGCGCGCATAAAGCGCCCCGATCGGCGCAAGCAGGCGCGCCCTGAGGCCGGGCCGTTTGGGCGGCCTGAACCAGAACGCGGGTGTTTTCATCGTTTTGCCTCCAATTGATCGAGCCGGTCGAGCAGCAGATCAAGTATCTTGTCGGTGACCGCCGCGCCCCTTGATGCCACATCCCAGGCGGCATGCGCCATGGCCGCTGCCTGATCGGGGGCAATCAGCCGCTGCAACGCGGCACCAAGGGTGCCGGAATCACGCACGATCCGCGCCGCGCCCGCCTCGGCATAGCGCGAATACCGGGTCAGATAACGACCGACATTCGGGCCGTAAAGAATGGCCGATCCATGCGCCGCTGGTTCATTGGGATCGCGGCCATATTGGCCCGAAACCAGCGATGAGCCCATGAAGGTGATCGGTGCGAGCCGATACCAGAGCCCCATTTCGCCTCGGGTATCGGCAAGGATGATCTGGGTTGTCTCGGTCGGAAGCTCGCCTTCGGACCAGACCACATAGCGCCAGCCCTGCGCGTCAAGCACTTTGCGGATGGCGGGGCTGTCGTCGATATTGTCGGGCACGATGATCAGAAGGCTGCGATGGGCAAGGCGGCTGGTGTCGCGATGCACGCTAAGCACGGTTTCAAGCTCTTGCCGCTGGATCATCGCGGCGAGCCAGATCGGGCGGCTGCGCAGCAGGACGGCAAGCTCTTCGCGTTCCGAGTGGGTATAGGGGAGGGCCATCGCGCCTTCCTGAAAGGGGCCGGTCACGGTGATAATGCCGGCTGGCGCGCCATAGCGCCGCAGGATCTGCGCGGCGCCCTCGGAGCGGGCCAGAATCGCCTCGAACCCGCCGAGGATCGCACGTGGCATGTCCGGAAACCAGCGCCATGCGGGGCGTTCCAGCAGGGGTTCGTCGGCATCCACGAGATAGCGCGGGATTGCGGCCCTGTCGGCACAGATCAGAAGCGCCGGCTTAAGATCGCCTCCGGTCCACAGAAGGATATCCGGCGCCCAATGATCAAGAAAGGCCTCGGCGGCGGGGATCGAATCTTCGGGCAGGGATTGCCAGAACACCGGCCCCCCGGCCTTGAGCCGTTGGGGCGGCGGGCCCACAGTCGTAAGGATCATATGCACGCCGGGGCGCTGTTGCGCCAGCCGTTCGGCCAGATGCACAAGCGTATCGGCGCGCGCCGCATCCACCGCATGCGCCCAGATCACCGGCCCGTCGGGGCGTGGCGTGGCGGGGCGCTCGCCCGGCTTGCCCGACCGGCGGGCATAGGCGAGATAAGCCGCAAGGCTGAGCGAGCGGCTCATTTTCGGCTATCCCAGATTTTCGGTGCGCGCGGCGGCAGTCAGGTTGCGGCCAAAGACCAGAAGCAGGCGTTGAGGCATGGGGGGTCCCTGAGGTTGTCGGCGTTTCGCGCAGGGTATTCTATTGCGCCGCCGGGTCAAGCGGCTGCGCTTTTATCCCGCGGCGTGCTGCCGGGTTGACGTGACGGCCTTCGCGGGGCAAGCACGGGGGCATCCTCGTAAAGGCCAGCCTCCATGTCCAAACCTTTTCTGATCCTGCAACTGCGCCCGGAAACCGAGGCCGCCGACGACGAGTTTGCCGCGATCCTGCGCAAAGGCGGGCTTGAGGGCGAGCGCACGCACCGCATTCGCCTTGACCAGGAGGGTCTGCCGCCTGACCTGAACCTTGCGGATTATGCCGGGGTGATCGTCGGGGGCGGTCCGGGCTGTGTCAGCGACGCACCCGAGGACAAATCCCCCATCGAGGCGCGGATCGAAGCGCAGGTAATGTCGCTGATGCCGCAGATAACGGCAGAGGATTTTCCCTATCTCGGGTGTTGTTACGGCATCGGAATTCTGGGCAAGCACCTGAACGGGGATGTCAGCAAGGCCGCCTACGGTGAGCCGGTTGGCACCGCCGATTGCACTCTGACTGATGCCGGGCGGGACGATCCGCTTATGGCTGGTCTTCCGCAGGCGTTTCAGGCCTTTGTCGGCCATAAGGAAGCGTTGCAGGCCTTGCCGCCGGGCTGTGTGCACTTGATCAGCGCGCCGAGTTGTCCCTTTCAGATGATCCGGTTCGGCGAGCATGTCTATGCCACGCAGTTTCACCCCGAGGCCGACGGCGCGGGCTTTGAAACCCGGATCAATATCTATCGCCACAAGGGCTATTTCCCGCCCGAGGCCGCGCAGGATCTTATTGCGATGTGCCGGGCGGCGGATGTGCATGCACCTGAGCGGATATTGCGGAATTTCATCACGCGCTATAGCGGATAGAACCACCCTGTCCGGCGTGGCGGAGAGGATGGAATTTGAGTATTTTCACCAAGAAGAAGCAGGGGGCGGGGTATAATCCGCCCCCGTTTGTCATTCGGCCGCGACCTGTGCCGAGGCGGCCTCGACCTTGACGGCGGAGAATTTGAACTCGGGGATTTTGCCGTAGGGGTCGACGGCCGGGTTGGTCAGGATATTGGCCGCTGCTTCGACATAGGCGAATGGCAGGAACACCATGTCGGGCGAAACTGCGCGATCGGCGCGGGCCATGATCAGAATGGTACCGCGTTTCGTGGTCAGCCGGACCATGCCACCCGGTTCGACGCCGAGCTTGCGCAGGGTCGAGGGGTGCATGGAGCAGTTGGCCTCGGGTTCGACCGCGTCGAGCACCGAGGAGCGCCGCGTCATCGAGCCGGTGTGCCAGTGCTCAAGCTGTCGCCCGGTGGTCAGGATCATCGGATAATCCTCATCGGGCACATCGTCGGGCGCAATCACGCTGGCGGGCGTAAAGCGGGCGCGACCGTCCGGGCGCGGGAAGCCGTCGCCGAACACCACTGCCTTGCCCGGCTCATCGGGGCCATCGCAGGGGTAGGTCACGGCGTTCTCGCGCTCAAGCCGTTCCCAGGTGATGTTGTTGAGCGAGCGCATGTTGTGCTTCATCTCGGCAAAGACATCGGCCGGGCTGTCGTAGGTCCAGTTCAGGCCGATCCGCTTGGCGAGCGCGGTGGTGATCGCCCAATCCTCGCGGGCGTCGCCGGGGGGCGGCAGGGCGGGGCGGCCCATTTGCACCTGGCGGTTGGTGTTGGTCACGGTGCCGGATTTTTCGGCAAAGGCCGAGGCGGGCAGGATCACATCGGCATAGTTCGCCGTCTCCGTCAGGAATATATCC
>NZ_CAJXIP010000062.1 GCF_913054395.1 uncultured Roseovarius sp.
TGATCATGCGCGTCAGAAACCAACGGGACGTACGTTTTTTTACAGTGGCGGTTTCGCTTGTCGTCTTGCTTGGAAGCATGGTCTTGCGGTTTTTCATCCTTCCGGATGACCTTGCGTCCGAAACGGCCTTGCCAGGTGCGTTCATGGCGGTGATGATCTCGGCGCCAATTGCGTTTTTCGTCGGTCAGCGGATGCAGGAAATCCATGAATTGGCCGCGAGGCTTGAGCATGAAGTGTATCATGATCTTTTGACAGGGGTTTGCACACGCAGCCGTTTTCATGAATGCGCGGCAGAACTTGGCGATGAATGCAGTGTCGTGATTGTCGCCGACATCGACCATTTCAAGAGCTTCAATGATCGCTACGGCCATCATGCGGGCGACCTTGCACTTCGTCAATTTGCCGCGATTCTTGCTGAGAACTGTCGGTCCGATGATATCGTCGCGCGGTTTGGCGGCGAAGAATTCGTGGTGCTGTTGCGTGACACAAATTTGTCGGATGGTCTTGTCGCCGCAGAACGGCTTGGCCGACGTATTCGCCACAAGCCGGTTTTTGTGGATCAACAGGCCCTGAGCCTGACCGCCAGCTTCGGCGTGGCGATTTTGCCGCCCGGGGGCAATGTGGAAGTCGCCATTCAGCAGGCAGATCGTGCGCTTTACAATGCCAAGCATGAAGGACGTGACCGGGCCTATGTCTACGACCCGGCGCGCGATTCCGGGCCTTTGCCGACGAATGCGACAGTGGAGCCAGAGAGTATCAATAATCACGTTTCGTGATGATTTGCATTACATTAATTCGTTTTAATAATGTATGTGAGCGAGGTATCTCTGGGGAGCCGATAGATACGGCTTGGAAAACTCAGTTATGAAAGGATATCTCATGCACCAGGATACATGCCTTGCAGAGCACCCGTCAGCGCGGGTTAGCGTTGTGACGACACGTTTCTCGATCGCTGTTGTCGCCTTGGCGCTTGCCGTCCTTGTTGTGGTCAGCCTGGGCCAGGGCGCGCCGGTTGAGCCCGCGGATACGTCCGTTGGCGCCCTTGAGGATTGGCACGGCAATGTCATGCGCTCGCGCTGAGCCGGGCCGGTATCATCCGGCCCCTTTCGAATCGCGCGCGGGGCGGGCAGATCAGGTCCGCCCCATCAGCGCATCATCAAAGGGATAGCGCGTCAGGTTTTCATATCCGGTTTCGGTGATCAGGACCTGATCTTCAAGCTTTATTGAAAAATTGCCCCCCTCCGGGCTTACTAGGGCTTCGACACAAAGCACCATTCCCGGCTCGAGCGGATAGTCGAATGCGCCGGGGACCGCGTTGTCGGGATAAGCAACCAGCGGCCATTCATCACAGAGGCCGACCCCGTGCATCATGCAGCCGTATTTCTGGGCCTGATAGATCGGGTCAAGCGTATGACAGCGCGCGGTAAGGTCGGGTATGGTGACGCCGGGTTTGAGCAATTCCATGTTGCGGGTGATGTGCTCGTGGCCGTGCTGCATCGCATAGACCATATCGGCCGGGGGCGAGCGGTCGCCGATCCACCAGCTTCGACTTATGTCAACACAGATTCCATAGCTGCCGATAAGGTCGGTATCAAAACTGACGATTTCATTGTTCTGCACGATCCGCCCGCCGCATTCCTGAAACCATGGATTGGTGCGCGGCCCCGACGTGAGCAGGCGGGTTTCGATCCATTCGCCGCCGCGGCGGATGTTTTCCGCGTGCAGCACCGCCCAGATGTCATCTTCGCTTGTCTGCCCTTGCGGGACAGCCTCGCGGGCGAAACGTTCCATCGTGGCGACGGCGGTTTCACAGGCGTGGCTGGCGCAGCGCATCGCCTTGATCTCATCGGGACCCTTGATCGCGCGGGTCTTTTCGGTGACTTCCTCGCCGTCCATGACCTCGAATCCCTGCGCCTCGAGGGCGCGCAATCCGTGCAGCATCACCTTGTCGACCGCGAGCCGCTTGTTGCCCGGCGCGTGTTCCGCCAGAAGCACCCGCACCTCGTTGGCAAAGGTATCGGCGGCCACATCAACCTTGTCGCCCCGGTCAAAGTAAAACAGATCCGCGCCAGAGCGCTGTTCGCGCACCAGCGGGTTGAAGGTGCTCAGGAAGGGCGAATTCTTGTAATCCCAGATCACCATATAGCCATCGGCACAGACCAGCACCGCGCGAAATGGGTTGTGGGTGTTCCAAAGCTGCATGTTGGTGCTGTCGGTGGCATAGCGGATGTTGAGCGGGTCAAACATCAGAACGCCGGCATAATCGCGCGCCACGACCGACGCGGTCAGCCGTTCCCAGCGGAACCGCCGCATGGCCTGAAGGTCAGGCAGGGCAAGCCCGGCCTGCGCCCATTCGGAAAAGGCAAGCCGGGTCGGGCCGATTTCGACCCGGTCGGCATCGTTGGGTGTGCCGTCGCCAAGGGTGGCGCCGCGGGTCGGATCAATCTTGCGAATTTCACGGAAGTGGGTATTCATTGGCCTCTCCTTCAAGGCCAATCTTGGGAAGATTACACACCTCCTGCGCGCCGGATTGCGACATGAATACGGGTCGCCATTGGCGCAAAGAGCAGGCTATTGGCGGCGCGGTTCAAGCGCCGCGCACTGCGTCGATCATGCGTTGCACGTTGTCGGGGTCGGCATCCGGGGTGATCCCATGGCCGAGATTGAAGATATGCGGGCCGTTGCCATAGGCTTTGACGATGCGTTTGGTTTCGCGCACCAGGGCGTCGCCGCCCGTGACCATATGCGACGAGGCAAGGTTGCCCTGAACGCAGCCATCTTTCTGGACATGTTCGGCGGCCCATTCGGCGGTGACGGAATCGTCGATTGCAACGCAATCGGCACCGGTTTTGGCATGAAATCCAATATATTTATCCCCGGCCTCGCGCGGGAAAGCGATAACCGGAATGCCGGGATGGCGCGCTTTCAGTTCGGATATGATCCGCTTGGCGGGGGCCGTGGCGTATTTGTCGAAATCCGCGCCCTTGAGCGATCCTGCCCAGCTGTCGAAGAGTTTGACGACTTCGGCACCGGCCTCGATCTGGGCCGAGAGATATTCGATCGTGCCTTCGGTGATGCGATCCAGAAGGCCCTCGAACACCGCCTTGTTTTCGGCCTTGAGCGCATGTGCCGGGCCTTGGTCCGGTGTGCCGCGTCCGGCGATCATATAGGTGGCGACGGTCCAGGGGGCGCCCGCAAATCCGATAAGGGTGGTCTCGCGGGGCAGGGCGGTCGTGAGGTTTCGGATGGTCTGATAGATCGGGTTGAGGGTTTCGTGGATGTCCGCCACGGGCTTCAGGGCGTCAAGGCCGCCCTGATCGGTGATGGTCGAGAGGCGCGGCCCTTCGCCGGTGACAAACCAGAGATCAGCCCCAAGCGCCTGCGGCAGCAGCAGGATATCGGCAAAGAGGATGGCCGCGTCAAATCCGTAACGGCGGATCGGCTGAAGGGTTACCTCGGTGGCGAGGTCGCTGTTGTAGCACAGGGACAGGAAATCACCGGCCTGCGCGCGCGTTGCCCTGTATTCCGGCAGATAGCGGCCCGCCTGCCGCATCATCCAGATCGGGGGGGTGGGTTGCGTTTCGCCTGCCAGCGCCTTGAGGATCGTTTTGTCAGCGGCCATTGGGTTCCTCCGTTTTGATGTTAGGTCACCCCGGCGGCCCGGGATGTCAAGCACTCTGGCGCTTGCCAGTCGGGTTTGCCGCGTCTAAACCTCTGCCATGACACGTGATTTACCCACCCCGACAAAGCCCCTCAAAATAGGCACGCGCGGCTCGCCGCTTGCCTTGGCGCAGGCCTATGAAACCCGTCGTCGGTTATCCTCGGCCTTTGATCTGGCCGAGGAAGCCTTTGAGATCATTGTGATTAAAACCACGGGCGACCGCATTATCGACCGTCCGCTGAAAGAGATCGGCGGCAAGGGGCTGTTTACGCGCGAGATCGAGCAGGCCATGCAGACCGGGGAAATCGACATTGCGGTGCATTCGATGAAGGATATGCCGGTGCTGCAACCCGAGGGGCTTTTGCTGGATACCTACCTTCCGCGTGAAGATGTGCGCGATGCCTTTGTGTCGCCCTCGGTGGGCGGTCTTGGCGATCTACGCGCAGGGGCCAGGGTCGGCACGTCTTCCTTGCGGCGCAAGGCGCAGGTTCTGGTCGCTTACCCGCATCTCGAGGTGGTCGAATTCCGCGGTAACGTGCAGACAAGATTGAAGAAACTGGATGAGGGCGTGGCCGCCTGCACCTTTTTGGCGATGGCCGGGCTGAACCGTCTGGGCCGCTCCGAGGTGGCGCAATGTGCGATCGAACCCGAGGTGATGCTGCCGGCCGTGGCGCAGGGGGCGATCGGGATCGAGCGGCGCGCCGATGATACTCGCGCCGCTGATATGCTTGCGGCGATTCACCACACCGAAACCGGTCAGCGCCTTGCCGCCGAACGTGCCTTTCTGGCGGCGCTTGACGGGTCGTGCGAGACACCGATTGCCGGGCTGGCGGACCTGTCCGGAGGAAATCTGCGCCTGCGTGGCGAGATTCTGCGCCCCGACGGAAGCGAGAGCCTCAGCGATGAGGGCACCGCCCTTATCGAGGACGGTGCAGAGCTTGGCCGCGAGATCGCCGCGCGGTTGCTTGCGCGGGCGGGCGACGGGTTCTTCGACTGGCGCGCCTAGGGCTATGCGCCGGGCAATAGCTTGCCGGGATTCATGATGTTGTTGGGATCAAGCGCGGCCTTGATCGCGCGCATGGTGGCAAGCGCCGCCTTGTCCTTGTGAAGTGCCATGGCGGGCTGTTTTGACAGGCCGATGCCGTGCTCGGCGGAAAAGCTTCCGCCGAGGGCGATCACCTCTTCCTCGACCGCCTGTTGAATGGCGCGGTGCAGGGCCGGATCGCTGACCGAGGGGAAGCCGGCGTAATGCAGGTTGCCGTCGCCAAGATGGGCCACGCCAGTGTTGAAGATATCCGGATCAATCGCTTTGCTGCGCACCTCGATGCGTTCCAGAAGGGTTTGCATGCGGTCGGTCGCCACGGCGATATCGTTGTCGATCACCGGGCTGCGCATCCGCAAGACCTGTGCCGAGGCCTCGCGCCGGGCCCAAATCTCGGCGCGCTGCGCGCTGTTCCGGGCGACAACGGCGTCAAGCAATGTGCCGTCCTCGAATAACGCCGCCAGAACCTGTTCGAGATGCGCCGCAAGCGGCACCGCGCCAGTGGCGTCCGGGGTGGCGTCGCGGGGCGCGCGAGCGCCCAGCTCGACCAGGATGTTAACCTCGTGGGGGCTGTCAAAGGGCGCGCGGGCCTCGGGGAAACGATTGAGGTAGGTGTCGATAAAGCTGCGCGGCATGTATTCGAAGGCCTCGACCGCGCCGCCGGTTTCATCCTGAAGCCGGTTGAGAAGGGCAAGGGCGGCATCGACCGACGGCACCGCCACCATTGCGGTGGCATAGGCGCGGGGCCGGGGCGCAAGTTTCAGGACGGCGGCGGTGATGATGCCTAGCGTGCCCTCGGCGCCGATCATCAGGTGGCGCAGGTCATAGCCAGAGTTGTTCTTGTGCAGCTCGCTCATCAGGTTCATCACCTCGCCGCTCGGAAGCACCACCTCAAGCCCAAGGCACAGGTCACGGGTATTGCCATAGCGCACCACGTTCGAGCCGCCCGCGTTGGTCGAAAGCGCCCCGCCGATCATCGCCGAACCGCGCGCCCCGAAGGTCAGCGGAAAGATCAGGTCATGCTCGGCGCTGGCGGCATGCAGGTTTGCAATGATCACGCCCGCCTCGACAATGGCGATGCGGGCATTCGGGCGAATCTCGCGGATTGCCGACATGCGGTCGAGCGAGAGCATCAGCGCGCCCTCGGCGGCGGTGCCCTTGACAAGGTTGGTGTTGCCCGAGACCGGCACGATGGAAAGGCGATGGCGGTTGGCCAGCTTCATGATCGCCGAGACCTCGGCGGTATTGGCCGGGCGCAGCACCGCCAGAGGGGTCCAGTGCGCAATGCCTGTCCAGTCGTGCGACCAGGGTGCGGCGTCGGCTCCGGTCAGGACGTATTTGGGGCCAATGATATTGGCCAGTTCACTTAGCGGATCGGTATTCATGCGGCGGATCATGTGCCAATCGCGGGCGGCCCGCAAGATGGGGTGTCCAAAAGGCATTTTTCTCCCTTGACGCTAGGCGCGGGCTGTCATACCTACGCCCACGTTCTGGCGGAGTAGCTCAGTTGGTTAGAGCAGCGGAATCATAATCCGCGTGTCGGGGGTTCAAGTCCCTCCTCCGCTACCAACACTTTACAAACAGGTGCACAGAATCGTTGAGACGATTTTCGTGATTTGGGGGCGGTTGGGAACTTGTTTTCTTCTATTTGTTCACCCTTGCCAAAAAATTGGCGAATTCGGTGACTTGCTTGTGGTCAGAGCGCCCTGACCGCTTGACGAGGAAATACCCTTTGCCGGTGTTGTAGCGTTCCTCGTCAAGGGCGACGAGCGCTCCGGACGCCAACTCATCTTGCAGAAGCGCACAGCTTGCCAGAGCAATCCCTTCTCCAGCAATCGCTCGACCTATGGATTGGCTATATGTTTCACAGATCTTCCTTGGCAGCCTTGCCAGTGGGGAGGTCGAATGGCGTTTCGCCCAGACGTCCCAGTTGATCCAGTCCGGCGCATATCGTTCGTAATCGAGCAGAATTTGGCTCTGCGGATTCTGCCCAAAGCTTTCGACACACTCCGGCGACAAGACAGGGGCCAGGTCCTCATCCATCAGTTTGGCCCCCTCCCAGCCTTCCGGTGGGGCGGCAGCATAGATAATCGCGAGATCGTGGTCGGATGCAAGCAGGGCTGCGGGATCATCCGACACAACGGTTTCAACAGGACAGGACGCCTCGCTGAAGGCAAATGCCTTGATCCTCGGGAACAGCCAGAACACCGACACGGCATTATTGGCCGCGATGCGCACGGCGGGTTTGACCGGGGATTTGATGCCTTCAAGAGAGGTTTGCAGGTAATCCAGCGCCATCGCAACGGGTTCGGCTAGTTTCACCCCTGCGGGGGTGGGGACCAGACTGCGCGCGCCACGCTCGAACAACGGGGTGCCCAACCAGCTTTCAAGCAGACGGATACGCTTGGAAACAGCCGCCTGCGAGACATAGAGTTCAGAGGAGGCGGCGGTAAAAACGCCATTGCGCATGACGGCCTCGAAAAAGATAAGCGTATCCAGCGGCGGCAGGGCTTTTCTGAGTTTATCCATTCCCTTTGGTTATGCAAATGGACGATTTTTTCAAGTGTTTACAGCTTATCTGCAAAAGGAGAGGTTTTGCTTGAACGTGAGGGAATACGACATGGCGAATTTTGATTGGCACGCAGAACGTAGCGATCTGGCGGGCATTGCCCTTCTGGATCGCGCACCGGAAAGTGAAGGTATCGACCTCAAGGCCGTCCGTCTTTATCGGCTGGGGCGTGTGCGTCAGGAAATGAAACGCTATCGTGTCGACGCGGTGATCCTGTCCGATCCGATCAACATTCGCTATGCAACCGGCGCCCGCAACATGCAGGTGTTCTGCCAGCGCAACGCGCCGTCTCGCTATCTGCTGCTGACCGCCAATAAATCTATCCTGTTCGAATTCACTGGTTGCCTGCATCTGGGCGAGGGATATGAAACAATTGATGAGGTCCGCCCCTCAAGGACCGCCAGCTTCGTCGCCGCAGGCCCTGATATTGCCGCACGCGAGAAGGCCTGGGCGGTCGAGATGAACGATCTGATCACCGAACTGGTCGGGCAGGGCGCAACCGTTGGTCTAGAGCGCCTGAACGCAGGCACCGCGATTGCGTTGAAGGAATGCGGACTGACCATCGTTGATGCCCAGCAACCGGTCGAGATGGCGCGCGCGATCAAATCGGCCGAGGAAATGAAATGCGTCAATGCCTCGCTCCGCGCCACGGAAACCGGCGTCGAGAAGCTGCGCGCTGCGATCCGCCCGGGCATGACGGAAAATGAACTATGGTCGGTTCTGCATCAGTCCGTCATCGCACAGAATGCGGATTATTGCGAAACGCGGCTCCTGAATGCCGGGCAGCGGTCCAACCCCTGGTTTCAGGAAACCTCCAGCAACGTGATCGGTGAAAACGAACTGATTGCACTGGATACGGATGTTGTGGGCTGCCATGGGTATTACTCAGATTTTTCGCGCACCTTCCATTCCGGACCGGGCAAGCCGACTAAGGCGCAGCGCGAACTTTATACCGTCGCGCACGAACAGGTGATCCACAACATGGGCATCCTGAAGGCGGGCATGAGTTTCCGCGATTACGCAGATCGCGCCTGGGATATCCCGGAAAAATATTATCAAAACCGATATTACCTTTCTGCCCATGGCTGCGGGATGACCGGGGAATACCCGTATCTCTATCACCGCGGCGATTTCCCCGATGCCGGTTATGACGGAGAGATTCTACCGGGCATGACACTTTGCGTTGAAAGTTATATCGGCGAGACCGGCGGTTGCGAGGGGGTGAAGCTGGAACAGCAGGTTCTGGTGACCGAGACAGGCATCGAATTGCTGTCGCGTTTCCCGTTCGAGGAAGACCTTCTTCGATAGAGGGCGCGTGAAGTGAACCTATGGCGCGCCGGTGAGACCGGGCCGATCACGGTATCCTTAAGGCAGGGTGATCGGCGGAGGCTTGCGCCGTTTGCCTGACAGCGCGTTTCCGGCAATCGCCACAAGCAGAACCGCGCCGCCGGTCAACGTATTCGCGCTTGCCGTCTCACCAAGGAAAAACCAGACCCAGAGGGGGCCAAGCATGACCTCTGCCAAGGATAACAACGCCAGCTCTGCGGCGGGCAGACTGCGTGACCCCAGCGTGTAGAGGATAAGCCCCGCACCCACCTGGAAAACCCCCATGCCCATGGATATCGCGCCATCGTGCAAATTGAGCGTGACGGGCAGCCCCGAGAATAGACATATCGCAAATGTGACGACGATGGCGAACACGCCGGACAGGAAAACCGATGGGAGCATTTCCCCCGTTCGTCCCCACCGCAAGGCAACCGTGAAGACCGCGAAACCAAATGCCGAGCCAAGCGCTGCAAGGCTTCCTTTCAGGACGACGCTGCCGGATTTGTCGGCAACCATGATCGCGATTCCGCCTATTGCAACGGCAATCGCGAGCCATGTCGCGACGCGCACGCGTTCACGCAGGACGACCCACCCCAGGACTGCGGTCATGAACGGTGCGGTTGCAAAAAGCAGCATGGCATTTGCGACCGACGTGTTCTGGATCGAGTAGATCCCGCCGGAATAGGCCGCAACCAGTGAAAGCCCGGCGATAACAGAGGGGAAACCGATGCTGCGGACCTGGGTAAAGGGGCTTACGCCCGAGCGCATCCTAATGACCACGTAAAGAAAGAGCGACATGCTGATCGACCGATACAGCAGGATCTGCCAGACGACGGCGTCTTCTATGATGCGAATGCCAAGACCGACCGTTGACCACAGAACCCCGGCCGCAAACACGAAAAGCACACCTGACTTGTGAGTGTCCGCAATGGGCATGGGCGGCGTTACAGATGTCATATCAGGCCAGTCAAGGAGATCTCGCTTTGCAGGTTACCCTTTCGGAACGTTCCCATATACCTCAAATGCGACATTCACGCAGGGCCAGAGAGTCCGACCGCGACGTTTCTGTTGCAACAGACGTCGCAACGAACAGATGGCCGAGGGCCGGGTCAGAAATCGCCCTTGATCATCATTTTTTGATAGCTGCCGGATCATAGGCCAATTGTTGCCATGATCTAATCATAATTGCAGTGCACGCTCGCACGTTCTGATTGTGTGTTTTGAATCTCTTTGTGCTTCCCTAGCTGCCATCTGGAAAGACTACGACGTGCAAAACAATATAACCTTTTTGGAAGAGCATGAAACCGATGAACTGACATCGGGTAGTACGCTTCTGTACGGTCAGTACACGATCGAGCGTCACCTGATCGACGGCGGATTTGGCGTGACCTATCTGGCCCGCGACAGTCTGCACCGGCATGTTGTCATCAAGGAATGCTTCCCGAGTTCCATCTGCCGCCGGATCAACGGCGAGGTGCGCCCGCGCAAATCCTCCTATCAGGAGCAATATCAAAGTGTCATTCGCAACTTTTTGCGTGAGGCGCTGAGGCTCGCGAAATTCGAGCATCCGAACATCGTCAAGGTTCACCAGGTCTTTCAAGAGAACAACACGGCCTATATTGCAATGGATTTTGTCGATGGCATGGATCTTTTGTCGATGATGGACATTGATCCGGGGCGTCTGACCAACACCATGCTTCAAACGCTGCTGGACGATACACTTACAGCATTGGAGCATGTGCATGAGTACGGCATGCTGCATCGCGATATCTCGCCCGACAATCTCTTACTGGATGCCCAGAACAATCTGACGCTGATCGACTTCGGGGCCGCGCGCGAGGATGCCAGTAACCCCAAGCGGGTGCTTTCCACTGTCTTGTCCGTGAAGGATGGGTATTCGCCGCATGAATTCTACTACACGGATAGCTCGCACGAGCCGTCCAGCGATCTCTACTCGGTTGGTGCGACCTTCTATCACCTGATTGCGGGATATGCGCCGCCGGACTGTCAGAAACGCCTGGCGGCTTTGAGTTCGGGCCAGCCCGATCCCTATAAGCCGCTTGCCTCGGGATCGTGGGCATTTGACAAGGCCTTTCTGGCATCAATCGACAAAGCCCTGTCCGTTTCGCAGGAGAAGCGCTTTCAGTGTGCAAGGGAATGGCTGGACGTGCTCGAGACCTGCGAGGCCGCGCCCGTGCAGCAGGGGTATAGTGCGGCCCCCGCGCCAGACAGTGAGACTCAGATCAACGATCTTGAGCCAAGCGTGGCGGAAGCGATTTCATCGCTCGTCGAGGACACCAACAGCAGCCTTGAACCGGTGCTCGCCCCGCGGGCCTGGCAACACCCCAAAGTGCCCGACGAACCGGAGCAAGACGACCAGCCCAACCGGCTTGTGGATATGTTCGGCTGTCCGATTGATGACGTCGATGCATGGCTGCGCGAACAGGACAAATTATCCAAACGGCAACGGGCCGCAGCACGCCAGTTAACCCGGAAAGTCGAAAAAGACCGCTCTGATAAAGCCGCAGGCACAGGCTTTATCCTGTCGCGCGTGCTCGGCGCTCTGGTGAAAAGACGGCGTCATTCGGCCGAAAAAGTCAAAACCTGAAAGGAACAAAAATGAAGTTTATTCGCGATATCATTGGCGAAAAGCGCCAGATGAGTCATCAGGCAAATGGCATCTCGGTGGCCAAAGAGGCGAGCGGCCTTCTTTCGGATGAGTTCCTGTCGCACTCGGAACCCGCGTCTGCGGTCGACGTGCGGCAGATTGACGCGTTGGTTAAAGACATGACCTTTGAGGATGTTGCAATGCCCGCGCCGGAAAGTGCCGATGTCAGCGAGCCGCAGCAAGACGAGGGCGATGATTTTTTCGGCAGCCCGTCCAACGTCTTCGCCGAGCAGGAAGAGACCGATTGCGACGCGCAAGAGGACGAAGCAGATGAGCAACCTGCCGCGGCCTGGGTCGCCGAGCCGCAATATCGCACATCGGAGATTTCCGAGACGCCAAAAGACGAGATGATCGAGAGCGCCGAGCCCGAGGCCGAGGCACCCATCGAGCAAAACTATGATCCCGTCGAGAGAGCCCCGGCGGCGACGTCGGCGTTTCATCATGACACATCTGGCATGGACCGAGAGGCGCCTTTTGTGTCACCAGAACCGCCCCAGGCGATGCCGCAGCCGGAACCCAAGGCGCCTGAGGCCTATCAGGCGGTCGAGATTCCGCAACCCGCTGTGGGCCGCGCGACAGGCCGTCAGACGCGGGTGAAAACCCGGCTTCTTGGTTTCAACAGCAGTCAGGATGCCGATATTGACCCGATTTCGGGCGGTGCGGATGCAAAGCCTGCGGCCTATACCAAATTCCCGCTTGGGTGGCTGATTGTTGTCGCCGGTCCGGGTCGTGGCGCGGCCTTCACGCTGTTCAATGGCGTCAGCAAGATCGGTCGTGGCAAGGATCAGACAGTGCCGCTTGATTTCGGCGATAACAGCATCTCGCGCGAAAACCATGCCGCGATTGCCTATGACCCCGCACAGAAAAGCTTTTTCATCGGTCACGGTGGCAAGGCGAACCTTGTGCGGCGGAATGACCGCCCGGTCCTGAGTACCGAAGAACTGTCTGCCGGTGACGTGATCGCAATTGGTGAAACGAAGCTTCGCTTTGTTCCGCTTTGTGGTTCGGACTTCAACTGGGACGACTCCGAAGAGAGGGACTGGCCCCATGCTTCCAACGGCTGAACTTGTATATGACACGTCGATGGCCATGGTGCTGGGTCGGCGTGAGCGGCAGGAAGATGCCGTGGTGTCGGACTTCTCGTCAGGAGAGGCGTTTGGATTTGTGGTGCTTGCCGACGGAATGGGCGGGCATGCCGCAGGTGATGTCGCAAGCAAGATCGTCGTCACCGAGGTGTTCAGCAAGCTAAAGCTGCAATCCGGCGATCCGGAAATATTGGAGCCCCAGATCGGTGAGGTGCTGGAGAAGGCTGCCGTAAGCGCGAACAAGCGTGTCGGGATGTATGCGCGTGAGCGCCCGGAAGCGCACGGCATGGGCGCCACTTTGCTGGCACCTGTGTTCATACATGACCGGTTATACTGGATCTCGGTTGGCGATAGTCCGCTCTACCTGTTCCGCAATGGCGTGCTTGAACGCCTGAACGAGAATCACGCCCTCATGTCACAGATCGACTATCTGGTCGCGAACGGGATCATGGGCCGTGAAGAGGCGCTCAATTACCCCGACCAGACCTGTTTGACATCGGTGTTGATCGGCCGGGAGATCGCGCAACTCGATTGCCGGACGGTGCCGGTACAGATCCAGGAAGGCGACATCCTGATCGTGGCCAGCGATGGCCTGCAATTTCTCTGCGAGGATCAGATCGAGGGCGTCCTGCGTTTCACGCAGAAGCGATCGGCGGAAGACATTGGCGCGGCCCTGATGAAAGAGGTTCAGAAGCTCGACGATCCCTGCCAAGACAATGTCTCTTTGTGCGTCGTAAAGGTTCTGGGGCAGGGGGCCGGGGCTGTTGTGACTGACCAGGATCAGATCGTGTCGCGCACTCAGAACTACAACAACGCGTCGATAACGATCATGGCAAAGGTGACGCGGAAGAAAAAGGCAACAGGATGATGAACGCTCGGGGAGACCTCCGTTGAACCATGCAGTCAGGATCAACCCAGTTATAGATCGGTTGGAAAACATACTGGGCCGGGGGGATGTTCCGGCGCCTTATGACCGATGGGGCGCGCGCCTTCTGGCGCATCTGACCAAGCCGGTGCAGGTTGTCGTGACAGGCCTTGCCGGAAGCGGCAAGTCGACGCTGATCGAAATGATGTCGGCACAACCTGTTATCGGCCAGCATGTGGATGCGCCCGTTGTCGAACTGGTCTATGGCGAAAAAGAGCGCGCTCTTTTCGAAAGGCAGGACGGCTCGTTGACAAGTTTTTCGGGGTTTCTGAAGGATTGCGATTGTCCCGAGGGGGCAATCCGTGCCCGGCAGGAATTGCCGGATACGAAATCGGCCAGAATTTCGTCGAGATCGGACTTTTCGGCAGCCTTGTGGAGAAACGGGCGATCCTGAGTTCCGCCTGTGCACGCGCGGATATCATCATCTGGTGCAGTCAGGAGTTTTCCGAAGAAGAACAGCACCTGTGGGCAGGCGTGCCTGACGAGATCAAGGATCACAGCTTTTTGGCCCTGACCATGGCGGATCGCCAGTTGATGCGCGATGTGCTGTCACAGAATATCGCGCGGCTGGAACCCATCGTGGCGGATGAATTCATGGGGCTTTATCCCGTGGCCACCATTCAGGGGATCGCGGCGCAGACATCCGGCGAGGGTTTGAATCAGGCGCTTTGGACGTCGAGTGGCGGAAAGCACTTGATGGATCCGGTGCTCAGGCAGATCAGGCAGGGGCGTGGCGCCGATATTGACCAGGCACGGATTTTCCTCGACCGCCTTGCGGCACGCACGCCGGAGGTCGATGTCGAGGGCGGCGAAGGCCCGCAGGCGCCGGTTCTGGTTGCCACAGATGACCCGGATACCGGGAAAGAGAGCAAGGCCGCGGCAATAGCGGATGACGTGGCTGTGGAGGTCGTGGCGCCGGATGAGCGGTCCGTCGCCCTGTTGTCCGAAGCCGTGGATATGCTTCAGCACCATGCCCGCAAGATGCTTGACGATGTGGATCAGAGTATCGAACTGGATGCCGATGCCATTCTGAGCAGCTGTTCCGAGGCAATGTCGTCGCTTGCAGGAATGCTTGACATGACGCCGGTGAATGACCCCGCCGCCAAGGGTATGCGCGAAGATGTGCAGGAAGGCGAAGAAATGCTGATGCTGTTCAAGCTGGAACGCAGCGAAGAGGCGGCGCTGGATGCGGTAACCCTGCTGTTGCAGATGAGAAAGGAGCTTATCGACAAGGTGGTCTGACACGGGATTGTGACGTCAGGAATTTTTCCCCAGTCCCGTCCAACTATCACCACATTTGTTTACCATTTTTGCCATGAGCAAAAGTGTGCAACGCGTGGTTGTTCAGAGTTTTCAATACGGGTGAAATCTACCCGCAATGCCAATGACAGCGGAAATCCAATGAACATTGAAGTCGAAATTGATCCTGCCACCAATATCCGGGCTTCAGCGCGCCGAACCAACCCGAGAACGGGCATGGAAGAGCTTGCAGCTTTCGCCCAAAAGGCCGCCGAACTTGAAGGTGCGCTGGACAGGCTTGTCGGTCTGACCGGCGAAGAATCGCGTCGCTCCGTGCTGCGCCTGAAGGGTCTACTGGCGGCGTTCGAGCCCTCTGTTACGGTCCTTGGCCAGGTGAAATCAGGGAAAACGTCGCTGATCAATGCCATGACCGGCTGGGCGGATCTGTTGCCGTCGGACGTCAACCCCTGGACCTCGGTGGTGACATCGCTTCACCTGACCCCTGCTGCCGAAAATGGTGAGACCGGGGCACGTTTCCAGTTTATGACCGAAGACGAATGGGATCGTCTAACCACCAAGGGCGGCAGGATCGGCGAACTGGCCGGACGCGCCGGCGCAGAGGGCGAGCTGAACAAGATCCGCGAACAAATCCATTCCATGCGCGAGAAGTCCCGCAGCCGCCTGGGCCGGAATTTTGAAATGCTGATGGGGCAGGAACATGAGTACGGGTACTTCGACAAGAACCTGCTGGAGCGGTATATTTGCCTTGGCGATGATTTCGATGTGCCGGGTCACGACCCGGTCAATGACGAGCAGGGCCGGTTTGCGGATATAACCCGCTCGGCCGAGCTTTACCTGAATTGCCATACCGTACCGTTTCGTATGTGCCTTCGCGACACGCCGGGCGTCAACGACACCTTCATGATGCGCGAAATGGTAACGATCCAGGCGATCCGTGATAGCCGCGTCTGTGTGGTTGTGCTGTCAGCGGGCCAGGCATTGACCTCGGTGGATATGGCGCTGGTCCGGATGATCTCGACCCTCAAATCGCGTGAAGTGATCATCTTCGTGAACCGTATTGACGAATTGTCCGACCCGGCCAATCAGTTGATCGAGATCGAAGACAGCATTCGCCGGACGCTCAAGAACAATGATGGCCCTCAGGATGCACAGATCATTTTCGGAAGTGCCTACTGGGCGGGCAAGGTTCTGCATGGCGAGTTGGGCGATATGTCCGACGCCAATGCCAATGCATTGCTGAATCTTACCAAGGCGGTTCTCGGGACGACCAATATTGATCAACCGCCCGCCGACCATGTTTGGGAAATGTCAGGCTTGCCTGCCCTGATGCGAGCCCTGTCATCGCAAATCGTGCACAGCCTGGGCGAGCCTTGCCTGACGAAGATTGCATCGTCGGCCATGGCAATTGCGACATCACAGAAGGCCGCGCAAACGGTGATGGTTGCAGGTGACGATTTCACCTCTGATGTCACCATGGACCAGATACGCACGGAATTCGAGCGGATAGCAGAGACAAACCTGACCGCGTTCAAGGCATCAATGTCGGACATATTCACCGAATATCATCAGCGCGCCGACCGCGTGCATGAGACCTTTGTCGAGCGGGCGACACATTCATTGGTGTCCCATCTTGAGGTTTATGGTGACGAACAGGTCTGGGAATACGATCCGGCCGGACTTCGCGTTCTGCTGCGCTCGGCATATTCGACCATGGGAAGCAAGGTCCGCAAGGATGCCGAGGCGCGTTATGAAGCCGCCGTATCTGACACGGCACATCTGCTTTATCGCGGCTTTGGCCCGGCTGTCGAAGGTATTCAGCTCTCGGTGCCCGGCGTCCCTCAAATTCCGTCGCCGGTCACCCTCGGGCAAACAATCGCGCTGGATTTCAACGATAGTTGGTGGGCGATGTGGTGGCGAAGAACCCGAGGCTACCAAGCCTTCGCCAAGCAGTTCCGGGAATTGATCCGCTCTGAGACAGAAGATTTCATGACGCAGATGAAAGAGGTCCAGACCACCACAATCCAGGACGACTTCGTGCAGGAATTGAGCGGTTTTCTTGAAGAGCAGAAAGGTATCCTGCTCGATCTGATTTCCGGCGCGCATCGCTCCGGGGCCGTGGAAGACATGTTTTGCGACAAAGAGGAACAAACGCGCAACGATGCGCTGCAAGAGACGCTCAGGACGCTGAGGCGCTACGTCACATGACCAAGGAGAAGACATTGAACACCGTGAGTCCAAGTTCGGCACCATCCTCCCGAAAACCACGCCTGGCGTTCATGGGCGAATTCAGTGCCGGGAAAAGCACGCTTTCCAAACTGTTTCTGGGGAATGCGCCGTTGCCGGTACAGGTCACCGCAACCCGGCTTCCCCCGATCTGGATCAGCTATGGCGATCCGGCCGCAATTGCCGTGGATCGTGATGGCACCGAGAGAGAGATCGACATCGAAGATCTGGACGCGATCTGCGTTGACGAAACCAGCATGGTCCGCTTGTACAACCGGTCGGAAACTCTGGAGATATGCGATCTGATCGACATGCCCGGAATTTCAGACCCAAGCATGTCGTCGGATGTCTGGTTGTCGATGATCGAACACGTCGACAGCGTCGTATGGTGCACGCAGGCAACACAGGCATGGCGCCAATCCGAGGCGGCGGCATGGGAGCTGATCCGGGAACGGACGAACGGGGACAACATCCTGCTGGTGACACAGGTTGACAAGCTTCGGGTCGATCGCGATGTCGATCGTGTGCTCACTCGGGTCCGCAAGGAAACCGACGGCTTGTTCAAGGCGGTGTATCCGCTCTCGATTATCGAGGCGCTGGATGCAGGGGACGACTTTCAAAAGTGGCAGGAGAGCGGAGCGGCGGAGTTTGTCGACCACCTTGTGGATTTGTTGCTGAGCGCATCCGAAGAAGGCCGTTGCGCGCCGGTTGCATCGCAGGAGGCGCGCAAGGCGCCGCAAGTGCAGGATTTGCCGGACAGTGCGGCATCGGACGCGCCGCAAGAAATGGCCGACACGTCGTTGGCCGAAGCATCGCCATCCGCACAGAATGTCTCTGCCGAACCTGTGGTCTACAATGCGAACAGTGTCATACCGAAACGTGTGCGCGTCCTGACCGAGATGCGCGGGCGCACCGCCCGGCCCAGCCCCTCGGTGGACGCCAACTGGTGAGAAAAGTCATGCGGCAATAGGGAACAGGCGTGTTTGGAGGCCCGCACATCTATGTCCCGCCGATCTGGAGCGTGAAATGACCATATCCGAATGCCTTGACGAAATGCGACGCGGCGTGCCTGGCTGTTCGCTAGTTTCGTTCGGGGATCTGAAGACGGGCCTGGTCTTGCGCACAAGCGCGACGCGTCAGCACAAACAGGACTATCTGGAAGAGATCATCCAACAGGGAGCTCTGAATTTCGGGGTGTCCGATGCGTTGACTGCGGGTGATGGTCGACCTGAAGAGACGGAAAACAGCGTCATCGTCGCGACACCGGACGATGTGCGCATCTATGTGAGATCGAAAGAGAGCAGGTCTGATGTCGTCTGCTGTGTGTGTGACCGTGCAGAGGCGGTTGACGGTGTAAAGGCATATGCACTGAAAATATTTCAGAAGGTATCTGGGGAAGCCTGATGGGAAGAATTGCAAAAGCGCGCCAAACCGGGTCGGAGGAAACGGCGCATCAGGTGCGTAACGCATTGGTGCGTCTTGGGATGGATCGAGATGAGCTTCTGGCCGACATGCGCGAGAAGGCGACCGATCATCAAAGCCTGTTGCGCATTATCACGCGGGAAATTGACGAGGTTATCCTGCCACGCAGGATGGCATTGCTGTCTGATGGCGGAACCGAAGCGATGCTTGTTGTCTCGAACCGGCGCCTGATCGAATTGCGCACCAATGACATGGCGCAGCAAAAGGCCGAGGGTGGCGACACCGAGCCGGACGTCGCGGCGCTGGCCCATGCACAGACCATCAGAAAAATAGGTCAACAGACAGGCGGAACCACATTGCAGCGCTTGGGCCGCGCGGCAAAATCAACCACAAGCGGCAAGTCCTGTTCGGCGGCGCGTCTGGCAGAGGTCAGTGAAAGCTTGGGCCACGAAAACCGGATGCATGGCTTTCTGAAAATGATCCAGCCGCGTGCGAAAGGCTGGATTATGCGGGCGCGCGAGGGCAGGGATGTAGAGCGCGAGGGGCCCGAGGCCGTCCTGCTGCGCCTTGACCATGTTGAGAAGATCTTTGCCGCGCATCGCGGGGCAAAGGGAACCCTGCGCCGTCTGGACAGAGTGGGGCCGTCTTGTTCGGCTTTTGCGCTAGCACCGGGATGGCAGGCAATCGTAGCCAGGGATGGCACGGATAGCCTGCTGGCGGCGGTTCCGAACCAAGGCAGGGTCGCGGTCATGGATGACTGGCGGAAAGTTTTCGGCACTACAGGGCTGAACGCAACGGTTTGACGCAGAAGTCGCCGATTTGAGTTGTGCCCGGTATTCACGACCGACGGGCGCCCCGCTTGCATCTAATTGACAAATAAGAGCGCGCACTCGCCATAAAGGCGAGGGGTCAGGTGTGGCCAAGAAGCCGCAACAGCAAGTTGCGATTCAACTTTTCCGGTAGAATGTGTTGGTGTCGGACTTCACAACTGCAACGTTAAAGCGTATTAAGGCAAAAAAGTGACGAGCAGTCTATGAATCGTACGTGGTCGCCCTTCCGGGCACAGGCACTTCCACCAACTGCGCCGCTAACTGAAAGCATTGATGTTAACGATCGGCATGAACGTTCGCAGAATAGAGTAAACAGTTCTACGAAACGAAACGATAAGGTTGCCGGGGAGCCCGTCGATCACATCAGGTCAACGACCATTTCGTTTCGAAATATGACTGAATATGGCGGGCTGTTGGTAAAATACCTTGAAGTCAGGAAATTGATTTTCCTGGACCAACTCGGCTGGCATGTCTCAGAATCCGACGGAATGGAATTCGACCAGTACGATACGCCATACTGTCGCTGGATTGTCATTCATCAGTTCGGTGAAGTCCTTGGCGGCGTTCGCATGGTTCCCACCACGGCCAAATGCGGCCCCTTCAGCTATATGATCAGAGATGCACAGATGGGCCTGTTGGAAGATATTCCGACAGATATTCTGTTTTTCGAAGCTCCGGTGGAGCATAGTGTATGGGAAGCCACGCGGTTCTTCATTACCGATAGCGTTCCTGCGCAACAGCGCCAGAGGGTTCAGAGTTTGTTGTTTCTCTCGATGAGCGAAACGGCAATGGACAATGGCGCGACGCATGTTCTGGGGATCGTGCCGGCCTTATGGGCGCGATGGGCCCGGCGTTTGGGGGTGAATGCGACGCCCATAGGGGCGAAGTTTTCGATCGACGGAACCGCAAGCCAGTCTGTTCTATTCAAGGTCTCTGACTTTATATCCTGAGTGACGGATAACACAGATTTCCGGGTGACGCGAAATTTCGTGAACAATACCCGGTTTCTTATCTGCATTGTTTGGCATTTGAAAATAATGCCATATTTGCGGCGGCATTTTGCCAGATTTCGAGAAAAATCGACTACCTTACGCCTCAAATTGAGCACAGTTTCATATGATTAATGGTTCACTAATCCGTATCAAACGGCCGGTGGGTGAAGCAAATGTCTATTGAAGGAAGTAGCCGGTTCCAACGCAAAATGGAAATCCGCGCAAACAAGCACTCCGGTTTCAGAATCTTGGTCGTGGATGACGAGCCAAGCATTCTGGAAGTGGTGAAAACTGCGCTGGAAACGCTGGAAAACTACCAGGTTTCGACCGCAAGTAGTGCAGCCTCCGCGCTTGACATGATCAAGGGCGCCAAAAAGCCGTTCGACTGTATCCTGCTTGATATCCAGATGCCGGAAACCAACGGTATCGAACTCCTGCGACAGCTGCGTGTCATTC
>NZ_CAJXIP010000063.1 GCF_913054395.1 uncultured Roseovarius sp.
GTCTGCGCCGGATGCGGGGCCTGCGCCGCGCGCTGCCCGTCGGGCGCGATCACCTATGACGCCCCCTCGCCCGATGTCACCTTTCGCCGTATCCAGACGCTGGCCTCGGCCTATCGCAAGGCCGGTGGCAGCGCGCCAAGGCTGCTGGTCTGCGACCACGATCACGGTGGCCAGATGATCAGCCTCGCGGCCCGCCACGGGCGCGGATTGCCTGCCGATGTGATCCCGCTCGAGGTCGAGGCCCTGTCGGGCTTTGGCCATGCCGAAATTCTGGCGGCTCTGGCGTCGGGCTTTGCCGAGGTGGCGATCCTCGTGTCGCCGCGCACCGAACGCGACGCGCTGGATCAGGAGATTCCGCTGGCCCGGGCCATGGCAGGTGCGGGCCGCGTGAGCCTTCTGGACCTCAGCGATCCCGATGCGCTCTGTGATGCACTCTATGACGCCGACGATATTCCCGCGCCCTGCGCCGACCCGATCCTGCCGATGGGCAGCCGTCGTCAGGTGGCGCGCCTTGCGGCCAGGGCCCTGACACCGGGCGATGCGGTTCTCCCCCTGCCCGAGGCCTCGCCCTATGGGGCGGTTCTGGTCAATACCGATAGCTGCACCCTGTGTCTGAGTTGTGTGTCGCTCTGCCCGTCGGGGGCCTTGCTTGACAACCCCGACATGCCACAGCTGCGCTTTCAGGAAGATGCCTGCCTGCAATGCGGAATCTGCGCCACGATCTGCCCCGAACAGGCAATCACGCTTGAACCGCGCATGAACCTTGCCGACTCGGCCCTGACGCAAGTGGTTCTCAATGAAGAAGAGCCGTTTGCCTGCATCGAATGCGGCGCCTTGTTCGGGGTGAAATCGACCGTTGAAAAGGTGGTTGAAAAGCTGGCGGGCAAACATGCCATGTTCGCGTCATCAGACACGGCCAGGATGATCCAGATGTGCGACAAATGCCGGATCAACGCCCAGTATCATTCGACCAATAACCCCTTCGCCGGGGCAGAGCGCCCGGCGGTACGCACCACCGAGGATTACCTCAGCAAGCGCAAGGATCACTGATGCCGGATCGGTGCGCCAAGGTCGGCGGGGGCAAGCCCCGAGACATAGGCCATGATGGCCTCAAGATCATCAAGCGTGATCTCGACCGGCACGATTGGCGGCGGAAGGTGATCGGCGAAGGGCGCGGTGATCCGATCGACCTGGGTAAATGCGGGATGCGGGTTGAGCACATAAAAGGTCTGAAACCGCGCGCCCCAGTCGGGCAGCGAGCGCAGCACCGCGAAGGACGGGGTCGAGCCGATGGCGTTCATCCGGTTTTCTTCCGATACAACATGGCAACGCCCGCAATGGCGCAGGGACAGGCCCTTGCCCGCCACGGCGTCGCCCTCAAAGACAAGCGCGACCTCGGCTTCATCCCTGGCCTCGGGCAGAGTAAAGGGCGCGCGTCCACCAACCTCATAGCTGGTCAGCGTGCGCTGTCCGATCTCCGAGGTCAGCCAATCGGCAAACCGCGCCGCGCCAGCATGGCTGCCACGCAGGCGCATCCGCCATGTCGCCCCCTCGCCCACGAAAACCGCGCGCCCGTCGGTCTTGCCAAGCGCCAGTTCGGCCTCGCCATCCCCGGTCACGATCTCTATCCGCACCCCGGTCTTGAGCGAAAACCGCGGCAGCAGGTAATCCAGAAGTCCGCTTGCCACCAGGCTTTCCGGGGCGCTCAGCCGAAACAGCCGCTCGTTGGCCGTTCCACTCACGGGCAAGAGTGCCGTCAGACAGAAAACGATCATCCGCAACACGCGTTTGGGGCTTGGGTTCCATGCTCGCATACCCCAAGTTAGAAACAGCCGCATGTCTGCGTCAACCATCTTGAATACCGAAGGGAGAGACACATGAGTGAAGATTTCAACATGTCGATGCGCAAATTTCTCAAGCAGGTCGGCGTGACCTCGCAGCAGGCCATCGAAGAAGGCATGCGCCAGGCCGGCGATACGGCGGGGCGCGAATTCAGCGCCAAGGTTGTGCTGACAGTGGACGGGCTAGATGTCGAGCATGTGGTCACAGGCACGATCAAGGGGCAAAACTGAGGTGGCAATTTCCCGCGACAGCGTTCTGGACGCATTGAAAAAAATCACCGATCCGGTCAGCGGCTCTGATATCGTCTCGGCCGGGGTTACCCGCGGGCTGAACGTCGAGGGCAGCACGGTGCGCTTTGTGCTTGAAATCGACCCGGCCAAGGCCGAGGCCTATGGCCCGGTGCGCGACACCGCAGAGGCCGCCGTGCGGGCACTTGACGGGGTTGACGAGGTGTCGGTCGTTCTGACCGGGCATTCCGCCAAGGCCCCGCCCGATCTAAAACCCAGCCGCAAGGCCGAACCCAAGGGCCCCGAAAAGGTGCCGGGCGTCAATCACCTGATTGCCATCGCAAGCGGCAAGGGCGGCGTTGGCAAATCCACCGTTTCGGCCAACCTCGCCTGTGCGCTTGCCGCCGAAGGGCTTCGTGTCGGGTTGCTGGATGCCGATGTTTACGGGCCAAGCCAGCCACGCATGCTTGGGGTTTCCGGTCGCCCGTCAAGCCCGGATGGGAAGACCATCCTGCCGATGCGCAATCACGGCGTCACGATGATGTCGATCGGCCTGATGACCAACGAGGGCCAGGCGGTTGTCTGGCGCGGGCCGATGCTGATGGGCGCGCTGCAACAGATGCTGATGCAGGTCCAGTGGGGCGCCCTGGATGTGCTTCTGGTCGATCTGCCGCCCGGCACCGGCGATGTGCAGATGACCCTTGCGCAAAAGGCACAGGTCGATGGCGCGATCATCGTCTCGACCCCGCAGGACATCGCCCTTCTGGATGCGCGCAAGGGCATCGACATGTTCAACCAGCTCAAGGTGCCGGTTCTGGGCATGATCGAGAACATGTCGACGCATATCTGCTCGAACTGCGGACATGAAGAACATGTCTTCGGTCACGGCGGCGTTGCGGCCGAGGCCGAAAAGCTTGGCGTGCCGCTTTTGGCGGAAATTCCGCTGCATCTGGATATCCGGCTGGCGGCGGATGGGGGCGCGCCGATCGTGGTGTCCAAACCCGATAGCCCGCAGGCACAGGCATTCCGCGATATCGCCCGGAAACTGATCAAGGCAGGCGCCGCATGAGCACGCCCGCCTTTCCTCCGCTCATGTCAGGGCTGGCGGTGACCGGGGCCATCGACCCGTTCGAGAAAGCCTGCGCCATGGCCAGCCTTGGCTGTGATGCGGGGCTTATCGTGCACAACATCACCGCCAACCGGTTTTTGGCGGCTTTGGTCATGGCCCCCGAGGTGCCCCTCGAAGAGGCGATGGCGATGCTGCCGGCCTGTGGCGTTGGATTTCAGAACGCGCTCGGCGCTCTGGCCCCGCCCGAGGTGGCCGTGCATCTGGAATGGCCCGGCGGTATCCGCATCAACGGCGCCGCCTGCGGGCATTTCCGGGTGGCGGCGGGCGGCTCTGATCCGGGCGCCCTGCCCGGCTGGCTTGTGGTGGGGATCGACCTGCCCCTGATGCAGATCAACGACCGGCCCGGCGACCGCCCCGATCAGACCGCGCTTTATGACGAGGGCTGTGCCGAGGTCGATCCCGTCAACCTGTTGGAAAGCTGGGCGCGCCATACGCTTGTCTGGATCACCCGCTGGGAAGAAGACGGCGGCAAGGACCTGCATTCCGAATGGCGCCCGCTGGCCCATGACATGGGCGAAGATGTGCGTCAGAACGGCATGAGCGGCAAGTTCCTTGGCGTCGATGAACGCTTTGGCATGTTGCTGCGCTCAGGCGACACCACCCACCTAATTCCCCTCAGCACCTTGTTGGAGACACCGCAATGAAGCTTGCCCGTGCCATCCATTTCGACGAAAGCGATCAACGCGTCTATCACAGCCCGGCGCGCACCGGTGAATGGTGTGTGCCCGGCGGCTTCGAGTTTTCCAACTGGGGCGAGGCCGATCTGACCGGCAAGGCGCGACAGGCCTTTGCCAATGGCTGGCTCGGGGTGGAAACCTTTGGCCGGGTGACCTTTGTCGCCGTGACCCAGGTCGAGCAGGCCGAGATCGACACGCTGGCGCGCGCGCTTGCCCGGCATTTCGTCGATGTCTACGGCGCGCCCGACATCGAGGCCGCGCTGCCGGTTGCCCACGATGAGATCAATCAGATGATCGAACTTTGCGAAGACCATACCGCCAATACCCTGTTGACGGTGGCACGCGAGCTGACCGATGCGGGGGTGCGCGAAAGCTTTCGCGCGATCGAGCCGCAGGACGCGGGCATCGAGCAATTCGCGATCCACGGCACGCTTGACGAATAGGCCCTTGGGCGGCGGTTAGCTTCCGCCGCCTGCGCCTGTGCGATGCGCGCGATAGGCGCGGTAATCCTCGATCCGGGCCTCGAGGCGATCGGCATAGGCGGCGCGCTCGGCGTCGCTCATTGCGGCTAGGTGATCAAGCAACAAGCGCTGTCCCATCTCAAGGCGCTCACGAAACGCTTCGCGCTGCTGGCTCATGCGCTCGGCCACGGCACCGGGGTCAAACGGCACGGCGCGCAGATCCGCCACCAAAGCATCGAACCCGGCCCGTTGTGCCGCGCGGGTGCCGTGACCGTTGCGATAGGCGCTGCGCATCTTTTCCCCGATCTCGCGACGGTCTTCGTCGGTAAGCGCACGGGTCAGCGGCCCGCCCGCCATGTCAAGCCGCGAGGGGTGATGCGCGCCATGCCATCCGCCGTGACGCAACCCCCAGCTTCCGAACCCGCCGATCACCAGCAGGTTCAGCGCCAGCGAGACCACGAAAAGCCCCCGCATGAAGGGGCTAAACCCCGTGGCGGGTTTGTTGCCGTTGTTGTTGGTCTGTGACGCCATCAGAAATTTCCCCCGGCAAGATCGAACGCCAATTCCGGCGCGACATCAATAAGATAGGCAGCATCGCCTTCGTTCACCAAAAGCCCTTCTGGCAGGCTGACGCCAAGCCAGACCCCGGCCATGGCCGCCGTGGCAAGCCCGGTCAGCGCGGGCCAGCCGCCAATCAGGCGGAAAAGCTGTGTCGAGAGGCTGGCGCGTTGGCGTCTTTGCGGCACTGGCGCGCGGGTGGCGGCCTGAACCGTCCGGGCCTCCTTTTCGATGCGGGTCAGAAGCGCCACGGATGGCTCTGCGGGATGGGCACGCGCGGCGTCAAAGAACGCCTCAAGCCCCGTCATGTTGTCTTTGTCACTCATCGCCATATCCCAATTCCTCTTGTCGCCCCGAAAGGGCGGCTGTCAGTGTGCGCTTGCCCCGCGCCGTCAGGCTTTCCACCGCTTCGGTGGTAATCTCCATGATCTCGGCAATCTCCGGGTTCGCCAGCCCCTCGATATGGCGCAGCACGACCGCCTGTCGCTGTCGGTCCGGCAGCTGGTCAAGTGCGGCTTGCAGCGCCTCCGCGCGGGCCTTGGCCTGAAGGGTCTCGGCGGCACTGGCACGGCCGTCCTCGGGCTCGGGGATGCTGTCAAGCGCCACATTGCGCGCCCGCCGCTTGCGGTCGATGCACAGGTTGGCCACCACCCGGTAGAGCCAGGTCGAAACCCTGGCTTCGCCCTGACGCCACTCTGACGCGATGTTCCACAGGCGCAGCATCGCCTCCTGGGTGACATCCTCGGCCTCGGCATGATTGCCAAGCAAGCGATAGGCATGGCCCATCACGCGCGGGGTCAGACGCCCGGTCAGGGCACGCGCCGCTGACGCATCCCCATTGGCAAACAAGACCAACAAAACCTCGTCCGGCTCATCACTCATGGTGTCCAGCGGCATGTCCATATTCCATAAGTATCATATTGCACATGTGGCTGGCCCATCCACAAGGCCGACAGCGGGGTGCCGCTGTCGGCACGGCATCCTGATCAAGGATCAGTGGTGATCGTGATGACCGTGGTGGTGGTGGTGATCGTGGTGGTGATCATGCTCGCCGTGGTCATGACCGCCGTAGCGATGATGCCCCTTGCCATGGCCGTCAGACCGGCATTCCATGTCGCCGTGATGGCCCTTGCCCATCCCGCCGTGCATTCCCTCGTGGCGACCGGAGCCGTCGCCCTGACGCCCGCGTTGATGCATTCTGGGGATATCGGCGAATTCCTCGGCGGAAATCGTGCCATCGCTATCGCTGTCGTGCATCTCGAACATCCGCGCCATCCGGCCCGACTGCATTTCGTCCATGGAAATCTTGCCGTCCTTGTCGGTGTCACGGTTTTCCATCATCGCCTGCGCCCTTGCGGCCATCCGTTCGGCCATGCGGGCCTGCATCCGTGCGGTCATTTCTTCGACCGAGATAGCCCCGTCACCATCCGTATCCGCAGCCATGAACCGCTCTTGCGCGCGGGTCTGCATTTCTTCCGGGGTGACCTTGCCGTCGCCATCGGCATCCAATTCTTCAAAATCAAAGGCGGGGCCGTGCCGCATGCCGCCCTGTCCTATTTGCTGGGCCATCACGGATGTCGATGTCGCCGCAATCACGGCGGCAAGTATGCCTGAAGCCAAAATCGGTCTTTTCATCTCGTCTCTCCATCACTCTGATCGTTAACTGATCCGCGGAACCGGACCGGTCTCGGCCGTTCCTGAAGACTGATACGGCGGCAATCGCGAATTCCGTCGCGCCCTGTCCGGTTTTTTTCACAGACCGTGCAAGTGACGAGTCGGCATCCGGCGCACCGGCTTTGCGACATGGCGCCGCAAGGACGCTCTGCACCCTTTAATCCCGCCGCATTCTGCACCAAATTATGCGGATCAATTTCGGGGATTCACATGAGCGAGCAAACCGTAAACAGCACAGACCGCGACCTTTGGCCGGCGCTCCGCAAGGGCTTTCGGCGGAAATGCCCGAATTGCGGCAACGGTCCGCTGCTCAAGAGCTATCTCAAGGTTCGCGACACCTGCACGGTCTGTCGCGAGGACTTTAGCCACAACCGCGCCGATGACGGCCCGGCCTATCTTACGATTCTGATCGTGGGCCACCTGATGGCGCCGCTGTTGCTTTTCACCTTTGAAACATGGCGCCCCGAGCCGTTGGTCCTGTTCACCATATTCGCTATTGGCACGGTCACCCTGTCGCTTTACCTTTTGCCGCGACTTAAGGGGGCGATCGTTGCCTTCCAATGGGCCCGCCTGATGCATGGGTTCGGAGGAGGCCACTGACCCTTTGCCGCTGAAAGGGCCAGGATGACCAGCACGACACAAGACAAAACCGCCATTCGCAACGCCGCGACCGTGATCGCGCTGCGTGATCGCATGGGCGATCCGCATGTACTCATGGGGCAGCGCGGCGCGAAGGCGGCCTTCATGCCCAACAAGTTCGTCTTTCCCGGCGGGGCGGTGGATGCGGCCGATGCCGCCGTGCCGCTGGCGCGGCCGCTGCCTGCGGTATGTGCCGAACGGTTGCTTGAGGACAGCGCCGAGAACCTCGCTCATGCGCTTGCCGCCGCCGCCATCCGGGAGCTTTGGGAAGAAACCGGTCTGATCCTCGGGCAACCCGGCGCCTGGCAGGGCGAGGTGCCCTCCGATTGGGCCGGGTTTGCCGACCGTGGCTATGTCCCTGCGGCGCATCCGCTTCAATTCGTGTTTCGCGCCATCACGCCGCCGGGCCGCCCGCGCCGTTTCGACGCGCGGTTTTTCCTGGTTGATGCGGAAGAGATCGCGGGCGACCTGGATGATTTCTCCGAGGCCTGCGATGAGCTTTCGCATCTGCAATGGGTGCCACTGAACGAGGCGCGGCATTTCGATCTGCCCTTCATCACCGAAGTGGTGCTCGCCGAGATCGCCGCCCGCACGCAGGACCGCGAACCGCCGCATTCGGTGCCGTTTTTTCGCAATGACGATGAAGAAAGCCTGTTCCTGCGCCTTAACGGAACGCGACCACCGCAATGACCGACAGGGTCACCAAGGCGATGCCAGCCGCCTCGCGCCGGGTGATTTTCTCGCCGAAGAACAGCACAGAGGCGAAAAGCGAAAAGATCACCTCGACCTGACCCACGGCGAAGACATAGGCCGCATTTTGCAGGGTGAAGGCCGTGAACCAGAACAGGCTGCCCAGCATGCCCGCGATACCGATCCAGACCGCAGTGCGCCAGGCGCCCGCCACCCGCGTGACCTGTCCCGGTTCGCGCCAGATCAGCCAGGCACCAAGCGCCAGTGTCTGCGCCAATGTGACAACCGCGAGGGTGATACCGGCCCGCAAGAGCGGGTCTTCGCTCGCGATCTCAAGTGTGGCACCGCGATACCCTACCGCCGAAATGGCGAAAAACGCCCCCGACGCCAGCCCGAGAAACGCCGCGCGGTTCGTGATCCGGCGCAACCAGCGCCCTTCCAGGCCCGGAGTATCGGACAGGATCAAAACCCCGACGAGGCCAAGCAGGATCGCCCCCAGGCCCATGGCGGAAATATGGTCACCAAGCACGACAAGACCCACAAGCGCCGTCTGAACCACTTCGGTTTTCTTGAAGGTGATGCCAACTGCGAAATTACGCTCGGCAAAAAGTGCGACGACGCACCATGTGGCCAGGATTTGCGTCAGCCCTCCGATCATCGCATAAAGCCAGAACAGCGGTGAAAACCCCGGCAAATCCGCGCCGCTCAGCGCCAGATAAGCAAGGACCAGAGCGCCGACAACCGGCGTTGAATAAAAGAACCGCGCAAGCGTGGCGCCGCCTGCACTGAGCGCGCCCATGCTCAGGCGTTTTTGCAGCATGAAGCGCAGCGTCTGAAATGCTGCCGCCGCTACGGAAAGAAATATCCAGGCTTCCATAAGCCTGTCTTGCCCCGGATTTCCCGCAATGACCAGCGCCTAAGACTATGCGCCTGAAACTCTTACGGGAAAATATGCGGCGAATATTTCTCTCCGGCCTTAGTCGCGGCGCCAAGGCCAAAGCGGATGCGCCACAGGGTCTTTGGCGCGCCAGAAATAACGGCGGAAAATCTCGGCGTAAGAGCGATAAACATAACCCTCGTTGCGTTTGAGGTACTGCGCGCGGTTCTGCGCATAGAGATCCGGCAATTTATACCAGGCCACCTTGGGATGCGTATGATGTACCACATGCAGGTTATTGTTCAAAAAGATCAGCGCCAGTGGCCCGCGGTCCTCGATGATCACGGTGCGGGCACTTGCACGATCGACGGCGCGATGCTCCAGAAAGGTGCGGATTTTCAGGATCGACAACCCCAGATAGGCCGCAATCACATAGGCCCAGACCGGCATTGGCGATGCAATGACCCACCAAAGCACCAGCGCGACCGCCGGAATGTGCCAGAGCCAGCCGCGCAAAACCGCAGAGTTCCCGGCCCGGATCGCGCGCCAGTCCGAGAGCATGAACGAAATCTGCCCGACCAGCGGCCCAATGAGCATCCGCCCCAACAGAGTGTTGTTAAAGCCCAGAACCGTCTTTCCCCATCGCGGCAATCCCCGCCATTGAACAGGGGTCAGATAGTTTGTTTCCGGATCGTCATAGGGATCGGTCAGCACCGCGTCCCGGTGATGCGCCAGATGGGTATCGCGGAACCGCTGATAGGGGATCAGCAGGCCCAGAGCCGGAAAGATCAACGCCTCGTTGACAGGCCTTGATCGAAACGGGTGATCGTGCAGAACCTCGTGGCTGAGCGAGGAATGAAGCGCGATGCAAAGCGCGCTCACCCCCACCCCAAGCGGCAACCAGAGCGCCGCGGCCCAGGTGGTGCCGATGGCCCAACCGACATAGCACAGCACCAGCAAGGCCAGGGTTGGCCATTCCACCGTATCTCGTTGCATCCTACCCAAGGCAGCGCCCCCATTGGACGCGCGTCCAGATACGCTCGTAAAGGACATAGGTGCTCAACCCGATTGCCGTATTGATCAGGGCCATCGCGCCCCCTGCCATGCCCGATCCGGTGATGAAGGCCCCCACAAGGGCCATCACCGCCAGGCCGATCAGGTTCCAGATTACCGCCTTTACAATCGTGCGCATCCGCGTCTCCATACCGTGCCTTTCCCTTTCAAAATCTATGGTGAAACTCTTCGTTTTTGGTAAAGCTGACCATTTCGGATATGGTTAACAAATCTCTGCAACTGTGATTTAAATCACCACATGAATGAAAGAATCGACAAACGACTCCGCGCCGACCTGTTTCGCACTCGACTTGGCGAGGCGATGCGCCTGCGCCAAAGCAACCAAAGCGCGCTTGCCCGCGACATCGGGGTGGATCGTTCGACCATTTCGCAATTGCTCAGGGGGCCGTCGGCGCGGCTTCCCAATGCCCAAGTGGTCGGGGAATGCGCCAGCGCCCTGGGGGTGTCGGCCGATTGGCTTTTGGGCCTCACCGACCGGCCCGAGACCGCCGCCCATATGCTCGCCAATACGCTATCGCTGACAGAGGCACCGCGCGCCCTTGTCGATGAGCAGATATTTCAGTGGCACAAAGAGGCCGCCGGATACAAGATCCGCCACGTGCCTGCGGGCCTGCCGGATATGCTCAAGACCCGAGCAATGCTTGAGTGGGAATATGCCCCGCATCTGGGGCGCAGCACCGATCAGGCCATCGGCGCCTCCGAAGACCGGATGGCCTGGATGCGCGATGCGCGCTCGGATTACGAAATCGCCTTGCCGATCCACGAGCTTGAAAGCTTTGCCCGCGCCGAGGGCTATTACCGCGATCTGCCGCTTGACCTGCGGCGAGACCAGCTTGATCACCTGATCAGTGTCACGACCCAGCTTTACCCAAGCCTGCGGCTTTATCTGTTTGACGCGCGCCGGGTCTATTCGGCACCGGTCACCATTCTCGGCCCGCTTCTGGCCGTGCTCTATATCGGGCGCAATTACATGGTCTTTCGCGATACCGAACGGGTACAGGCGCTGACGCTGCATTTCGATCACCTCCTGCGCGAGGCCGACATCACCGCCCGCGCCCTGCCCGAGCGGCTTGCGGCCCTGCGCGGGGCACTTGGTTAACCGCGTTGCAACCGCACCGGAATTTCACGCGCCAGCCGCAACAGATGCGCCATATAGGGCTTGTCGGCGTCATCCTCGCGGATCGCGGCATAAAGGCGCTTGGTCACACCATTCCTGGTCAGCGGGCGGGTCACGTAATCCGTACTTGTCTTGACCTCGCGCACCACCCAGTCGGGCAGAACCGCGACCCCGCGATTGGAGGCCACCAAGAGCAGGATCACCGCCGTCAGTTCGACCTGTCGAATGCTGCGCGGCTCGACCTTGGCGGGGGTCAGCAGCTCTGTGAATACATCAAGGCGCGAGCGGTCCACCGGATAGGTGATCAGCACCTCATCGCGAAAATCGGCGGCCTCGACATAGGGTTTTTGCGCCAGCGGGTGCTGGCTTGAGGCGACGAAAACCGGCTCGTAATCAAACAGCGGCTTGAAGATGATCCCCGGCAAATCCTCGGGGTCGGACGAGACCACAAGATCGACCTCTTCCTTTTGCAGGGCGGGCAGCGCGTCAAACGCAAGGCCGGGGCGGATATCGACATCGACCTCGCCCCATGTCTTGCGGAAGGCTTCCAGCACCGGGAAAAGCCACTCGAAACAGGCATGGCATTCGATGGCGATATGCAAGCGCCCCGCGCTGCCTTCGCGCAGCCCGTCAAACTCGGCCTCAAGTGCCTCGATCTCGGGCAGTATCTTTTCGGCCACGCGCAGCAACCTCTGCCCCGCCGCCGACAGGCGCAACGGCTTGGAGCGACGGACGAAAAGTTCAACCCCGGCCTGATCTTCAAGCCCCTTGATCTGATGGCTCAGCGCCGATTGGGTGATGTGCAGCAAATCCGCCGCCTTGGCCAGACCACCGGCCTGATGAATGGCGCGGATCGTTTTGAGATGCCGGAACTCGATGTGCATATATTAGCGAACCTCATTCAAACCATGAATTTTATGAAGTTGTCTCACAAAGCGCATCCTGCAACAAGGGGGCAACAAGAAAACCCCGAGTAGGATTTGTACAATGAAAACGCCCCGTATTTCTTTCGAGTTCTTCCCTCCAAAATCTCTCGAGGCCTCTTTTCGCCTGTGGGACACGGTGCAGACGCTTGCGCCGCTTGTGCCGCGCTTTGTCTCGGTCACCTATGGGGCGGGCGGCACCACGCGCGAGCTGACCCGCGATGCGGTTGGCACCCTGCACAAGGCCACCGGTCTTAACGTGGCCGCGCATCTGACCTGCGTTGACGCAAGCCGCGAGGAAACCCTTGAAATCGCCGATCAATTCGCCAGGGCTGGCGTAACCGAGATCGTCGCGCTGCGCGGCGATCCGCCAAAGGGCGCCAATGGCTTCGCCGCGCATCCGCAAGGGTTTGGCAACAGCTGCGAGCTGATTTCGGCGCTGGCCGACACCGGCAAGTTCAACATCCGCGTTGGCGCCTATCCCGAAAAACACCCCGAGGCCACCAGCCAACAGGCCGATATCGACTGGCTCAAGCGCAAGATTGACGCCGGTGCAAGCGAGGCGATCACCCAGTTTTTCTTTGAGGCCGACACGTTCTTCCGCTTTCGCGATGCCTGTGCCAAGGCGGGAATCAACGCGCCTATCATTCCGGGCGTCCTGCCGATTGAGAACTGGACCGGGGCGCGCAAATTCGCCCTGGCCTGCGGAACGCAGGTGCCTGCATGGCTTGACGATGCGTTTGACAAGGCCGTGCGCGACAACCGCCATGATCTTCTGGCAACAGCGCTTGCGACCGAACTTTGCAGCGATCTGATCGAGGGCGGCGTGGAAGACCTGCATTTCTACACGCTGAACCGCCCCGAACTGACGCGCGATGTGTGCCACGCCCTTGGCGTGACGCCCAAAGTGGAACTGCGCCACGTGGCATAAGCCGCTTGCACAGCGACATCGGCCCCGCCTACCTTTCGCAGGAAAGATCAGGGGGGCCGAATATGCCAATACGCCACGCCACATCACTTGACGACTTGCCCGACCGGTCCGACCTCATGTCGCGGTCGGGCCTTGAGTTCATGCAGGACATGATCGCAGGTCAGCTTTCCGGCCCCCCCATCGGCGCGACGCTCGGCTTCTGGCCGGTATTGGCCGAAGACGGGCGGGTCATCTTCGAGGGCACGCCCGGCTTTGACGTCACCAACCCGATGCGCGGCGTGCATGGCGGCTGGTTCGGGGCGATCCTCGATAGCTGCATGGCCTGCGCGGTGATGACCAAACTTGCGCGCGGCGAAATCTATACCACGTTGGAGTACAAGGTGAATATCACCCGCGCCCTGCCGCTTGGCACCAAGGTGCGCGCGATTGGCACAGTGGCCCACTCGGGCCGCTCGACCGGCGTGGCAAACGGCGAATTGCGCGGGGCAGAGGATGACCGGCTTTATGCGACCGGATCGACCACCTGCATCATCATGCGCCCAGAGTCCGCGTGATCACCCTCCAGAAAACCCGACAGCTAGACGCCGCCGGGGTCCTTCATCGCCACCATGCCCCCCGCGCCGCCCTTCAAAGGTATCTTGCGCCCCTCGACACTTTCATGAAGCCGCTCTGACGGATCGGCCCCGACAACGCGCGCGCTGCGCAGCAGGAAAATCTTGCCCCAGCCGCGCCACGTCCCCACCGAGGGCGCGGCGATATCCACCTTGAAGCGCCCGCGCCAGCCCTCGGGAAGATGAAGCCCGCAGCCGATCGCCTGTTCCAGCATCCAGACCAGTGGGATATTCGCCAGAGGGCGCGCCGCGTGAAATCCGTCCAGCTGACCGCCGACATCGCCATGGCTGCCACGAAACCAGACCTGCTCGACATGCCCGTCAAAGCCCGGTGGACAGGACCACAAGACCGGTGCATAGGCATTGCGGGTCTCGTCAAGCGCAAGCGCCTGAAACCCGTGCCGGATCGTCGGGCCAAGGTGGTGGTTGTGAAAGCCATGCGCATCCGCCCGGAACCGCCAGAGAACCGGAAGCCGCATCCCAAGGGCCTTGACCGTATCCCAGACGCCGACCATCTCGATCTCGACCGCCGCATGACATTTGAGGCGTTTGAATGCCTCGGCAGGCGGGCTGGTCGGGCCGCATTGGTAATGGCGATAGGCGGTTCTGACATTGCGCTCTGTCGCCTCTTCGGCGCGCAACAGCCCGATCCGGTCGATCACCCCGGCCAGCGACCGCACCGCATAGGCGCCGCGCGAATAGCCGAAAAGGAAGATCCGGTCGCCGGGGCGATAGCGGCTGGCAAGATAACCATAGGCGCGCCGAATCTGCCGGTTCAACCCGCGCCCAAGCATCACATCGGGCGTGGCGCGCCAGTCATACCACTGCAACCCGGCCTCGTAGTAAAGCGACGTGCCGCTGCCCGTGGTCTCGCTCAAAAGTTTGTAGGTCAGCCCGGCATTGCTTTCGCAGCCCTCGGAGAGCGAAGACATGGTGCCATCAAGAATAAGAACATGGGTGACCGCCCCGCGCCGGTGAGCAAAGGCGGTCTGCCCGCTGTGCTGTCCCGGCAGGAGCAGCCCATAAAGGGCCTTAGTCCACTTGCGCCACGTGTTCATTTACCATCTTCCATACCCTGTGCGGCGTGAACGGCATATCCGCCTGACGCACCCCCGCCTGCCATAGCGCATCCGCCACCGCGTTGGCCGTGGCCGCCATGGCGCCGACCGTGCCCGCCTCGCCGCAGCCCTTCATACCCATCGGATTGGCGGTAGAGGGCACCGCCTCGGTTGCAAAACCAACCATAGGCACATCTTTGGCCCTTGGCATGGCATAGTCCATGAAACTTGCCGTGAGCAGCTGGCCATCGCCATCATGCACCACATGCTCGCATAGCGCCTGACCAATGCCCTGGACAACGCCGCCATGCACCTGGCCTTCGGCAAGCAAAGGGTTGATAAGGTTTCCAAAGTCGTCAACCACCGTGTAGCGCGCAACGCTGGTCTGGCCGGTTTCGGGATCGACCTCGACCTCGGCCACATGGGCGCCGTTGGGATAAGAGCGCCCCGGCAGGGTCGCGGTTTCCTCGTGCACCAGCAAATCGCGGCGCCCGTCGGCGCGCGCCAGTGCCGCCGCCTCGATCAGCGTCGGAGTCAGGTTCGACCCCGGTGCGCGAAACCTCTCGTCGTCAAAGCTCACATCACCTGCCGCCACGCCCATCTTGTCCGCGAGATAAGGCGTGAAGGCTTCGACCATGCGCGACACCGTCGCCAGCGTGGCATTGCTCTGCGTGGTGACAGAGCGCGACCCGCCGGTGCCGCCGCCATTGGCAATGAGATCGCTGTCGCCCTGAACCACCCGGATCATATCCATCGGGATTCCGGTCTGATCGGCCAGGAACCGGGCATAGACCGTCTCGTGCCCCTGCCCGTTGCTTTGAGTGCCCACATAGATCGACACGCCGCCGTCCTCATGAAATTCGATCCTGGCCGTTTCACTGGGATTACCCAGGATACTTTCGATATAGTAACAAAGCCCCATTCCCCGAAGCCGCCCGCGCCTGCGACTTTCCGCTTGGCGCGCGGCAAAGCCTGAACGGTCGGCAAATTCTTCGGCGCGGCTTAGCACACGGTCGAAATCACCCACGTCATAGATCTCGCCGGTGGATGACACATAGGGAAACTGATCCGGCCGGATGAAATTGCGGCGATGCAATTCCCATGTGTCGACGCCAAGCTCGCGCGCGGCGCGGTCGATGATCCGCTCGAGCGCATAGATCGCCTCGGGGCGCCCGGCGCCGCGATAGGCATCGACCTGCGTGGTGTTGGTATAGAAGCCTTCCACATGCAGATAGGTCGCCTGCACGTCATAAGTGCCCATCAGCACCTTGGAAAAAAGATCGGTCTGGATCGCCTGCGCCATGGTGCTGTTGTAAGCCCCCAGATCACAGCGTGTATCGACGCGATACCCGGTAATCCGCAAATCGCGGTCAAAGCTCATCACCAGGTCATGTTCAAGCGCGCGCGCGCCGTTGTCGCTTAGCATCGCCTTGCCACGCTCGGACATCCATCGTACCGGGCGCCCGAGGCTGCGCGCCGCGTGGGCCACCAGAAAAGTCTCGGGATAATCCATCGCCTTGGTGCCAAAACCGCCACCGACATCCGGGTTGGTGACACGGATCGCCTCTGGTTTCATCCCCAGAATACGCGCCAGATTGCGCTTGGTGCCCCAGACCCCCTGGGCGTTGACCGAGACATGAAGCCGCCCGTCCTGCATTTCGGCAAAACAGCCGCGCGGCTCCATCGAATTGGCGATGACCCGGTTGTCTGCAACGCTCAGGCGCACCACATGGGCCGCCTCGGAAATGGCCGCCTCGACCGCGGTGCGATCCCCCGTCTCCCAGTCAAAGGCACGGTTCTCCGGCGCCTCGGGATGCAGCGCCTCGCCCCCCTCGGCCAGCGCCACATGGGCGGGCAGTTCGTCATAGTCGAACCCGATCAGCTCTGCGGCGTCGCGCGCCTGATCAAGGGTTTCCGCGACGACAAACGCCACCGGCTCACCGACAAAGCGCACCCGCCCCTCGGCCAGAAGCGGGCGGCGCGGGGCCGCGCCCCTGGTGCCGTCGCGATTGGTGACAAGGTTAAAGGCCAGCCCCTCGGTCACACCGGCCCTGGCAAGATCATCGGCGCCAAGCACAAGGTGCACGCCGGGTGCGGCACGCGCCTCGTCAAGATCGAGCGCCGTAATGACGCCATGCGCCACATTCGAGCGAAAGACATATCCGCGCAGCGCCCCCTTGGGCGCGATATCATCCACATAGCGGCCCGCGCCAGTCAGAAACCGCAGGTCTTCGACGCGTGTAACCGGCTGGCTTTTTCCGAACTTTTCCATGGCCTGTCCCCTATTCGCTTTGAAACGGAGACTAACCCGACGACTGCCCGTGTCCAGACTCTGCGCGCCTAAACCGTGGCGACGGTCACCACATCGCTCAAACCATAACCGTTAAAGCCCGTACTGAGGCTTTGGGTATAGGCGCCCATGCCCGAAACCAGCAGATAATCACCCTCTTGCAGGTCTCCGGGCAGGGCCAATGGATCAGGCAGGCGGTCGATGCTGTCACAGGTCGGACCAAAGACGACGCGGGCACGTGGCGCGCCGGTGCGCGGCGTGCCATCCGGCGCCATCACCGCAATCCGGTCGGGCGCGCCGATATCGCGGATCTCGGTCAGCCCGCCATAAACCCCGTCATTCAGGAACACCGCGCCACACTCGCGCAGCGCCTTGACCCGCACCGCCATGGTAAAGGCCTCAGCCACCATCGCGCGCCCCGGTTCGCAGACCAGTGCCGGGGCATCGGCCCCGAAAACGCGCGTCACCTCGGTGCTGATATGGGTGAAAATCGCCTCGAGATCAGGGGCATGACCAATGCGATGCGCGGCAAACCCGCCCCCCACGTTCAACCGGCCAAGCCGCACACCCGCCGCCTTTGCCACCTCGGCGACAACGCCGATATAGGCGCCCCAAGCCGCCGGATCGGCGCATTGGGTGCCGGGGTGAAAGGTCATCGACGGGCTAAACCCGCGCTTGACCACCTCCTGCAAAAGCACCGTTGCGCGCTCGGGGTCGGCCCCGAATTTGGCACCGAAATCATAGGCCGCACCACGCACCGGCAGGGCAAGACGCACGCTGATTTCAGCCTTCGCTTCGACATGACCGGTCAGCTTTTCAAGCTCGCCAAGGCAATCTACGGAGAACGACCGCACGCCCATATCGGCTGCGACAGATACCTCTGCGGGCGAGCGCACGGGGTTGTTGTAATGCATGACCGCCGTCGGACAGATCCGGCGCACGGCGCGCATTTCCTCGGGGCTGGCCACGTCAAACACGTTGATCCCGGAGGCGACCAGATTGGCCAGCACCTCTTCGCCCGGATTGGCCTTGACCGCATAGCTCACCAGCCCGTCAAACCCGGCCTGAAACCGCCGCGCGGTGGCCTGAAGCATATCGGGGCTGAAATAAAGCACCGCCGTATCAGGCCGATGGCGCAGGATGTGCGCGCGGGGATCGGGCCAGGTGGGGGAATTGCGCATGGGGGACCTCGTGCTGCTCTTTTCCCTTGAGTGTGGCGTGAATTTACGTCGATTCATCGCGACACTTCGTATAAAATGACGATTATTTACGGCAAAACGAAGGGTCATACATGCAAACCGACGAGACCGATCGCGAACTTCTGACCTGTCTGGCGGAAAATGCCCGCCTGCCTGTGGCCACATTGGCCCGCAAGCTTGGCCTTGCGCGCACCACGGTCCAAGCGCGGCTTGACCGGCTTGAGGCAAGCGGCGTGATCGCGGGTTATACCCTTCGACTTGGGCAAGACGCGCGCCCTGCCCTGCGCGCCACCGCCCTTGTCAGCATTGAACCGCGTTCGGGTCCGGCGGTTCTTGCGCGGCTGAAATCCCTGCCGCAAGTGCGCCGCGTCCATACCACCTCGGGGCGGTTCGACCTGATCGTCACGCTTGAAGCCACCACCACCCAGGAACTTGACGACACGCTTGACCGCATCGGCGAGGCCAAAGGCGTGCGCAGCTCAGAGAGCCTTATTCACCTGTCCACGAAACTGGATCGCGGCGCCTGAGGCGCCACCAGCCTGAAAAACCTTTGCTAACGGCGCCCCAAAAGCCCCGCCCGCCAGAACACCAGCAACAGGATAAAGCCGATCGCCAGCAAACCGGCACTCACGATCCAGAAAGCATCCGGGTTATCCGCCCCCGGCATCCCGCCCACGTTGATCCCCAAAAGCCCGGTCAAAAGTCCGAGCGGCAGGAAGATCGCCGCCACCACGGATAACAACAGCATCTGCCTGTTCATCGCCTCGGCGCGGGCATCCATGATCTGGTCATGCACCACCAGTGCACGGTCCCGGATCGCGTCAAGCTCTTCGGCCAACCGGGTCATCCGCTCTGTCGCCTCGCGCAGGCGGCTTCGGTCATGGGCCCGCAACCAGCCCAGATCTTCAATCTCGAAGGTGCTCAGCGCGTCGCGCTGCGGTGCCATATGGCGGCGTAACACGATGGCCACGCGGCGGATATCGCCCAGCTCCCGGCGGCTAAGCGCATTCAGCTCCTCGATCACCTGATCCTCAAGCACATCGACCTTTTCATTCAGCCCCGCCACCACCGGCTCGACCCGATCCGCCAGCCGCAGCGCAAGCCGCGCCACCAATTCGCCCGCACCATCGGGGCCCTGTCCGCGCGCGATACTCTCTTGCACATCGCTGACCGCCATCAGGCGACGCAGTTGCACGGTCACGACCAGCCCTTCGGTGACCCACATCCGAAGCGACACCATATCCTCGACCTCGTCGCCGGGGTTAAGGTTCACGCCGCGCAGGTTCATCAAGACCCCCTCGCCATGCGTGGTACAGCGCGGTCGCGTCTCGGGCGCCAGAAGCGCGCGCAGGATCAGCGGTTCAAGCGGAGCGGCCTCAAGCCATTCGCGCGCACCGGACTCGGCGCAGTTCACATGCACCCAGGTAAAAACGCCCTGCACCGGGCGGGCGAACCCGTCGCTTTCCGGTGCCACCGCCTCTGCCGCACCCTCCGGTGCGATCCGCCACTGCCGTATCCCGTCCATGCCCCGCCCTTCATCTGTACCGATCCCACATTGCGCGGGAATGCCGCCCGTGTCACCCATCCAAAGCCCAACAAATTGCCGCTCTAGTCTTTCACTTGGGCGCTGCATTCGCTAGACGTCAGCCAAACCGCAAATGCGCAGGAAATCACGTCATGGCGATGGAAAAGACATTCAACGCGACCGAGGCCGAAAATCGCCTCTACCAAGCATGGGAAACAGCCGGGGCATTCAAGGCCGGGGCCAATGCAAAACCGGGTGCCGAAACCTTCAGCATCATGATCCCGCCGCCCAATGTGACAGGCAGCCTGCACATGGGGCACGCCTTCAACAACACGCTTCAGGACATCCTTGTGCGCTGGCACCGGATGCGCGGCCATGACACCCTCTGGCAGCCGGGGCAGGATCATGCCGGCATCGCCACGCAGATGGTGGTCGAGCGCAAGCTTGCCGCCGAAAACCTGCCGGGCCGCCGCGACCTCGGCCGGGAAAAGTTCCTTGAAAAAGTCTGGGAATGGAAAACCGAATCCGGCGATACCATCATCAATCAGCTCAAGCGCCTCGGGGCCTCCTGTGACTGGTCGCGCAACGCCTTTACCATGTCCGGCGCGCCGGGCGCCCCCGCGGGGGAAGAGGGCAACTTTCATGACGCCGTGATCAAGGTCTTCGTTGATATGTACAACAAGGGCCTGATCTATCGCGGCAAACGCCTCGTCAACTGGGACCCGCATTTCGAAACCGCGATCTCCGATCTTGAGGTCGAGAATACCGAGGTGCCGGGCCATATGTGGCACTTCGAATACCCGCTCGCG
>NZ_CAJXIP010000064.1 GCF_913054395.1 uncultured Roseovarius sp.
TTGCACGCCGTCAAAGCCGCGAAAATTTTCCATCTTTTTGCGTGTCTGATTGCCCATCAAATACTGAATGGCGTGGAAGATGGGAGAGGCATGTGGTTTGACTGCCACCCGATCCTGCGGCTTTAGCGCCGAGAAATAAAGCGCTGTCATGATCGACACCATCGAGGCCGACGAGGCCTGGTGGCCGCCCACCTTGATACCATCTGCCTTGGGGCGGACATGATTTGCGTGATGGATCATCCAATGCGACAGCCACAAAAGGCGTTGCTCGATGGTCTTGAGGTGCGAAATGTCGGCGGTCATTGGCGTCTCTCTTGGGCTGGCTGAAATGCGGCCCCTCTTTCGCGGGGGGCCGCCCTGTAATGTTGTGCGGTGCGTGTGTCAGCCGTCCTTGTAATGATAGCTGTACCCGTTCAGCGCGGGCGCACCGCCCAGATGAGCATAAAGCACCTTTGACCCTTCGGGAAAGAACCCTTTGCGGGTCAGGTCGATCATGCCCTGCATGGATTTGCCCTCGTAGACCGGGTCGGTGATCATCGCCTCGGTGCGCGCCGCCAGGCGGATCGCGTCATTGGTTTCCTCGGAGGGCACGCCATAAGCCGGATAGGCGTAATCGGGATTGATGATGATTTCGTCATCGCGCACCGCGCGGCCCAGCCCGACCAGATCTGCGGCGTTGTCGACAATCTCGCGCACCTGTGTCCGGGTTTGCTCTGGCGTGCCGGATGCATCGATTCCGATCACCCGGTCGGCACGGTCCTGCGCGGCAAAGCCAACGATCATTCCGCCCTGGGTCGAGCCGGTAACGACGCAGACGACGATATAATCGAAGGTGAACCCTAGCTCTTTTTCCTGTTCGGCAACCTCTTCGGCAAAGCCGATATAGCCAAGCGCACCCAATTTATGCACCGACGCCCCCGCCGGGATGGCATAGGGTTTGCCGCCGCTGTCCTTGACCGACTGGATGGCATCCTCCCAGCTTTTGCGGATACCGATGTCGAACCCGTCATCGACAAGGCGGCTGTCGGCGCCCATCAGGCGGGTCATCTGGATATTGCCGACACGGTCGTAGACGGCATCGTAATGCGGCACCCACTTTTCCTGGATGACGACGCAATCCATGCCAAGCTTGGCCGCCGTCGCCGCCACCATGCGGGTGTGGTTCGACTGGACCCCGCCAATCGACACCAGCGTGTCCGCCCCGGAGGCAATGGCGTCAGGCACAATGTACTCAAGCTTGCGAAGCTTGTTGCCCCCCATCGCCAGACCAGAGTTGCAATCTTCACGCTTGGCATAGATCTCTACCTTGCCGCCAAGTTCTTCAGACAGGCGCGGCAAATATTCGATTGGCGTCTTTCCGAAGGTGAGCGGGTAGCGTTCGAACTTTTCGAGCATCGACATGAGGTATCTCCTGATTGCATGACTGCCCCGAACCCTAGCGATTTCCGTTTGAAAGGTGTTTCCGAATGTTTGGCCTGTTTTTGACTTTTGATCTGGGTTGAATCTGGAATAAAGGGTTTTGACATCAATAAAGCACCCATCAACGGAATATTCTTTCATGGCCGATCTGGACCGAATCGATCTTAACATATTGCGGGCCCTGCAATTGGACGGGCGCCTCACCAATGCAGAGCTTGCCTCGCGGGTGAATGTCAGCCCGGCCACCTGCCATCGCCGCACGCAGCGGCTTTTTGAAGAGGGCCATATCACCGGGGTCCACGCACAAATCGCACCGGAATCCGTGGGCCTCGGGGCGGTGGTCATGGTTGGGGTGGTGCTTGACCGTTCCACCCCGGAAAGTTTCGGCGCCTTCGAGAAGGCCGCGATCAAGCTTAAGGAAGTGCTCGACTGCAACCTTGTGGCGGGTGATTTCGACTATCTGCTGAAAATCCGGGTCCGGGATATGTCGGAATTCAACAAGCTTCATGGCAAACAACTGATTGCCCTGCCCGGTGTGCGACAGACGCGGACATTCTTCGTGATGAAGGAAGTAAAGGACAATGCCCCGCTTCCGTTTTGAGGCAGGGCGCATGGCCGAAGGGCCGCAACGGGCCGTCCCGCATGACTTAGGGTTCAAGGCGACCTTGGGCGTCGCGATCACGGTCATATAGCGTCACGCGCGGAAATGGCGGCAACCAGGCCTCGCGGCGCAGGGTCCAAAGCTCGTATGTCGGTGTGAATTGGTCAGGCGCATCAAGCGCTCCGAGGTGCAGTTCAATTTCATCGTCGCTGCGCGAAAAGACCGAAGAACCACAGGTCGGACAGAAAAACCGCCCTGCGTATTCGCCTGTTTCACCTTCAATCTCAACAGCATCCCGAGGGAACACGGCAGAGGCATGAAAGAGGGCGCCATGATGCTTGCGGCAATCCATGCAGTGGCAAACTCCGATCCGGTAAGGGGCGCCAGTCGCGGTAATCCGAACCTTGCCGCAGAGGCACCCACCAGTCACGCGCGTCATAAGGTGTCTCCCCTGAACATCCAGCGTTTGCGACGACTGTGCCCGCGTAATGTCGCGGCTGCAAGCCGGGCGGCGTTTGGCGCGGCTTACGACGGTTGCGCTGCATGGGGCTCAAGCCGCCCGGCGGCGAGCGCACTCAGGCCCACCATGACGGCGGCCGTCCCAAGACAGAGCGCAAGGCCGCCAGCCTGATAGGTCAGCCCCGACAGGACCGTGCCAAGAAGCCGCCCGCCCGCATTGGCCATATAGTAAAACCCCACGTCCAGGGTGACCCGCTCGTCGCGGCTGAAGGCAAGGATCAGATAGGAGTGGAGCGAAGAGTTGATCGCGAAGAGCACCCCGAAGGCCAACAGGCCTGCGACCACGATCGGGGTCATCACCGGCGTTGCTCCCGAATAGACCATAGCGGCCAGGGCAAGACTGGCCGGAACAAGAAACAGGGCAAGCGCCCATCCGCGCGCGGCGCCGATCAGCTCGGATTCAGGCCTTGCAGAGGCCCGCAAGATGCGCGGCGCGGCGGCCTGCATAGCGCCATACAGGATGATCCAGACCGCCATGAAGCTGCCGATCATGAAAAAGGCGGCCCGGTTTCCTTCGGCACTGCCATCCGAGAGCACGGCATGGAAATAGACCGGAATTCCGACGACGAACCACACGTCCCGCGCACCGAACAGAAATATCCGCGCGACGCTAAGCCAGTTGACGTTGGCGGATTTCGAGAAAAGTTCAGAGAACTTTGCCCCCTTGCGCCCCCTCGGCAGGCCCGGCGGCATGGCGATCAGGACGCCAATCAGGATCGCGGCAAGAACCGCCGCCATCCCCAGCACCGCCCAGACAAAGCCGAACGTGGCCAGAAGGGCGCCCCCCAGCAGGAAACCCAGCCCCTTGACCGCATTCTTCGACCCGGTCAGGACCGCGACCCACCGAAACAGGCCGCCATCCCCTTTCGGCGCCAATAGCTTGACCGCCGACTTGGAGGACATCTTGGCCAGATCCTTGGCGATGCCGCTGGCCCCTTGGACGACCATCACATAGGCAACCGACAGGCCGACGGACCAGGCCGGATCAAGCCGGGCAAGCGCAACAAGTGCGACGACCTGAAGGCCGAGCCCGGCATAAAGCGTCAAGGTCAGCCCAAAGCGCGCCGCGATCCACCCCGCCGACAGGTTTGTCACCATGCCCGCGATCTCGTAGAGCACGAAGAGATAGGCCAGTTGCAGCGGGCTGAACCCCAGCGTGTGGAAATGCAGCAGCACCAGCATTCTGAGCGCGCCATCGGTCAGCATGAACGCCCAATAGGCCGCCGTCACCGCGATATAGGCGGATAACCCGTCGGGACGGTCGCTCAAATCGAACCTCCGACCATGCAAGCCACATCGGCCAGCCGCCAAGCATAGCCCATCTCGTTGTCGTACCACACATAGATCTTCACCTGTGTGCCGTTCACCACCATGGTCGAGGGCGCGTCCACGATGCCCGAACGCGTATCATTGGTGTAATCGGCCGACACCAGCGGGCGTTCCTCATAGCCAAGGATGCCCTGCAATTCGCCGCCTGCCGCCGCCTTGAACAGGGCGTTGACCTCTTCAACCGTGGTTTCGCGCTCAACCTCGAAGACGCAATCGGTAAGCGAGGCATTCAACAGCGGCACCCGCACGGCATGGCCGTTCAGCCGCCCCTTGAGATCGGGATAGATCAGGGTGATGGCCGTGGCGCTGCCGGTGGTTGTCGGAATGAGCGAATTAAGCGCAGAACGCGCGCGCCGCATGTCCTTGGCCGGGCGGTCGACAATCGTCTGGGTGTTGGTCACGTCGTGGATCGTGGTCATAGAGCCGTGGCGGATGCCGATATTCTCGTGGATCACCTTGACCAGCGGTGCCAGGCAGTTGGTCGTGCAGCTGGCGGCGGTCACGATCCTGTGGCGGGCGGGGTCATAGACATGCTGGTTGACACCATAGACGATATTGGCCGCATCCCCGTCCTTGACCGGGGCAGAGACCACGACCTTTTTGACGCCTGCGTCGAAATAGGGGGCAAGGGCGGCCTCGGTCTTGAAAACGCCGGTACAGTCAATGACCACGTCGACCCCCTCAAGCGGAAGATCCTCGATCCGGGAGGTGCCAACAAAGGGCAGGCGGGTGCCGTTGATCGCAACGCTGCTCGCATCATGCGAAAAGCTGGCGTCCCACCTGCCGTGAACCGTGTCGAATTCGAGCAGATGCGCATGCATCTCTGCATCGCCCACCGCGTCATTGATCCAGGCGATTTCCACCCCCCGGTCCAAAAGCGTGCGCAATGCCAGTTTTCCAACGCGGCCCAGGCCATTCAGGGCGTAAACGGTCATGTTGTTTCCTCTTGGTGTTGTGATGCGATGTCGTCGACGGCCCGTTGCAGCGAGAGGCGGTCCAATCCTGCCAGCGGCAGTGCGGCAAAGGCCAGTATCCGGTTGCGGAGCGCGCCGTAAGCCTGCTGGAAGGCAAGGCTTTTCTGCGCTTGGCTGCCTGTGGCCCGGACCGGATCGGGCATCCCCCAATGCGCGCTGATCGGCTGGCCTTCCCATGCGGGGCAGTCCTCATTGGCGGCCTGATCGCAGACGGTGAAAACAAAGTCCATCTGCGGCGCATCCGGCCCGGTGAATTCCGAAATGTGTTTCGCGCGCAGGCCCGATGTGTCGTGGCCCTTGGCCCTGAGCACTTGAAGCGCGAAGGGGTTCAACTCGGAATGGGGCCGCGTGCCAGCGGAATAGACGTTGAAGCGGTCTTCGGCCTCTCTGCGCAAAATGGTTTCGGCAAAGACCGAACGGGCAGAATTTCCGGTGCAGATGAAAAGCACGTTGTATTTTCGGTCGGACATATCGGGCAAACCTTCCTGACGGGGGACTGCAAAAGAGGCGCAGGTTTCGGGGCGGCCGCGACAGCAGTCGTTGAAAAGGAAATCCACGATCTCCCCGGCCGCCTGCGGTCTCGCGCTATAGAGCAACGATGTGCTCATGCGCCTCTGACCGACCAGCCCGGCCGTTGACAAGGCCGAGAGGTAGACCGACAGGGTGGAAGGCTTGATGTCAAGCGCCCGGCCGATCTCGCCTGCGGGGACCGCATCGGGCAGGCGCCGCATCAAGAGCCGGAAAACGGCCAAGCGCCCCGGATGACCCAGAACATTCAGACGTGAGAGAATCATATTTTCCATATTTCATGAATAACAAAAATTAATTGAACGGAAAGTGACAGTTTCAAGACGGTGCATCGGCGGCGCCGGTCATCTGGGGGCTTGGTAAATGGGCTCGGGCGGAGGTCTGATTTTCCCGCCTGCTGCCGCCTGCGCACCTGCTTCAGGCGGCGCGGTTGACCGCGAGGGTAATGGCCTCAAAGGGTTTGAGCACCGGCCATACCGGCCTGGGGTGTTCAGGCAGGCGCCCGCGGTCATAGCCCGCCAGCACGCCCGCCCCCAAAAGATCGGGATTACGTCGCAGGCGCCCGACATAAAGGCTTTCTGTTGAGGTGCCGGCGGCGATGATCGCCTCATGCCCCGGCAACAGAAGGTGATGATAGGTTACTACATCCGGGGCCTCGGCGTAGAGTGCGGAAAACCCGTTCACAAGATGGCGGGCGGGCACCAGCACCGCCTCGGAGCCAAACAGGTATTCCACCTCTGAACCGCGGATCACAAGCCGCTGTTGCGGGGCGACGGTTATATCGCGGCGTAACCCGAAATAGGGCGCACGCAGGCGCACGGGGCGGAAACTGCCAAGGGCGGGGACACTGCGGCTTACGGTTTGCAGGACCGGCACGATCCCGCCGTCATCGGTATTCACGCAATCGCCGCGCCGAAGCTGACCGGCTGGTACGAAACCCGCCGGCGTGCAGATCGGCACGCTTGCGCTCAGGCCGGGCATGGGGCCGATCGGCTCGATCCGGGCCGAGAGGGCGATAAAGACCACGTCGGGGTCAAGCTGACGCTGGCGCGGGTCGGTCATGATCGTGCGCATATCCGCAAGCGGCATCGGATGCGGCGGTGGCAGGGAAATGGCATGTATCCGGTCGTTTTCGGGCCGTTCCAACGACAGCCGCCCCCATCTTGCCGGTGCATCCCAGCTATAGGTCAGGCGCACCGTATCCGTCCGGTCATCGGGTCGGTAGGGCAGGGTCGCGTGGCGCATATCGCCCGCCTGTGTCTCGATCAGAACGATGCCGCCACCCGGCAGCGCCTGAAGCGAAAAGCCGCCGCTCCAGGGGTGGCTGCGGCTGAAGGCCAATAGGGTTTGCGGGCCCCTCACAGAGGACAGGCGCGTTTCGATCATCAAGGTGCCGCGCGGCATCAGCGCGCAATCGTCGAGTGGCGTGGTGCCCGTCGCCTGTGCCACGTCCGACCTCAGCCCGCCAAGCGAAAAGCGCCCCTCGTTCTGATCAGAGATGCCGATCCAGCCCATCTAGGCGGCCCGTTCCCGCGCGAACAAAGGCCCTGCAAGGCGGTCGTCGATCCGGGCATCGGCGAAATTCTGAACGGTGCCGGTGGCATGTTCGGGATCACTCGGTATGTCCACGCCTGAAATCATATCTGCCTCGACCCTTGGTCGGAAGCAGCGCAATGACGGACCCAATGGCGGGGGTCCCCCGCCAAACGTGGATTGCAAAGACGCGTTCTGATCTGCCTGATGGCGCCTTGCTGCTCGTCGTGGGGCCTATGTTGTCCTTTGCGGATCTAGCGCCCCTGGTTCGTCTTACCCTGCCTCGGGTGTCTTTTTATTGCCTCTGGTTAGCAAGTTATTGAACTCTTGTTAAGGATTATTCGTCTTTACGCGGGGTGTTTCAAAACGGCACATCCCTGCGTGGGGTTTGCGCTTGGGCGCGATCCGCGCTAGGCCGCGTTAAAACCACTTGCATTCAAGGTGAGAATCCGATGCCCCAGAGCCCTGTTGACCCCGTCAATCTAACTGCCGATCTGGTGCGCTGTGCCTCGGTCACGCCCGAAGAGGGCGGGGCGCTGACGCTATTGCAAGGCGTGCTGGGCGAGGCGGGTTTTGCCTGCAGTCGGATTGACCGGGGCGGGGTGTGCAACCTCTTTGCCCGATGGGGGGACAAGGGGGCCGAGCGCGCCTTTGGCTTTAACGGGCACACCGATGTGGTGCCGGTAGGCGACGCCGATGCCTGGAGTGTGCCGCCATTTGGCGCAGTGCAGAAAGACGGCTGGCTTTGGGGGCGGGGGGCGACCGATATGAAATCGGGGGTCGCGGCCTTTGTCGCGGCGGCAATCGATTTCGTGCGCACCACGCCGCCCGAGGGCGCTGTCATCATCACCATCACCGGCGATGAGGAGGGCGACGCGGTCGACGGCACCGTGGCGATCCTTGACTGGATGGAGCAGCAGGGCGAGGCGATGCGCGTCTGCCTAGTGGGCGAACCGACCTGCCCCGAGCGCCTGGGCGACATGATCAAGATCGGGCGGCGCGGCTCGCTTTCGGCGTGGTTCACGATCACCGGCGTGCAGGGTCACGCGGCCTATCCGCACCGCGCGAAAAATCCGCTGCCTGCGATGGCGCGGCTGATGGATCGGCTGGCCAGTCACGAGCTTGATCAGGGCACGGAGCATTTCGATGCCTCGACGCTGGCGGTGGTAACCATCGACACCGGAAATCCGGCGACCAACGTGATCCCGGCCACCTGCCGCGGCACGGTGAATATCCGGTTTAACGACGCCCATGACAGCACCTCGCTGATCGCCTGGTTGCAGGATGAGCTTGACCAGGTCGCGAAAGAGTTCGGCGTCGCGGGCGAGATGACGGTCAAAGTGTCCGGCGAAAGCTTTCTGACCCCGCCGGGCGCGCTTTCGGATCTGGTCGCGCAGGCCGTCAAGGCCGAGACAGGGCGCGCGCCAGAGCTTTCGACCACTGGCGGCACCTCGGATGCGCGCTTTGTCAAGGATCACTGCCCGGTCGTGGAATTCGGCCTTGTCGGGCAGAACATGCATCAGGTCGACGAACGCGCCGAGGTGGCGCAAATTCATGCGCTGAAGGCGATTTACGGCCGTATCCTGAGCGATTATTTCGCCTGAGCATGCGCCGGCATCTGATCGTCATGGTAAAAGAGCCGCATCCCGGCCGGGTGAAAACCCGGCTGGGGCGCGATATCGGCATGGTCGGCGCCGCCTGGTGGTTTCGCCGACAGGCAGCGCGACTTTTGCGGCGCGTGGAGGATCCGCGCTGGCAGGTGACGCTTGCGGTCAGCCCCGATGCCGAAGGGCTTCAAAGCCGGGTCTGGCCCGCGCGATTTGCCCGCGTGGCGCAGGGGCAGGGCGATCTTGGCGACAGGATGGGGCGGCTGATGCGCAGTATGCCAGAGGGGCCGGTCTGTATCATCGGCGCCGATATTCCCGGTGTCAGGGCGACCCATATCGCACGCGCCTTCGAGGCGCTTGGCCGTCATGATGCCGTGTTCGGCCCGGCGTATGACGGCGGGTATTGGCTTGTCGGGCTCAAGCGGGTGCGAGTGCCCGCGACGCTTTTCAGGGATGTGCGCTGGTCGAGCGAGCACGCCTTGGGCGATACGATCAAAAGCCTTGGTGGCGCAAGGGTGGCGCTTGTGGATCGGTTGCACGATGTCGATACGCTTGCGGACCTCGCGGTGGCGCAGGAGGCCGGCTGAGAGGTTTTCCCGGATGACGCGGGGTTTGCTTCGTGCTAGGGCAAGGCCATGAGCCATATGCCAGACAAACGCGAAATCCTTGAGTGGATTTCGGATCACCCGACCCTCACCTCGAAGCGCGACATTGCCAAGGCTTTTGGCATCAAGGGCGCGGCGCGGATTGTTCTCAAACGCATCCTCAAGGAGCTTGCGGAAGAGGGTCATCTTGAAAAGCGTCGCAAGACCTATTCCGATCCTGACCGCCTGCCGCCGGTCAGCGTGTTGCAGGTCAGGGGCCAGACCGGCGATGGCGAGCTTTTGGCCAAGCCGCTTGAATGGCAGGGCAAGGGGGTGGAACCCGTCGTTCTTCTGATCCCGCGCGCAAGCGATCCGGCCCTGGGCGAGGGCGACCGCATTCTGGCACGCCTGCAAGAGGTCAAGGGCGAGGCGCATCATTACGAGGCCCGCCTGATCCGTCGTATTGGCACCAACCCGCACAAGGTTCTGGGGGTGTTCCGTCAAGGTTCGGATGGTGGGCGGATCGTGCCGATCGACAAGGGCGACGGCAAGGAATGGCTGGTGCAATCGGGGGCGACCGGCGGTGCCAGGGATGGCGAGTTGGTCGAGGCGGAACAGGCCGGGCCGGCGGGCCGCATGGGGTTGCCGCGCGCGCGCATCGTGGCGCGTCTTGGCGATCCGTCTGCCCCGAAGGCGGTGTCGCTGATTGCCATTCACCAGCATGGAATTCCCGATGATTTCCCGGATGAGGTGATTGCCGAGGCGGATGCAATGGCACCGGCCGACCTCGGGGATCGCGAGGATATGCGCGACATGCCGTTGATCACGATTGATCCGGCCGATGCGCGCGATCACGACGATGCCTGTTGGGCGCATGCCGACGATGACCCCAAGAACGAGGGGGGGCATGTGATCTGGGTCGCAATTGCCGATGTGGCGCATTATGTGCGCCCGGGTACCGCGCTTGATGCCGAGGCGCGCAAGCGTGGCAATTCAAGCTATTTCCCCGACCGCGTGGTGCCGATGCTGCCCGATCGCCTGTCGGGCGATCTGTGCAGCCTGCATGAAGGCGTGCCGCGGGCCTGTATTGCCGTGCGCATGCAAATCACTGCCCAAGGCGAAAAAATCGGCCACCGCTTCGTGCGCGGCCTCATGCGCTCGGTTGCCTCGCTGACCTATCAACAGGTGCAGGCCGCCATGGATGGCGCGCCGGATGCGCAATGCGCGCCCCTGATGGACGAGGTGATCAAGCCGCTTTATGCCGCCCATGACGCCCTGAAAGCGGCGCGCAGGCGGCGCCAGCCGCTTGACCTTGACCTGCCCGAGCGCAAAGTGGTGCTGAGCGACGAGGGCAAGGTCCTGTCGGTCAACTTTGCCGAACGGCTGGAGGCGCATAAGCTTATCGAGGAATTCATGGTGCTCGCCAACGTGGCCGCCGCCGAGGCGCTTATCGCGCGCAAGTCGGGGTTGCTGTTCCGGGTCCACGAAGAGCCGGCGCCCGAAAAGCTTGAAACCCTGCGCGACGTGGCCGAGGCGGCGGGTCTTGTGCTGGCCAAGGGGCAGGTTCTCAAGACCGGGCACCTCAACGCGCTGTTGCATGCCGCGCGCGACACCGATCATGCCGAAGTGATCAACATGTCGACCCTGCGCTCGATGACGCAGGCCTATTACGCACCGCAGAATTTCGGCCATTTCGGCCTTGCCCTTCAGGCCTATGCGCATTTCACCTCACCGATCCGGCGGTATGCCGACCTTGTGGTGCATCGCGCGCTGATTTCGGTGCATGGCTGGGGCGATGACGGGCTGAGCCCCGAGGAAGAGGCCCGCCTTGAGGCCACCGGCCAGCATATTTCCGAGACCGAGCGCCGCTCGATGGTGGCCGAACGCGATACCAATGACCGCTATCTCGCGGCCTTTCTGTCAGAGCGGCTTGGCGAGGAATTCAGCGGGCGCGTCAGCGGTGTGGCCAAGTTTGGCGTCTTCGTGCGGCTGGACGAAACCGGTGCCGATGGTCTTATTCCCGTGCGCAGCCTCGGGCGCGAGTTTTTCCATTTTGACCGCGATGCAGGCACCCTGATGGGGTCTGATACGGGGCTGACCATCGGGCTTGGGCAGCGAGTCACGGTCAAGTTGGCCGAGGCCGCACCGGTCACCGGCGGGATTGCGCTTGAATTGATCAGCATCGAGGGCAAGACCATGCCGCGCGGCCCGAAGGGCGGCGCGCGCGGCAAGCCGTCCCATCGCAAGCTTGGCAGCGCGAAACGCAAGGCGGCCAAGATGAAACGCAAGACGGCGCGTAGTCAGCGATAGATCGCGCAAATATCGGCAACGATCTTTGTGCGTGGCGCAAGATTGCTTTTGATTCGGCGACAATCACGCTATGATTTGGCAAAGCCGAACTCAAAAAGGGCTGAGCTATGCAGGCGCCACTTGTCACGATATCAAGCGTTTTCATCCTAGTAAGCACCGCTTTGGCGGGCGCTGTCGAGGTTTCCCTCAGGCCGCAAATGCGCCCCGGTTCGGGGCTGATCACCGCGGCGGCGGTGGTGTCGGTCGATGTGCCGATCCGGAGCCTGCGCCCACAGATGCGCCCAAAGGATATTGCCGGGGGCGAGGCCCGCATCATGCCAGCCAGCGCCAACAAGGCGTTCGATCGCTGGATTTCCGGCTTTCGCGGTCGCGCCGCCCAACAGGGCATCAGCGGCGCCGTGTTCGATCGCGCCTTTCGCGGTGTGAAATATAACACCTCGGTCATTCAGAAAGACCGCAATCAATCGGAATTCACCCGCCAGATATGGGATTACCTTGATAGCGCGGCCTCGCCCGTGCGAGTCAGGAACGGACAGGCCGCCCTGCGCAAGCATGGTCGGACGCTGGCGCAGATCGAACGTAAATACGGCGTGGACAAAGAGATCGTCGCGGCGGTCTGGGGCCTTGAAAGCGCCTATGGCGAGCGTCGCGGCACGGTTCCCCTTATCGAGGCGCTGGCGACCTTGTCCTTTGACGGGCGGCGCGGGCGGTTCTTTGAAGGCCAGCTTGTTGCGGCCCTCAAGATCGTGCAGGCGGGGGATGTAAGCCCGGCCGACATGAAAGGGTCCTGGGCGGGCGCGATGGGTCATACACAGTTTATCCCGACCTCTTACCTGGCCTATGCGGTTGATTTCACAGGCGATGGGAAACGCGACATCTGGTCGGACGACCCAAGCGATGCCCTCGCCTCGACCGCCGCTTATCTCAAGCGGTTCGGCTGGACCAAGGGCCAGCCCTGGGGTGTTGAGGTGCGCCTGCCGCGCGGGTTCAATCACTCGACGGCGCGACGCGACACCAAAAAGATGCCCTCGCAATGGGCGGCGCAGGGGGTTGTCGGGCTGAATGGCAAACCGGTGCCGGAATACGGCCAGGCCTCGATCCTGTTGCCAGCGGGTGCGCAAGGGGCGGCCTTCATGATTTTCAACAACTTCGCGGTGATCGAGCGCTATAACAAGGCCGACGCCTATGTGATCGGGGTCGGCCACCTGGCGGATCGCCTCAAGGGTGGGCCGGAAATTCAGGCAAGCTGGCCGCGTGGCTACAAGCCGCTGTCGTTTGACGAGAAAATGGAAATGCAGCGGCGTTTGCAGCGCAAGGGATTCGGCATCGAAAAGATCGACGGGATCATCGGGCCCAATACGATTGATGCAATTCGCGGCTTTCAGAAGTCGGTCGGCAGCACGCCGGATGGCTTTCCCTCGCAGGAGCTTTTGGCGCAGCTGAAGCGGTCCTGAGGCCGGGCGGAAATCGGAACGCCGACCCCGGCCGCGTGGGGCGCGCGGTGGAATTCGAGTATTTTTGGAATGGTGAAAGCGATCAGTCGCTGAACCCCAAAGCCCGTGCCAGTGCGGCAAGCGCGCCAGGCAAGAGGGCGTCGGGCGCATGCTGTTCAACCGGCACGCCCTGTGCGCCAAGGGCGGCGGCATAGCCCGAGGCGGCCCCGGCGGGGGCGATGAGGGCCACGCTTTGACCAAGCCAATAGGGGCGGGCAGCGGCAAGTTCTGCGCCAAGCAGGTGCCCGCTCAGGGCGGCGGGTGTGGCAGTAACCTGTGCGCTGCGCAAGTGGGCGGCCAGACGTTCCGGGCGGCTCAGGCTGTCGGAGATGGCGGCGCTGTCGGGCGGCAAGGCGCCGCCAAGTGCCGTGATCAGCCTGGGCGTCAGGAAGCTTTGACAGCTTACCGCTTCATTGGCGCTCAGATGCACCCAGTGGCTAAGCTGGTCAGACAGCACACAGGCAACCCCATCCCAGTTCGGGTGGGCTTCGGCGAAGCCCAGCAGGATGAACCGCACCCAGCCGTCGATAACGTCGGGGGGGCTGTCCTGCGTCAGCCCGGCGAGACTGCGGCCGGAACCGGGTAAGAGCGGGCAGGGCAGGGCGTCGGGTTGACCCTCGCCGATCCGGTAGAGCCGCGACCGGGGGCCAAGCCCCTCAAGAGCAGCCGCCTCATCCGCGCCGCACCCCTGATCCAAGATCCTGGCGCCGCGCATCGTGAACACGCGGCTTTGCAGGCCGTCATGGCCGATCACGGCCCAGTCGGTCATCGGCTCTGTTGCAATTGGCGCAGGAGGCCGGACATGTCATAGCCCGCCGCCGTCGTTGCCTTGGCGATCGCGTCGGGGCCGAGCGTGTCGAAAAATGTCACGCTCCAGAGCATGGTGCAGCGCGTGCCGCTGCGGCAATAGGCAAGGATGGGTTTGGGCAATTCTTCAAGCGCCGTGCGAAATGCCGCCACGTCCTCGGCCGAAACCATGCCGGACACGATCGGCACCGAGCGTACCGCGAGACCGGCGGCCTCTGCGGCCTCTGCGACCGCGTCATAGGCGCATTGGCCGAATTCCTCGTCGTCGGGTCGGTTGCACAGGATCGAGCGAAAGCCCGCCGCAGCGATCCCGGCCACATCTTCGCATTCGATCTGTGGGGAAACAGAGAAATCATCGGTGATCTTGCGCAGGTCCATCGGGCCCTCCTTGCCGCGTTTTGCCCAGCATATGCGCGCAAATGGCACCAAGTTCAATGGGCGAGAGCGCGCAGCAGGGGCCGGGGCAGGATGAGGTGTCAATTTGGGACGGTCTGTCAGGAGTGAATATTCTTTCACTATTCATCGGAAAGAGCAGAATTTTGAGGCGATTGGGCTGCAAAGTGGAAAAAATCGGGAGAAATGAAAAACAAACCTCTGGTAGAGTGATGCATCGGGCCACGTAAACAGAGCCCGAATGTCAACAGAGAGGGAGAACCCGCTATGTCTGGAAAATTCGTCGTCGGCTACGACGGCAGCGCATCATCGCAGCGCGCGCTTGAATTTGCGGTGGACCGCGCCAAAGCGCAGGGTGGGGCGATTGTCCTTGCCCATGTGCTGGAATGGTCGCCATATTCGTTTTTGACACCAACCGAGCTTGAAGAGCGCCACAAGCGCCGCGAAGAAGAGCTTGAGCGTGCTGAAACCGCGATCATGACGACAATAGTCAAGGACCTGCGCGCGCAGGGCGTGACGGTCGATACCGTGATCAAATACGGCAATATCCCCGAACTTCTGGTGAAGATCGCAAAGGATTGCGGCGCGATCCAGATCGTGATCGGTCGCAGTGGCCATTCAACCTTTGGCGCGCGCGTGTTCGGGTCGGTTGCCGGTGCGCTCGTCCAGTCGGCACCGGTGCCATGCACCATTGTTCCATAAATAAAAATTCGGACAGGGATCAAACATATGCATCGAAAGAATTTACATGCGGCCATTGCCGCGGCCGGGCTGATGATGGTCAGCGCGCCGGCCTATGCTCAATCGGTTGACGAGAAAGTCAATCAGTTGTTCGCCAGCGCAACCGGCTGGTTCGTGAACCTCATTTTCTCCAACTTTCCGGGCACAGCCTTTCCATGGATCGTGGCCTGGCTTGTCATTGGTGCCACGGTGTTCACCCTCTATTTCGGCTTTGTTCAGTTTCGTGCGATCGGGCACTCGATCGCATTGGTGAAGGGGGATTATTCCGATCCCGACGATGCCGGTGAGGTCAGCCACTTTCAGGCGCTGGCGACGGCGCTTTCCGGTACGGTCGGGCTTGGCAATATTGCCGGCGTTGCGGTCGCCGTCAGTATTGGTGGCCCCGGTGCCACGTTCTGGATGATCCTTGCGGGTCTGATGGGCATGGCGTCGAAATTCACCGAATGTACGCTTGGCGTGAAGTATCGTAACGAATACGCCGACGGCCGGGTGTCGGGCGGGCCGATGTATTACCTGACCAAAGGGTTCGCCGAACGCGGCCTTCCCGGCGGTAAGGTTCTTGCGGTGATGTTCTCGGTTTTCTGCATCCTCGGGGCGCTTGGCGGCGGGAACATGTTCCAGGCCAATCAGGCGCATCAACAGATTACGGGGATTGTCGGGGCATATCCCGGCTGGATCACCGGCGTTGTCTTTGCCGGTGTGGTCTTTGCGGTCATTGTCGGCGGTCTGAAGTCCATTGCACGGGTGACCGAAAAGGTCGTGCCGTTCATGGGCATTCTATATGTCGGTACCGCCTTGATCATCATCCTGATGAACGCAGATCAGATCGGTTGGGCCTTTGGCCAGATATTTGCCGGGGCCTTTACCGGGCTCGGTGTCGCGGGCGGTATGATCGGCGCGCTGATCCAGGGCTTCAAACGGGCGGCCTTCTCGAACGAGGCGGGCGTTGGCTCGGCCGCGATTGCCCACTCGGCGGTGCGCACCAAGGAACCGATCACCGAAGGCTTCGTCTCGCTGCTTGAGCCGTTCATCGACACGGTGGTGATCTGTACCATGACCGCGCTGGTGATCATCATCACCGGGCAGCTTGTCGCCGGACCGGACGGCAATTACCTGCTCAATGAGGCAGGAACGGCCATTCAGACCGTTGGCGGCACCTCGGGCGTGGGCCTGACCTCGGCAGCCTTTGGCAGCGCGATCAGCTGGTTCCCCTATGTACTGGCGCTGGCGGTGGTGTTGTTCGCCTTCTCGACCATGATCAGCTGGTCCTATTACGGCCTCAAGGCCTGGACCTATCTGTTCGGCGAGGGCGAAACCACAGAGCTGGTGTTCAAGGTGATCTTCTGCATCTTCGTGGTGATCGGTGCGGCGGCCAATCTTGGGCCGGTGATCGACTTTTCGGATGCGGCGATCTTTGCGATGGCGGTGGTAAACATCATCGGGCTGTATTTCCTGATGCCGATCGTCAAGCGCGAGCTGAACAGCTATGTCAGCCGCCTGAAATCGGGTGAGATCAAGAAGTTCGAGTAAGGGGCCACTAACCTGGGCCACGGAAAAGGGCCGGTGCATCACGCACCGGCCCTTTTTATGTGGGGCAAAGCCGGGCTGTGCCGGATGGCGAGAACCCGGGCCTGTCCTCAGTTGATCGTGCTCTCAAGACCCTCGGGCTTGCCCACCACAACGAATGTAAGCTTGGCGGGATCGAGAAGATCGCGCGCCACGCGGTTCACATCCTCAAGCGTCACAGCATTCACCTGATCGTTGCGGGTGGTGATGTAATCGGTCGGCAGGCCTTCCATCTGCATCCCCACGGCGATATCTGCGATCGGTCCGTTGCCCTCGAATCGCAGCGGATAGGCCCCGGTCAGATAGGTCTTGGCATCCTGCAATTCCGCCTCGGTGACGCCATTCTGGCGGATCTTGCTCCATTCATCGCGAATGACGGCAATCGCCTCGGCGATCCGGTTGTTGGCCGAGGCAACCGACCCCATCCAAAGCTCTGCTCCGTCCTTGTCCATAAGATAGGAGTAAACCCCATAGGTCAGCCCGCGCTTTTCGCGCACCTCGTTCATCAGGCGGCTTTCGAACGACCCGCCGCCAAGAATATGGTTGAGAAGGTAGGCGGCAAAGAAATCAGGGTGATCGCGGTCAATCCCCGGCTGGGCAAAGGCGGCGATGGATTGCGGCGTGTCATAATCAATCACCTGCACCCCGCCCGGCAGGTTCAGCGTCGCCTCGCCCGCAAGCGGCGCGCCGGTGGCGGGCAGGTCGCCCAGAACATCGTCAAGCAGCGCCGACAGTTCCCCGGCGGTGATATCGCCGACGGCACTGATGTAAAGCCGGTCACGCGCAAGGGTGGCGCGCTGCGCGGCGATGATATCCTCGCGCGTCAGCGCCGCGACGCTTTCCTCGGTGCCGTTGAGCGAGCTCCCGTAGGGATGATCGCCATAGATCAGCCGGTCAAAGGACAGCCCTACAAGATCGCGCGGATCCTTCTGACTGGACTGGATGACCGACATGATCTGCGCCCGCACCCGCGCGATCGCATCCGGATCAAAGCGCGGCTCAAGCAGGCTTGCGCGCAAAAGCGCCGCCGCCTGTTCACGGTTCTCGGTCAGGAAACGCGCCGAGACGCTGATGGTGTCGTCGCTGACCCCATAGCTGAAATTGGCGGCCAGAGACTCGGTGGCGCGGGCAAAGCCCTGCGCATCCATGTCACCGGCGCCTTCTTCAAGCAACCCGACCATAAGGTTGACCGCCCCGCGTTTGTCCGGCGCATCAAGCGACGCACCGCCGCGAAAGCGAAGCTCAAGCGCGGCGAAGGGGATCGAGTGATCCTCGACAAGCCAGGCCTCAAGCCCACCGGGGGTGGTGATTTCCTGTACCTCGACACCGGCCCGCGCGGGCAGGGCGGCACAGAGCATGACAAATGCCAGAACCAGGCGGATCATTGGGTCACCTCCGGTGCAACAAGCCAGCCGGTGACCGATTGGTTGCGGTCAAAAACCTTGCGGGCAGCGGCCATGATGTCATCCTCCGTGGTGTTTTGCAGGATCTCGGGCCAGGCCTGAATATCGGCCACTTCAAGCCCTTGGGTCAGGGCGCTGCCATAGCGACGGGCAAGCCCGCCGACATCGTCGCGCGCATAGATTTCCGAGGCGCGCACCTGCATCTTGATCCGCGCAAGCTGATCTTCGTCAATTCCGGTTTCAAGGAAGGTGGCCAAAACATCGTCCATCGCCGCCTCGGCCTGTTCCAGGGGGACACCGGCGGCAGGAACGACGACCAGGCTAAAGGTTGTCTCGTCCAGTGACAGCCCGGAATAATACGCCCCGGTCTGAACGGCGATGCGGCTGTCGAACTGAAGCTTTTCGGCCAGGATCGAGGTGCTGCCGCCGCCAAGGATTTCCGCCAGAAGGGTAAGCGCCGCGGCTTCTTCCTGGGCGCCGCTGTTGCGTTCCGGGGCAAGATAGGACCGGCTCAGATAGGGCTGCGCGACGCGCGGGTCACGAAAGGTCATGCGCCGTTCCGCCATCTGGCGCGGTTCGCGGGCGCGGGCGCGTTCCGGCAGGTCGGGATTGGCCGGGAGTGGTCCGTAATAGGTTTCGGCCAGGTCGCGCACCGCCTCGGGGGTGACATCCCCGGCGATGATCAGGATGGCGTTATTCGGCGCGTAATAGGTTTTGTAATAGTCCAGCGCATCGTCAAGCCCGAGGTCAAGCATCTCATGCTGCCAGCCGATGATCGGCACGCCGTAGCGGTGATTAAGATACTGGGCCGCGCTCTTTTGTTCCCGGAACAGTGCCGAGGGGTTGTTTTCCACCCGCTGGTTGCGTTCCTCGATGATCACGTCACGCTCGGTGGCGATATCGCCTTCACCCAGTTGCAGATTGACCATGCGGTCGCTTTCCATCCGCATCATCAACTCAAGCCGGTCGGCGGCGATGCGCTGAAAATAGGCGGTGTAATCATAGCTGGTAAAGGCGTTGTCAGAGCCGCCATTGCGCGCCACCGTCGCCGAGAATTCGCCCGGTTCCACGGTATCGGTGCCCTTGAACAGCAGATGTTCCAGAAAATGCGCCACACCCGATGCGCCCGGAGGTTCATCCGCCGATCCGGCGCGATACCACACCATCTGGGTGACGACAGGGGCGCGGTGGTCTTCGATCACCACGACCTCCAGCCCGTTATCAAGGCTGAAGGTGGTTACCTGATCTTCGGCCATGGCAGGGGCAAGCGGCGTAAGGGCAATCAGAAAACTGGCGAGAAGTCTGCGCATCGGGGGGGCTCCGGTCCATGCTTGGGCGTTTGGCCACTAGATACGCCTTGGCGTGCATGTTTCAAGCGCCCTGACGGGAACGTCAACGCCCCGGCGGGGTTAGCTCGGGGGTGGCGGGCTTGACGGGGTGATCGTGCCATTGCGGCGCAGGCGGCGCTCTTCGCCATAGGCGACCACCTCCGGCTCGTCCAGCGTCACCACGAGAACGTATTTGGGATCGCTGACGGGAAAAACCGAGGCAAATGTGGCGATCACCTTGTCCTCATAATAGCCGCCCATTGGCTTGGGCTTATCCGCCGTCCCCGTCTTGCCGCCCACCTCGTAGCCCTTGACCTCGGCAAAGGAGGCCGTGCCTTCGCTCACGACCCGGCGCAGCATGGCCAGAGAGGCCTCTGCCACTTCCCGCCGCATCACCCGGGGGCCAAGCTGCGGCCCTGTCTGTTTCAACAGCGTCGGCGCCACGTAGTTGCCGCCGTTCGCGATCGCGGCATAGCCCGCAGCAAGATGCATCGGCGTTGTGGAGATCCCATGGCCGTAGGAAATCGTCATGGCCGACAATTCCGAC
>NZ_CAJXIP010000065.1 GCF_913054395.1 uncultured Roseovarius sp.
GATGGCGATCAAGAGACCCAAGCCCGAAGAGATTGTCGTGAAGTTACGGCAGGTTGAAGTTCTGATGGGGCAAGGCATGCCCCGGATTGATACGATCAGACAGATCGGTGTGACGGAACAAACCTATTACCGTTGGAAGAAGACGTACGGCGGAATGGGCACAGAACAACTGCAGGAACTGAAGCGGCTCCAAAATGAGCGGTACGCGAACACCGAATTTCATGAAGAATTCAAAGAAGCTGGGACCGGGAGCATGCAATACGTTCTCGACAACATCAAATTTGATGTCGGTGAAACCGGCACGATGCATCATCTCAGAGACATTGGCATCATCAGACAAAACATATGCGTTTGGCGCAGGATCGGCACGCGACATGTCAGCATGTCGTCCTAGAACATCAAACAGAAGCCGATAGCACTCCGAGCGGTCAGGTCCAAGCCACTGGCTAAACACAAATCTACCATCAGGCTTGATAACACGGCGGGCCTCTGTCATCGCCTTTTCTGGGTCTGTGACATGGAACAAAACGATATTGCTAAGCACTGCATCAAACGTTTCGTCTTGGGCTGGCAAATCCTCAACATCAGCGACAGAGAAGTTTATGTCTGGAAATTGGTCTTTCGCCTGCTGAACCATCCCCTCCGAGAAGTCGATGCCTTCGACAACAGCGCCAAGAAGTTTTGCGCTCGCTGCGACAAAGCCGGGACCACAGCCCGCGTCCAACACTCTTGCGCCTGGGAAAAGTCTAGCATGGTCAAGAAGTTTCGGAATTGTCTGCAGTGTCGCGCGCGCGGTGACGTCACCGTACAGCTCGGCCCGTCTTGACCATCCGATACGTTCGCCCTCTCTAAACGCTGAGTAGTCCATGAAACCTCTCCCAATGCAGTGGAGAAGAACATAATCTTCTGTTGGCGGGCAATCCAAAAGGAAACCTTCGGCACGTGGGCATAAAGGTCAGCTTCGTCCCGCTGAGCAGACCTTGACCCAGACTGCAGCGAAATGGTGCTTCGGCCTGTTAAGGCGCCATTCGACGCCTGAAACTGCTGCGCTCGATGTCGAATGGCCGGATCCGTGAAGCTGCGGCGCGGCAGTGGCGCCGTTTGCGGCGGCACCTTGATTGGCTGGCGGCATTTCATCAATGAGCGCAAAGACGAAGGTAGTTGCAGACGGATCATCCGATCCGACCTTGCATCTACTCGATTTTATACAGCTTACGCGCGGCGGCTCTATCCGATGAAACACGCCACTCATTGCTGCGGGACCAAACGTCAGCGTACCGGGTGCTATTTTCGTGCTGTGTGTGCGGCCAGTCGCTGCCCCAGACTATGCGGTTGTCGGGCAGCAGGCCAAGAAGTTCGCTCGCATGCGGGGCGATGTCGAAAGGGGTGCGGTAATGGGCGGCAAACTTGAAATAGACAGCGCTTCGGTCGCGGAGACCGGAAACAGCCCGGATCATGGGGTCGATCCGAGCATCCGGTTCGGACGGCAGGCCGAAATGGTCAATGACCAAATTCACGCCTTGATCGGCCAGCACGGGTAGGACCGGTGCAAGGCGCGGGCCTTCCAGATGAAGTTCCAGGTGCAGGTCGCGGTCTCTCAGCTTGGTCAGAAAGAGCTTGGCAGGCTTTGTGTCCAGGTCAGGAAGGGCTGTGCCGCGCACGAGGTTCCATCTAACGCCACGCATTCCAGCGCCCACGAGGCGGTCCAAACTCTCATCGCTCACGTCCAGAGGCACGACGCCGACGCCGGCGAAACGCGAACGGTCCAGCTTGGAGAGCGCCTTGCACATCTCAGAATTGTCTGTGCCGAGGAAGCTGACCTGCACAATGACGCCGCCGTGCAACCCATGTGCGTCCTGATGGGCCAGCCAGTCCACAAGCGGAGCAGGCTGGTCCGGGACGTATCGCGCGCCATCGATTGCGGTGACCGTTTCGTAGACATGCGCGTGGCAATCGAACTGGATCATGAGATTCTCCCAAGGCAAGTCATGTATATGACTAGTTGACTAAATAGGTCAATATCATTAGATGCTTTGTGGGGAGGACGACGATGAGCAAGGGATTCGCTACAACTGACGCAAGGCTGCCGGCATATGTCCGGCTGCGCGACACGCTGACAGCGCGCATTGCCGCAGGCGATTGGACACCCGATTGGCCCATTCCCTCCGAAGCGCGGCTGGCGCGGGAATTCGATGTATCCGTCGGCACCGTGCGCAAAGCGGTCGACGGGTTGGTGGGCGAGGGCCTGCTTGAACGGCGGCAGGGTTCTGGGACCTACCTGCGCGCGCCCTCATTCAATGCGACCCTGTTTCGTTTCTTCCCTATGCGCGGCGGCGACGGAGCACCGCTCTCCATCCCGCAAAGCAAGATGATCCTGCGCAGCGTGACAGAGGGTCCCGCCGAAGCGACCGAGGCGCTTGGCACCGAGGATGTCATCAAGATCGTGCGTCTGCGCAGTCTTTCGGATCAACCGGTGCTGTTCGAAGAAATCTACATCCCCCGCGCGCGGTTCGCCGGGTTCGAGACCTTGCCTGACACCGCTTTCGGCCCGTTGCTGTATCCAACCTATTTCGAGCATTTTGGTGTCTTGGTGAAGCGCGCGACGGATGAAGTTTCGTTCGGGCGCGCCTCAGACGTCGTGGCACAGCAATTGCACATCAAGACGGATGATCCCCTGGCGGTGATCTGCCGCACCGCCTTCGATGTTGAGGATAGGCCTGTGGAATGGCGCATCGCTAGCGGCAGCGCCGAGGGCTTCCTCTATCGCAGCGAAATCAACTGACGACCTGTATTCCAAAGGGAGAGAGACCATGAAGATCAACACAATCCTGCTCGGCCTGACCGCGACTGCGGCGCTGGCCGCCCCGGCGTTGGCCGAATATCCCGAGCGCGCCATCGAGCTGACTATTCCGGCCGGCGCCGGCGGCGGTACCGATACCAGCGCCCGCAAGCTGGCGATCCTACTTGAGGAAAAGCTCGGCACCTCGATCGCGATCCTGAACGTGGGTGGCGGCGGCGGCTCCGTCGGCGCGTCGCAGTTCATGCAGACCAAGCCCGACGGCTATTCACTGTTCGCCACCTGGAACAGTCCGCTGACCACCGTGCCGCAGGTGCAGAACGTGGCCTATTCGCTCGACAGCTTCACCCCAATCGCCTCGACCTCGGAAACCGCCTATACGCTCTGCGTGAACGCCGATTTCCCGGCGACCACAGGAGAGGAATTCCTTGCCGAGCTGGCGGCCAACCCCGGCGCGTACACCTACGGCAATGACGGCATCGGCGGCACCATGCAACTGGCGGCCGAGCGGATTTTCCAAGCCAAAGGCATCGACGCCGTAGCTATTCCCTTTGGTGGCGCCGGAGAGACGCTTCAGAACTTCCTTGGCGGGCACGTGGACATCTACGGTGGCTCGATCTCTACGGTTCTGCCGTATGTCGAGAACGGCGAAGCCAAGTGTCCACTGGTGACCTCCGCCGCTGACGTGCCGGCCCTGCCGGGCGCAGCGGGGCTTGAGACGCTGGGGCTCGGCGACAAGGAAACCCTGCTTTGGCGGGCTATTCTCGGGCCGAAGGGTCTTGATGAGGCCATTGTCGACAAGCTGGCCAACGTGATTGAGGAGGCTGTCAACGACCCGTCCTACGTTGAGTTCCTTGCCACCAAGGGCGAAGTGCCCAACGTGGTCAAGGGCGAAGACCTGGGTGCGCGCCTGCAAACGGAATACGACGCGCTGGCCGAAGTTTCCAAGAACCTAGGGCTCTGAACCTTGGAGAAGCGTCAGGATATCGTCCTCGGGCTGCTGTTTGCCGGCCTCGGCATTGCGGCAGCCGTGATGGCGACCGATTACACCGGAGCCAGCGGAACCTACCCGAAGGTGCTTGGCCTGATCCTGGCGCTTCTCGGCGGGGCGGTGACTGTAAGGGCCGTCCGCTCCGGCCGAAACGAGGCGCGGGAACTGATCGACGTTCCCGCCCAAATGATCACAGCGGCAGTGATTGCGACCATCTACGTGGCGTTGGTGGTGCCCATAGGGTTTTACACCGCGTCCCTCCTGCTAATGCTTGCCTTGCCGGTCGCACTGGGCTTTCGCCAATTGCTTTATGCGCTGACCGTGGCGTTGGTCTTCATGGCGCTGATTTATCTGGTTTTCTCGGTGTTGCTGGAAAAGCCGCTGCCGCGAGAGGCTTTCCTGTCCTTCTTCGGCTCCGGAGGCTGACATGGATTTCTATACAAACGCGCTTGCCCAGGTCCTATCATTCGGGCCGCTGCTGGCGATGATCGGTGCAACACTATTGGGCGTCTTCATCGGCGCACTGCCGGGGTTGAACCCGGTGATGGCCATCGCACTTTTGCTGCCATTGACATATTCGATGGACCCGCTGGTGGCGCTTGCCATGGTCGCGGGCATCTACAACGGCTCGATGTATGGCGGCGCGATACCGGCGATCCTTTTGCGCATTCCCGGCACGCCCGCCTCTATCGCCACGACCTTTGACGGCTTTCCGATGGCCGACAGGGGTGAGGCCGCCAAGGCGCTGAAAATTGCCTGCTGGTCGTCGGCCCTGGGTGGCATTGCCAGCGCCGTGGCACTGATGACCGTCGGACCGCTGCTGGCGCGGGTGACACTATTTTTCGGCCCCGCCGAGTATTTCTGGATTGCGATCTTCGGCATGGCGTCGGTCGGCGTCATGGTCGGTTCCGACCCGATCAAGGGGATCATGGCCGCCATGCTGGGTCTGCTGATCGGCACCGTGGGCATCGACAATCTCTCGGGGCAGGCGCGGTTCACCTTCGGCCAGACCTGGCTTCTGGGCGGTCTGGACCTGATCGTGGTGCTGGTTGGGCTCTATGCTTTGCCGCCGGTTCTGCAACTGGCCGAAAAGGCCGATCTCAAGGGGCTTACGGCTGCTCAGCTCAAACTGACCAATGTGCCCTTCAAGCCCGGTGAGGTTCGCGGACTGATTCCGACCTGGCTGCGCGCCTCCGGCATTGGCATCGGCGTCGGCATTCTGCCCGGTGCGGGTGGCAATATAGCGGCCTTCCTTAGCTACAACGCTGCCAAGAACGCCTCGGACGACCCGTCGAGTTTCGGCAAGGGAAATCCGCAGGGCGTGGCGGCAGCGGAATGCGGCAACAACGCCGACAACGCCGCCTCAATGATCCCGGCACTTTCGCTTGGTATTCCAGGTAACGTCGTCGCGGCTCTTGTTCTGAGCGCGCTGACCATTCACGGCTTGCAGCCTGGCCCGCAACTGTTCCACCAGAACCCCCTTCTCGTCGGTGGTTTCATGATGGAGATGCTCCTGACCTCGGTTCTGATATTCGCGCTTGGCGGTGCCGTCGCAACCCGCATCTTCGCCCAGTTCCAACGACTGCCCGGTGTGCTTCTGGTGCCCTCGATCTTGATTCTGATGTGCGTGGGCGTTTATGTCATCAACGGCCGCCCGGTTGACTTGTGGGTGATGCTCGCCGCCGGCTTCGCAGGGTACTTTCTGGAAAAGGTAAACGTGCCACTGGCGCCAATCATCCTTGGCATGATCCTGGGGCCAATGGCCGAGCAGAGCGTCCGCCGCGCTCTGTTGATCAGCCGCGGTGATGCATCAGAGCTTCTGACCCGCCCGATCTCAGCCGGGCTCGCCATCGCGACCGTCCTGGTGATCGCCTGGCCCATCGCCAAGGCAATGCGTCGTCGGCGTGCCGCCAGGTAGACGCATGGGCGGAGCATAAAATCTGATTTGAGCAATCTCTGTTTTGCGTAGGAGTAATCTTGAAGCTGATCCAATCTCGGGGGCCCGCGACCCTATGAGTGACCGCTCTGGCCAAGTCGGGCTGCAGAAAATGAAAAGCTGGCAAAACTCCGCAATGTCCGGATTGCGCCGGTTCGCCGGTCACGTGATTTTACAGTCGCGTCGAATGTCTCCTCTGACGGGCCGCAATGCAGCGACTCGGATTAGAGGTCAACGGCAGCTTTGGGCCGAGACTGACGCTGTTGATCGATGCGTTGGCGCCGGATGCCGCTGTGCGGTAAATGGCAGCTCTGAGCCCATATCGACGGATGCTGCATTCTCGTTGAATGGCAGATTCAATGAAAATCACGGCTTGGAAAGAGGCGCTTTGCTTGGTCGCGGGGATGCATGGCGCGGGAGGGATAGCGCGATTGCTTGGGGGTGTCATCGGCGCGGGGGCCTTCGGTGGTCAGGGCTTCTGGCTCTGGGTGGCCCAGTTCGAAGAGCTTATGCGACATGTCCCGAATGTCCTGCGCAACTAGGTGCACGACGATGCCTTCGCGTTGCAGATAGCCTGTAACACGCAAGAGCCGCGCACCCATCACGATACGCCGAAAACGTTCATAGACATTCCGCCAGACCACAACATTGCTGACGCCTGTTTCATCCTCAAGCGTCAGGAAAATCACGCCGGATGCCGTTCCGGGACGCTGCCGGGTGATGACGAGGCCGCAGACGGTATAGCGCCCCAGAGCTACATCTTGCAAAGACGCATGTGTGACGAGACCGGGAAGCGCAGGGCGCAGAAGTTCCATCGGGTGGGCGCGCAGGGTCAGGCGAGTGGAAACGTAATCTTCCACCACCTCTTCGCCCAGTTGCATGATTGGCAGGGCTACTGGTGGTTCGTGGATGTTTTCCCCGTCAATCGGATCATTGAACAGGGGCAAGGGCTTGGGGCTCTGGATGGCTTTGATCCGCCACAGCGCGTCGCGGCGCGTGAGCCCCATATCAGAGAACGCATCGGCCTCGGCCAGCCGCGTCAACACATCCGGGCGCAGGCCCGCACGGAGCCACAGCGCCTCTGGGTCAGGGTAGCCATTGCCCCGGGCTGCTATTATCCAGTCGGCATCTTCTTCTTTGAAACCTTTGATTTGGCGAAAGCCGAGTCTTAGCGCCAAAGCACCATCAGAGCGGCGTTCCAGCGTGTTGTCCCATTCCGAGTGGTTGACGCATATGGGCCGTGTCTCGACCCCGTGTTCACGCACATCTCGCAGGATCTGGGCCGGAGCGTAAAACCCCATAGGTTGGGAATTCAGTAAGGCGCAGGTGAAAATCGCTGGATGGTGGCATTTCAGCCAGGCCGACACATAGGCCAACATGGCAAAGGCGGCTGCATGGCTTTCGGGGAAGCCGTAATCGGCAAAGCCCTCAATCTGACCGAAGCAACGCTCGGCAATTTCAGGGCTGTAGCCGTTTTTAAGCATGCCGGCGATGAACTTGTCACGATACTTGCCAATGGTGCCCATACGTCGGAATGAGGTGAGGGAGCGGCGCAGGTGATCGGCCTCTTCGGCGGTAAAGCCGGCACCCACAACCGCAATCTGCAAGGCCTGTTCTTGAAAGAGAGGCACACCTAGTGTGCGCGCGGTGACTTCTTCCAGGGCGGGGCCGAAGGGTTCGGGCTTTTCCTGACCGTTCCGTCGGCGGATATAAGGCTGCACCATGTCCCCCTGAATGGGACCCGGGCGCACGATGGCGACTTCGATCACCAGATCATAAAACTCGCGAGGGCGCATCCGGGGCAGAAAGTTCATCTGTGCGCGGCTTTCCACCTGAAAGACGCCAATCGCATCAGCCTGGCACAGCATGTCATAGGTAGTCTCATCGCCTTGAGGGATTGAGGCAATGCTGTGCTTTATGTTGTCGTGCTGCTGCATCAAGGCAAAGGCTTTGCGAATGCAGCTGAGCATCCCGAGCCCCAGTACATCCACCTTGAGGATGCCCAGAACATCAATGTCGTCTTTGTCCCAGCAGATCACAGTGCGATCTTCCATCGCGGCGTTCTCGATAGGGGCAAGCTCATCAAGCCGCCCACGGGTAATGACAAAACCGCCCACATGCTGCGAGAGGTGGCGCGGAAAGCCGATGATTTCACCAATCAAACGGATGGTCTGCATCAGGCGGCGGTCATTCGGGTCAAGGCCAAGCTCGCGGATGCGGTCCAGATCAACGCCACCATTGGTCATGCCCCAGATCTGTCCGGATAGCCCTGCTGTGACATCCTGGCTAAGCCCCATGGCCTTGCCAACCTCACGAATGGCAGCCCGTGTACGAAAGTGGATCACGGTGGCACAGAGTCCGGCGCGGTGACGGCCGTATTTCTCATAAATCCACTGGATCACCTCTTCGCGCCGTTCATGCTCGAAATCGACATCGATATCCGGCGGTTCGCCCCGGTGCTTTGAGACAAAGCGTTCAAAGACCATTGCGATCATATCGGGACTGACATCGGTGATGCCCAAGAGATAACAGAGGATGGAATTGGCGGCAGAGCCGCGCCCCTGACATAAAATGCCCTTCGATTTCGCGAATTGCACAATGTCATGCACGGTCAGGAAATAGGCGGAGAAGTTCAGCTCCTTCACCACGGCCAGTTCTTTTTGCATTAACTCAAGCGCCCTGTCGGGCGGACCATTGGAAAAGCGGCGCTTCAAGCCCTCTCTTGCAAGACGTTCCAGCCGGGCCTGCGGGGTTTCCCCTTCCGCTTCCTCATGCGGGTATTCATAGGACAGTTCGCTCAGATCAAAACTGCACTTGTCGGCAATCTCCAATGTCCGCCGTAGCGCACCCGGGTGATTTCGAAAGAGGCGCGTCATGTCGGCCCCGGCCTTCAGGCGGCGTTCACCATTGGGCAGCGCACGGGTGCCGATCTGATCAATGGTGATATGTTCGCGCATACAGGTCAGCACATCTGCCAGCTGCCTGCGGCTGGCACGGTGCATTAGTACATCTCCAACCGCGACCATCGGGGCCGAGGCTTTTTTTGCCGCCTGTGCACATGAATTCAGATAGGCTTCGTCGCTTCCGTCGTAACGCGGAGCGGCGCCCAGAAAGACATGGTTGGGGAAATACTGCCGTAGCTTTCGAATGTCGGATATGGCCTTGCTCAAACACACCTGCGGCAGGGCGATCAGGATCATGCCTTTGCAGGCGGCCATCATATCTTTGGTGTAAAGAATGCACCCGCCCTTTTTCGCCCGGCGCTTGCCCAGGGTTAGCAGGCGTGTCAGGCGTTTATAGGCGGCCCGGTCGCGCGGCAGGGTGATCCAGTCAACAGGGCTGTCCTGCAGTACCAACCGACACCCGATAATGAGCTTTGGAAGCGACATGTTGCTTGGCTTGGCAATCGGAGCATTGTGGCCAACCTTTTGCCGAGATGAAGAATCGATACGTTGCTGCGAGCGTATCTGCACGGTTCCCTGCATTTCGCGTTGCAATTCCTTCAAGGCGGACCAGGCCCGCACCACCCCCGCAAGCGAATTACGATCTGTAATCGCCATGGCGGACAGGCCCAGCTCTGCGGCCCGCACCACAAACTCTTCAGGGTGGGAAGCCCCTGTCAGAAAGGTGAAATTCGTGGTGATACAAAGCTCGGCATAGCCCTGTCCCTGCATCCGGCAGTCCAGCATATCCCGACGAAAGGTTTCCCCCGGGCGATGGGTGCGATTAACCTCGATCATGCGAATTCGCCCTGCACAAACCAACCGGGATTTTGTGGTGTGTAAAACAGCCAAAGCCGCCGCCCCTCACGCGTTTCTACCCGCCAGTAATCGCGCAAACCAGATCGCCAGTTTTCGTCTTCCAACCACCATTCGGGGGCAATGCGTTCAGGCCCGGTGGTGCGAGCGCAGGTCAAAGCCATGCGCCGCCAACGAAATCGTGTGGGTGGGTGCGCATCTGCCCCCGCAATCGGCTCCGGTGGGAACAGGCAGATCGGGCGCGGTTGTGCGCTGACCCAACCACTCGCCGGGTCTGAATAGGCCGCAGGTGCCACGATAAAACTACGTTCCGGGATATGGCTGTCAGCGGGTAGGAACCGTTGGATATTCTCCAATCCGATCCGGGTGCCAAGACGCGAGATCAGATCATCCAGCTTGTCTTTTCCGCCACCCGAGACATGGCTGATCTGCTGCGCCGGTAGGGTTTCCACCCACGTTGCCTCCAGCCGCAACTGATCAATGCCGAACTCTGCATCAACCTCGCTCAGCCCCCGTTCGAAGAGCTCCAAAATGCGCTGTGGGTCGCGCAGAGGGCGGGCCAGCCGCAGCTCAACCCGTTGGCACCCCTGATCCACCCGGCGCAGGGTGATGCACAGGTTCCGCGCGCCCACTTCCTGCGTTTTCAATTTCGCACAGAGCTGGACAAGAAGCCGCTCTGCACCTGCCATCACATCCGACAGCAAGCCGATCGGTTCTGGCAGTGTCATCCGCACCGCGTAATGTGGTGGGTCAGCATAAGGGGAAATCTCTTCGGGCTGTGTACCCAAAGCCTGATCCAGTCGCAGCAAAAGACCAGGGCCAAACCGGCGGGTCAGCGGTGCACGCGCAGCCTGCGCCAGATCGCCAATTGTGTGCAGCCCTAACCGTCGCAACGTGATCGACATGCGATCGTCAATTCGCAATGCCGCAACAGGCAAAGACTTTAGGGCAGGGAGTGTATCACCGCCGGGGGCAATCCCCTCGCTATAATGCGCCAAAGCCCAAGCCGCCCCACGCGTATCCGCAAGACCGATCTGTGCCGATAACCCGGCACGCATCAGGCTCATGCGCATGTCTGCCAGCATGGCCTCTTCGCCGCCAAACAGATGTGCCGATCCGGTGACATCCATCACCAGACCATCCTCGCCCTCAAGCCCAACCCATGGGCAGTAACGTGTCGCCCAGCGACGTAGCGTATGCAAGAACCGCCGATCCTGCTCAGGTTGCGCCATTCGGCTTTGCAGGCTTGGACAAAAGGCACGGGCATCAGCGTAAGGCATAGCCTGATGCAGACCTTGTTGTGCAGCGGCAGCATTCAGACAATAAATCCGGTTGGCATTTTGCTGTTTCAGCGTCAGGACAAAGGGCCCTTCAACCGGGTGCAGGCGTAAAACCCGGTCACTCGCGAGCCGGGGAAACCATAGTGATACGACGCGACGCTGTCTCCCATCGAACATGCCAGACACCTAATGTTCCCGATTTGTTCTTAATAAGCTCCCACTTCTGCAAAGTCGAGTCTTTGGGGTCGAACACAGGGATACAGCGCCAACGCGTTTCCGCCGCATTGCTGCCCATACCTTCGGGAATAATGGCCAATCCCGTGGACCTTCCATCCCGCGCGGCCAATTGCAGTCGTCGCCCTTCTGTCAGGCCCAAGGGCTGGTTCAGAGACATGACAACCAGCGACACAGCGCCAGATCGCAGGGCCTCTTCGGCAACCGCAAGCGTTTCTGTGTGTTTCCCTGTGTTACAGACCGTTAGTACCGAGGGCTCCACAAAATCTGCAAAACCTGTTGGGTTGATCTGAGTGTTATCCCAATTCTCGCGAACCCAGATCGTATGGCTGGCCAATCGTGCCGCAAGCGCGAAGGCAAACACATATGCGCCCGCCCCACAAACCTCATGTGTGCGGGATTTGGCAGGAGGGAAAAATGGAATCTCGGCATGTTGCATGGGTAGAATGTAGCGAGAAACCCCAGGGCCAAACAATACCGGACCTTGGCGCAGCCGCAGCAAAAGCTCACTTCGTCCCGCATAGCGGCCATTGCCACCGCTTGCCGCGATTGACTGGATCGAGGCATTTTCTGAATGCTGTACTTCGCCTGAATGTCTGCTTTCGCGTAAGGCACCGGGCATGTTTAGGTGACCTTGTTACTGAAAGCATTTTGGGTGAATCTACGAAAATGGCCAGGAAACACAGGATTGATTGCGGATTCAAGATGACCGACAACCCCGCCTACAAGGAGCTATGTGAAATCCAAGAATGGCTTGCCAATGGTAACCTGGACCAGCTCGAATTTACATCGCAGGTGGTGGATGGTTTTCCGCATGGTAAGGATGGATACTTTGGCTTGCCCTGGATCATGCATGCCGCGTCTTGCGGGTGCTTGAAATCGGTAAATTGGATGATCGAACAAGGCGTCAACCTAAAGCCTGATGTTGATGACGGCTATCCTCTCTTGCTTTCCTGCATCGAGCAGGATGGCAAGGAGAAGTATCAAATTCTAGAGGCATTCATTGCGTCTGGTGCCGACATCAACGAGCGGGGTATCAATGGCTGGACCCCCCTGCACATGGCTGCGATACGAGACGATGAAAGGTCGATGTCCATGCTACTGTCAGCAGGTGCAGACACGACCATTACGACCCTGATTGATGACGATACAACCGCAGAGGAAGAAGCGCGCAATCTGGGTCATCTGGCATCCGCCGAGTTCATCGCTAATTTCGCGCCTGACTGAATGCGGTCATTGACGCAAATGTCTTGAACTTCAACTCCGTCACGCTCAGCAGTCCTTTACACGGTCGAAACGCAAACAACACGCGCCCGAGTTCAAGGCGATGGTCGCACTGGGGCCCTGAAGGACGAAGAGACGGTGACTGAACTGGCGGGCCGGCAAGGGGGGGGCTGGCGGCGATCCGGCTATAGGCCCTCAAGGATAAGATCGGCGGCGCGATGCGCCAGCATCATCGTCGGGGCGTTGGTGTTGGCCGAGGTGACATTGGGAAAGACCGAAGCATCGACCACCCGTAGCCCGTCAAACCCATGCAGCCGCAACGCCGGGTCAACCACCGATGTGGCGGCGTCCTTGCCCATCCGGCAGGTGCCGACAGGGTGGAACACCGTGCTCGATCTCTGGCGGAAATCCTCGAGAATGGCCGCGTCATCCATCTGCCGCAGGTCAGGGCCCATGGCCGCTTCAACAAGGGCGGTCAGGGCATTGCTCCGGATCAGTCTCTGACACAGACGCCCGCCCGCGATCACCTGTGCGCGGTCCTCGGACGTGGCCAGTGAATTGGGTCGGATCAGCGGCGCGGCAAGCGGATCATTTTCCCGGATGTCGATGCGCCCGCGGCTTGTCGGGCGCGAGGGTTGAAACCCAAGGATAAAGCCCGCGAACGGATCGGGTTTGATCACGGTGCGGGTGCCGGCGGGTGTGGTCGTATAGGTCACCGGGTTGAAATAAAGCTGTTGATCGACGCGGTTCAAACCTTCGGACGAGCGGAAATAACCGCCGCATTGGTTGACCGACAGTGCCAGCGGCCCGCGCCGTGTCAGGGCATAACGCAGCGCGGCGCGGACCTTGCCCAGAAAAGGGGCCAACTCGTTGTTGAGGGTGCGTTCGGTGGCGCGGAAGTAATAGTTGATGCCAAGGTGATCCTGAAGGTTGCCGCCCACATGCGGCGCATCCATGACCGGCATGATGCCGAGCGATTTGAGGTGCTCCGCCGGGCCAATGCCCGAAAGCTGCAAAATGCGGGGCGAGGTTACGCTGCCCGCCGAGAGGATGATCTCGCGCCCTGCGCGCAGGGTCTTGGCCACGCCCCGGCAACGATAGTGCACCGTGGTCGCGCGCCGCCCGTCAAAGCCGATCCGTTCGACCATCGCGCCGGTGACAAGCGTCACATTGGCCCGCTTCAGTGCCGGTTTCAAAAAGGCGCGCGCCGAGGAATTGCGCCGACCGCCACGGGTGTTGATCCGATAGATCGTTGCGCCTTCCTGCTGTTCGCCGTTGATATTCTCACTATGCGGCAGGCCAAGTTCGCGCGCGGCGGCAAAGAAATGGCGGTTTACCGGGTGGATCTGATCCGAGACATCCTGCACATGCATCGCCCCGCTGTCCGCGCGGGTGCCATCCGGGGCGACGTTGGTTTCCATCGCCTCATAGGTTTGGCGCACTGTCTCCCAGCCCCAGCCGGTGGCGCCTGCGGCCTCCCAATCGTCAAAGTCATCCGGCAAGCCGCGCGCATAGACCAGCGCGTTGATCGACCCCGATCCGCCAACCCCCTTGCCGCGCGGCCAATAGGCCTCGCGCCCGGCGAGGGTGTCTTCCGGTTCGGCCTGATATTTCCAGTTCACGCGGGCATCAAAGAACGTCTTGCCATAGCCAAGCGGAAGCGCGATCCAGGGCGAGCGGCCACGCCCGCCGGCCTCAAGGATCAGAACCTTGTGGCGTCCGCTTGCGCTTAGCCGCTCGGCCAGGACACATCCCGCCGATCCTGCCCCGATGATGATGAAATCATACTCTGCCGTCATTACCGCCTGCCAATCCATGGGGTGTCGTACAAGCGTTACAAACTGTGTTTTGCGGGCGAAAGGGAAAACTGCCTTCGCGCTGTCTAACCTGCGTCATTTTCCCCAAGCCGGGCCACCAGAGGTCCAAACCAGGTCCAGTTCTGCGCCGCCGTATCATTGACGATCAAGTATTTCTTGCGCGTATAAACCGGTGCCTCGGTAAGCTCGTGCAATTCGCCCGTGCCGACATGCGGCTCGGCCAGGGCGCGCGGCAGATAGGCCGAGCCGCCGCGATCGAGAAGGAACTGAAGCGCCCACCACGAGCTGTCAAAGCTGATCCGCGCGATGCCGGCGTCATGATACGTCTCGCCATGCTGCCGCCGATAGTCTTCACCGTGATCGACGAATACGTAAAGGGGATCGGCCTTGATCGGCGTGTTCGGGCGATCAGAATAAAGCACAAGCTCTTCGAGGGGCAGAGCATGCACACTCTGCTGACCGTGGGTCACTGTCTCATAGGTCAGAATCACATCGACCATCCCCGAGGCAAGCCATTCCTCGAGGTCGCGTGCATTGCCCTGATGCACGGAAACCGCCATTTCCGGATGCCCCGAGACAACCCCGTCGAAAAACGCGCGCCCCGGCCCGTGCCACAGCTCGCGGTCACAGCCAAAGGTACAGACCGAGCTTAGCCCCGCAGGCAGCCCCGTTTCAAACCGCGCTTGCCGCCACAAGCCGTTGATAACACGCGCATACCGCAAAAGCTTGGTGCCCGCAGGGGTCAGGGTGGTGCCCGATTTCTGACGGTTCAGAAGCTGTTGGCCCAATTCGTCCTCAAGCGTCTTGAGGCGCGCGGTGACTGTCGATTGCGTCACATGAAGCTTTTGCGAAGCGCGCATCAGATTGCCGGTATCGACGATGGCTAAAAAGGTTTGCAAGGCGGTGAGGTTCATGGCGGCACTCTCAATTCGAATTTATTGCACTTATGTAGCAAAACTATTCGTTATCAAGAATTGAAAAAATATGTCAATCTGAGATGAACCTTTGTCAGGGCTTTGAAATCAGAAAGGAACCGGAATGTTGAAAGACCCCAGAACGCTTGTCGACCGGGACCGCTTTATCAATGCCATGCGCCGGGTCGTGGCCTCGGTCACGGTGGTCACGACCGATGGCCCCGCCGGGCGGTTTGGTGCGACCGTAAGCGCCTTTTCCTCTGTCTCGGCGGACCCGCCCTCGGTGCTGATCTGCTTGAACGCCGCAAGCAGGATTGCCCGCGCGGTCCAGCAGAACGGCCGCTTTTGCGTGAACGTCCTGCCCGAAACCGGCCCCGAGATTGCCGACCGATTTGCCGGGCGCGATGACGATTGGATCGCGGACCGCTTTTCGGGGGTGAACACCTTTGGCCTGCCGGGCACGGCGCCGCTGATTGACGGCGCGACCGGGTTTTCCTGCGAGCTGCAACAATGCATGACCTCGGGCAGCCATCTTATCTTGATCGGCAATGTGCATGGCGTTCTGGATGCCGGGGCACGCCCTCTGGCCTGGCGCGAGGGTGGCTATCACCGGGTGATACCGGCGGGTGCGGATGCGCAGTTGGCGGCAGAATGACAAGGGGCGGATGATGACGAAAACCTATAAGATGCTGATTGACGGGGCCTGGGTCGAGGCCTCGGACGGTGGCACGTTTGACACATTCAACCCGGCCTCCGGCGCGGTCTGGGCCAGTGCCCCCGAGGCCACGGCAGAGGATGTCGACCGCGCCGTGCGCGCCGCGCATCGCGCCTGTTACGAGGGGCCATGGGCGCGCATGACACCGACCGCGCGCGGCCAGTGCCTGCGTCGTCTGGGCGATCTTCTGGCGGAACGCTCCGAGGCCCTGGGCGAGGTCGAGACCCGCGATTCCGGCAAGATGTTCAAGGAAACCCGCTGGCAGGCGAAATATATCAGCGAGTTCTTCCACTTTTACGCCGGTGCCGCCGACAAGATTAGCGGCGACACCCTGCCGATCGACAAGCCGGATATGTTCGTCTTTACCAACCGCGAGCCGCTTGGCGTGGTTGCCGCCGTCGTGCCCTGGAACAGCCAGCTTTTCCTGACCGCAGTCAAGATCGGCCCCGCGCTTGCGGCGGGCAATACGGTGGTGTTGAAGACCAGCGAACACGCCCCTGCCGTGATCCTTGAATTCGGTGAACTTCTGGCCGAGGCGGGCATTCCCGATGGGGTGGTGAATATCGTCACCGGCCATGGCGATCCCTGCGGCAAGGTTCTGACGGGCCATCCGCTTGTGGCGCGCATCAGCTTTACCGGCGGGCCGGGCGCCGCGCGCCATGTCCTGGCCAATTCGACGCGGAATTTCGCGCAGGTGAGCCTGGAACTTGGCGGCAAATCGCCCTTTGTCGTGTTTGAGGACGCCGACATCGAAAGCGCGGTGAATGGCGCGGTGGCGGGGATTTTCGGCGCTTCGGGGCAAAGTTGTGTCGCGGGCTCGCGTCTTATCGTCCATGAGGATGTGGCGGATGAGTTCCTGGCTCGTCTCACCGCCATCGCCGCCGAGATCCGCGTTGGCGATCCGATGGAGGACGCGACCCAGATGGGCCCGCTCTGTACCACGGGCCAGATCGAGACCATCGAACGCGAACTTGCGCAGGCCGTGGACGAGGGCGCCACGATCCTGTGCGGTGGCAAGCGGGCGGCGGCGGGACCGCTGTTTTTCGAACCGACGATTGTCGACTGCCCGAGCGCCGATCTCGGAATCGTTGATACCGAGCTTTTCGGCCCGGTCCTGAGCGTGCTGCGCTTTCGCACCGAGGCCGAGGCGCTTGCGCTTGCCAATGCAAGCGAACACGGGCTTGCGGCAGGGATTTTCACCCGCGATGGTGCGCGCTCTCTGCGGATGAGCCGCGCCGTGCGCGCCGGGATCGTCTGGGTCAATACCTATCGGGCGATTTCCCCGGTGGCCGAATTTGGCGGCACCAAGGGCTCTGGCTACGGGCGCGAAAGCGGGTTTCAGGCGGTCTATGACTATACCCGCCCCAAAACCGTCTGGATGAACATGTCAGACGAGCCAATCGCCAACCCCTTTCAGATGCGTTGAGTTAGGAGAAAACCATGAAATTTCATCTTGCAATCAATCTTGAGCGGCTCGACGCCTCGCTTGACATGAAGGCGGTGCGCGATCACACGCTTGAGATGGTGCAAATGGCCGAGGCCGCCGGGTTTGAAATCGCTTGGGCGGCAGAGCATCACGCGCTGGAAATGACCATCGCGCCGAACCCGTTCCAGATACTGACATGGTGGGGCGAGCACACCAAGACGATCCGTCTTGGGGTTGGCGTTGCCAATGCGGCCTATTGGCACCCGATCAAGCTTGCCGGCGAGGCGGCGATGCTCGACCTGCTCAGCGACGGGCGGCTTGAATTCGGCATCGGCTCTGGCGCTTATCAGCGTGAATTCGACCGCATGATGCCCGGCCTCGATCAGCGCGACAGCTGGCAATACATGCAGGAATCCCTGCCGGTGGTGCAAAAACTCTGGGCGGGCGATTACGCCCACGACGGCACCTATTGGAAGTTCCCGACCGCCACATCCTGTCCCAAACCGGTGCAGGACGAGGTGCCGATCTGGGTCGCGGCGCGCGCGCCGATCACCTTTGATTACGCGGTCGAACATGGCTGTGACATCATGAGCTGGCCGCTGACCATGCCGTTTTCCGAGGCCGAATCCTATCGCGCACGGCTTGACGACGCGATTGCCAAGAATGGCGGGCGCTATGACGGGCGCTGGTCGCTGATGCGTCACACGGCCGTCTATGAAACCGAAGATGACCGCAACAGTGCGATGACCTCTCTGCGCCGGGTACTTGGACAATTCGGCAACCTGATGATGAAGCGCGGCGAGGTCGTGAACGGCTTTCCCGATCCGGTGCCCCTGGAAGAGATGGAAGGCAATGCGCGGGTCGATCCCGAGATGCTTGAGGAAAACCTGATGTTCGGAAATCCGGATGTGGTGGCCGCGAAACTTGCGAAATATCAAGATCTTGGCGTTGATGCCTTTATCTATTACGCCTCGATGGGCATGGATATGGACCAGCAGAAACGCTCGCTTCAACTGTTCATCGACAAGGTGATGCCCGCCTTTGCGGAAAAGGAGCTGGCCCATGCCGGTTGAGATCAGACGCACCCTTACATTGGTGCAAACCACCTTCAAGGAAGGCTTCAAGGAGGTGGCAGAGCCGACACGGCTTGTCTCGGCGCTTGCCATCATCCGCAACCCGTGGTTCGGGCGCGGCCATGTCGAAGACCTTGGCCCGGAAATCCGCGCGGCCGGGCCGGTGCTTGGCCAGCTTCTGACCGACATGATCCTTGCGGAGACCGGCGACAGGCTCGAAGGCTATGGCAAGGCCTCGATTGTCGGCATGGGCGGCGAGATCGAGCACGCGCAGGGGCTGACCCATACTCTGTGGTTTGGCAACAAGTTCCGCGATGCGGTCAAGGCCAAGACCTATCTGGCCTTCACCAACACGCGCGGGGCGGCGGGCACATCGCTTATGATCCCGCTGATGGACAAGGACGATGCCGGGCGGCGCTCGCATTACCAGACGATCCACACGGTCGTGCCCGATGCCCCCGCCGATGACGAGATCGTCATGGCGCTTGGCGCCTCGGTGGGCGGGCATCCGAACCACCGGATTGGCGACCGTTATGCCGATTTGCGCGAAATGGGACATGATCTTGATAATCCGGCGGGGGTCTGAATGGCGATATCGGCAAGCGGAACCGCCTATGATCTGACCGGACCAGAGGGCGCGCCGGTTGTCGCGCTGATCCACGGGCTTGGCCTGACGCGGCAAAGCACATGGCGGGCCCTCGCGCCGATCCTTGCGCAACGCTTTCGCGTGCTGTCCTACGATCTCTGCGGACATGGCCAGTCGGCTCTGCCCGCAGAAGGCTCTGACCTGACGGTGCTGTCGGATCAGCTGATTGCACTGATTGACGAGCTTGCCATCGCGCGGGCGGCTTTAATCGGCTTTTCGCTTGGCGGCATGATCAACCGGCGCTGTGCGATGGATCACCCGGCGCGGGTGTCATCGCTGGTGGTACTCAATTCACCACATGACCGCGGGGAGGCCCTGCAACAACAGGTCGAGGCCGCCGCGCGTGACGCCGGGGCAGGCGGGCCAGAAGCGACAATCGACGCGGCCCTTGCGCGGTGGTTCACGGAACCGTTTCGCCGCGATCACCCCGAAGTGGTGGCGGAAATCCGGCGCGTCG
>NZ_CAJXIP010000066.1 GCF_913054395.1 uncultured Roseovarius sp.
CAATATAATCCCAACCACCTTAACCGCACATTGAAGCGGTTCGCCAGCGATCGCTTGAAAAATTGGAACGTTAACCTCCAAAATACTTTTTCAATTATATACTGAGCCTACCCAATTGCATAGGGGAATGGATTTAACATCAGAAACATCCAGAATGGCATATCCAGCCAAAAGGGGTCATAATGAATAAGCGTTCGTTTTTATCTGTGGTAACAGCCTGTTTTTTATGGACTTTCGGCACCCCTGTTTTTCATGCAACCGCAGAACAACCCCCCGTGATCCTGACCATCACCCTGCCCGGCGAGGAAACCGGAACGCCGCAGGTCATCGCTCTTACGGAACAGGATTTGCGCGCGCTTCCGGCGCTGTCCTATGACACCACGACAATCTGGACCACAGGGAAACAGCGTTTTACAGGCGTGCCGCTTTTTACCCTGCTTGAACATTTTGACATTGAAGCGGCAAAACTCGAATTGCAGGCAGTGAATGATTACTCCATCGCCCTGCCCGTCGACGAAATCACGCCCGATGCCCCGATCGTTGCCTATGAGCGCAACAACAAACCGATGAAACTTCGGGATAAAGGCCCTCTGTGGCTTATCTATGATTATGACAGCAACGCCGATTATCGCACCGAAACTATCTTTTCGCGCAGTATCTGGCAACTCGACCGGATAACGGCAATCCGCTAGAACGAACCGTGACACCGGTTCGGCTGCCATGCCTGAATCGGCGCAAAAGCCCTAAGGGATGCTGGAAATGGCTGCCGCGAAGGTGCTGAAATCAATATCGAGTCGCCGCGTGCAGCTCATGGCGCTGAGCCTGCTGGCCGCGCTTTGCCTTGTGGCCGCGTCGGTCCTGATCACTGCCGTCTTCGACAAGCTTGGAAAATACGGCTCCGCCACTCAGGACGGCGTGTATTGGACAATGTCTCAGCTTGAAGTGGACCAACTCAAGCTGATGGTCGGGCTTGAGCGCATGAAAACCGACAACACCCCGGATCTGGATGCGCTTCGCCAAAGGTTCGATGTGTTCTACAGCCGGGTGAAAACGCTTGAAAATGGCGCGCTTTACCGCAGCATTCTGGACGGCAACAACGCCGAGGCCGAACTTGGAGTCATCTCCGGGATACTGGATCAGATGGTCGAAATCATCGACAGCGACGATGCGGCGCTTCTGGCCGCGCGGGGACAGATGGCCACGATGGTGACCGACCTGACAGACCCGATCCGTGCAATCGCCCTGCTCGGAATAAAGGCTGGCGCGGCGCGCGCGGACAAGGAGCGCAACGCGCTCACCTCGCAGATCGTCACCCTGACGGTTCTTGCTCTCTTGATGGTCAGCGCCCTTTTCCTCGCATTGCTGCTTGTCTGGCGCCTTTATAAGGATTCCCGCAAACGAGCCGAGGAAAGCCGCAACACGACCAACCGCCTTACCACCATTCTCAACACCTCACAGGACGGTATTCTGGTGCTCGGTCCCTCGGGGGATGTGCGCGATACCAATGGCGTCGCAAACAGTATGTTCGCCCTTCCGTGTGATGGGTCACCATCTGTCCGGATTTGCAAATTCCTGTTTCGCAGCGATCATGACGGCACCCTGACCCCGCTTGACGGTGCAACGCTCATGACGGCATGCGCGCACGGCGCCAAGCGGTTAGACGATATCGTCGTACAAAGCCTCGACGGGCGGAAATTCCCGGCGGAAATTTCCGCCGACGTCGCCCTCCATGGGGATATCTCGGTCTGTATCTGTTTCGTGCGGGACCTCTCGGATCGCCGCGCCGCCGAGGCCGAGATCCTTTCGGCCCGCGACCGTGCCCTGTCCGGCGAACGGGCCAAGGCGCGCTTTCTCGGCATGATCAGCCATGAGATGCGCACCCCCCTGCACGGCATCCTTGGGGCGCTGGAACTGATGCAGGATACGGGCCTGACCAGTGAACAGGACCGCTATGCGCGCGTGATGAAATCCTCGGGCCAAATGCTTTTGACCCAGATCAGCGATGCACTTGACATGTCCCAGGCCGAAGCCGGAAAGATGGTGCTGCGTCCGGGCCAGTTTGACCTTGACCTGATGTTGCGCGATCTGTTCGAGAACCAACAGCCAATGGCGGATGCGCGCAATAACAGACTGCGGCTTTTGTCGCCCGAAGGCGGTATCGGCCGGGTCGAGGGCGACCGCGACCGGGTTTACCAGGTACTGCTCAATCTGGTGTCAAATGCCATAAAATTCACGGAAAACGGCGAGATCACCATCGAAGCGGCGCGCACGCGGGCCTCGCCTGACGGCAACGCCATCGTCGAATTCCAGATAAGCGATACCGGCATTGGTATCAGCGCCGAGCATATGCCGACGATCTTCGAGGATTTCGTACGCGTCAGTTCCGCCGACAGCGATCAACCCGAGGGCACCGGCCTTGGCCTTGGCATCGCACGTCACCTGGTCACGCTGATGGGTGGCGTCATCGGCGCCGAAAGCGTGCCGACGGAAGGCAGCCTGTTCTGGGTCCGCATCCCGCTGCCCGCAGAGGGTGCCGCCGCCCCCGCGCCGCGCCCCAAAACCCCGCCCGCAGACATTGCACCGCTCAATGTGCTTGTGGTTGAGGATAACGCCAACAACCGCCTGGTGATCGAGGTGATGCTGAAGAATGACGGTCATAGCGTCACCCTGGCCCGTGACGGGGTCGAGGGCGTGGCCCTTGCCAATGCAACGCGCTTTGACCTGATCCTGATGGATATCAACATGCCACGCATGGATGGCATTGCGGCGACCAGAACCATCCGCGACGGAAACGGCGCTTCTGCGGCGACGCGTATCGTGGCGCTCACCGCCCATTTCAGTTCTGACAAAGCTCTTGAATTGCGCGCGGCGGGCATGGATGACGTTGAAACCAAGCCCCTGCGCCGCGCCACTCTGCGCGATCTTTTGGCCGGTATTTCTCCGGCTGCGCCCGCACCAAACCCTCTGGTCTGCGTCGATACCTCGCTTCTCGCCGAGCTTGGCGGCACCCTGCCCGCCGCCAGCATCCAGGGCCTGCTCGACAGGTTTCAAACCGAGGGGGAACAGATTGTCGCGGACCTTGACCACCTGCGCAGCCTGCCGCCCGAGAAACTGGCCGACCGCCTGCATGGCTTTGCCGGATCGGCGGCCACCACCGGCGCCGTGGCACTGCACGCCCTTTTGGTCGAGGCCGAAAATGCGCTTCGACGTGGCGACGGGCAGACGGCAGAGAGGCTTTTGGGCGAGCTGCCAAGCCTCTGGACCGATACCATGGCCAAGCTTTCAGCGCACCATCGGGCGGCCTGATCACATTCACCGGACAGGCCCCCCGCAATACGTCACAAACAGTTGCCTTTCGTCCGGCTTACTATACCTTTCCAATGCATTAAGATGATGCGACGACGCCCCATGGCATAATGGGGCAGCTTTTGGCGAACGGGGCCCGATATAGATGTCAGTCTGGAAACAACTCTTACTGCTTTGTCTGCTCGCGGGCGGCGCCTATGGCGGATACGAGGCCTATAGGATCTATTTCGCGCCCACCGTCGTGGCCGAGACCCCCGCGAGCGGCGCGCGCCCCGTTACGGTCGAGCTTGCGCGCGCCGAAACCCGGCTTTTGCAACAGACGATCGAGGCCGTCGGCACCACCCGCGCTCTGCAATCCATCGAGATCGTCCCCGAAGTTGACGGCCGCCTGATCGAACTGGCGATCGAGCCCGGCGCCAAGGTGGAGAAAGGCGATATCCTCGCCCGTCTAGATGACACCATCGAGCGCGCCGATCTAGTCGAGGCCGAGGCCGTTCTTACCGAACAGCGCCAGACCGTCGAGCGCATCCGCCAGCTGCGCCTGACCAATGCCGTCTCGCAGGCCAGTCAGGAAGAGGCCACCGCCCGTCTCGCCGAGGCCACGGCCGAGGTTGAACGCGCCCGCCGCCGCCTTGCGGACCGCATCATAAGCGCGCCCTTTGCCGGGGTTGTGGGGCTGACGAATTACGACGTCGGGGCGCGGGTATCAGAGGGCCAGGTGTTGACCAGGCTTGATGATCTGAGCGAGGTCGAGGTTGAATTTTCCCTGCCCGAAACCCTGTTTGCCCAGATCGAGCGCGGCCAGAAACTGACCGCCCGCAGCGCCGCCTTTCCGGGACGCGAGTTCACAGGCACGATCGACGCGGTCGACAACCGGATCGACCCGCTCAGCCGTGCTTTTCGGACCCGCGCCCTTATTCCGAACCCCGACAGCACCCTGCCTGCGGGCATGTTCCTGTCGCTCAAGCTTGTCCTGTCAGAAACAGAAGAGTTTGTCGTGCCGGAAGAGGCAATCATCTTTCAGGCTGCCGAAACCTATGTATTCGTGAATGAAAACGGCAAGGCAGCACGCCGCGTTGTGGTCACCGGACAGCGGCTTGACGGTGCGATTGCCGTCACCTCGGGGCTTTCCTCCGGTGAAGAGGTGATCATTCGCGGCCTGCAACGGGTACGTCCCGGCAGCGATCTCAAGATCAAGGGCGAAGACACCGGCGCCACCGCTGAAACCGTTGCCAAAACCCCGGAAAAAGCGACATGACCCTGTCGGACATCTCGATCCGCCGCCCGGTTCTGGCCGCAGTCGCAAGCCTGTTGATCGTGATTTTCGGACTGGCGGCCCTGCGCTCTGTGCCGGTACGCGAACTGCCGGATGTGGACAATGCCGTGGTCACCGTCACCACCACCTATCGCGGCGCGGCGCCCGAGGTGATCGACACCGACCTGACCGAGACCGTCGAGGGCGCGATTGCCTCGATCTCGGGTATCCGCTCGATCAGTTCCGAGAGCCGTCAGGGCCGCTCGCGGGTGACCATCGAATTTGACAGCGGCACCGATATCGACGTGGCCGCAAATGACGTGCGCGACGCGGTCGGCCGGGTGCGCGGCGATCTGCCGGAAGAGGCCGACGAACCGCAGGTCGTCAAAAGCGACGCCGACGCCGACCCGGTGATGCGCCTCGCCATCACCTCGGACCGGATGACCACCGCCGAGATCACGGATTACATTGACCGCTTTGTCGTTGATCGCATCGCCACGCTCGACGGGGTGGCCAATGTCGACATTTATGGCGCCCGCCCGTTTGCGGTGCGGATCTGGATTGACCGGCGGGCCCTTGCTGCACGCAATCTTGCGGTGTCGGATGTCGAGGCGGCGCTGCGGCGCAACAATATCGAACTGCCCGCAGGCGAGGTTGAATCCTATAACCGCCAGCTTTCCGTGCGCCTCAACAGCCGCATGACGAGCATAGAGGATTTTCGCGAAATCGTGCTTGATCACGTGGCGGGCTATCCTGTGCGCCTTGGAGATGTGGCGCGCATTGCCCCCGGTGTGGCCGACGACAGCACTATCGTGCGCACCAATGGCCGTGATGCCGTCGGCGTCGCCGTCCTGCGCCAAAGCCAGTCGAACACGCTGGCGATTTCCAAGGCGGTGCGTGCCGAGATCAAATTGCTGAACGAAAGCCTGCCCGAGGGCATGCGGATCATCGTCGGCTCGGATGACGCGCTTTTTGTCGGGGCCTCGATCCGTGAAGTGGTGACCGCGCTGTTCATCTCGCTGGCGCTGGTGATTGCGGTGATCCTGTTGTTCCTGCGCAGCATCCGCGCCACGCTTATCCCGGCGATCACGATTCCGGTCTCGCTGATCGGGTGTTTCCTCCTGATCGGCCTCTGGGGGTTTTCCCTCAACACGCTGACGCTTCTGGCGCTGTTGCTGGCGATCGGGCTTGTGGTGGATGACGCGATCGTGGTGCTTGAGAATATCCAGCGCAGGATCGAAAACGGCGAATCCCCGATCGTGGCAAGCCTCAAGGGCGCGCGGCAGGTAACATTCGCGGTGATTGCCACCTCGCTGACGCTCATTGCGGTCTTTGTGCCGCTGTCATTCATGCCCGGACAGGTCGGGCGCCTGTTTGTCGAATTCGGCTGGGTCATGGCGGGCACGGTCGCGATTTCGACCTTTGTGGCGCTCACCGCCTGCCCTGCCCTGGCTGCCAAGGTTCTGAGCGCACGCAAGATCCGCAAGGCCGCCGCCGCGACCATGCCAGAGCGAGAGCCTTTTCTGCTTCGGCTTTATCGCGGGCTTTTGGTACGTGCCATCGCCATGCCGCTGGTGGTTCTGTCGGTCACCTTTGTCCTGACCGCCGGTGCGGCGCTTTTCTATGACGGCCTGCCGCGCGAATTGGCCCCGCGCGAGGATCGCGGTGTCGGCTTCGTCCCGCTCACCGCCCCGCAGGGCAGTACCGTGGCGCATTCCGATCTTGCCGCGCGCCAGGTCGAGGCAATCCTGGAACCGATGCGCCAGTCCGGCGAGATCGAAACCGTCTTTACCTTTACCGGCTGGGGCGGGCGGGCCTGGCGGTCCTTCGTGGTCTATCGCCTTGCCCCCTGGGAAGAGCGCGACCGCCCGATTTCGGCGCTTGTGGGCGATATTGCCCCGCAAATGGGCAATGTCACCATCGCGCGCGGCTTTCCGGTGACGCCGGCCGGCCTTGGACTGCGCGGCAATTCCACCCCGGTTCGGGTGGTGGTCGGCGGCCCGGACTTCGACAGTGTCAAGGACTGGGCGCTAGAGCTTTTGGCCCGCGCCGAAACCGTCGAGGGGCTGGTCAACCCCGAGATCAACTTTGAACAGAACCTGCCGCAGCTGGACGTCAGCATTGATCGCGCCCGCGCCGATGATCTTGGAATTTCGGCCGATGTGATCGCGGCCACCCTGCAAACCATGCTCGCCTCGCGCGAGGTGACCACCTTTGTCAGCCGCGGTCGTGAATATCCAGTGCTTGTGCAGGCCGAAGAGGCCGACCGGCGCACGCCTTCGGACATCTCGAACATTTTCCTGCGCGCCGGTGACGGGGAAACCCTTGTGCCGCTTGGGGCCTTGGTGACGATCAATGAAAACGCCGCCGCCCCATCGCTGCGCCGGTTTGACCGCCTGCCCTCGATTCAGCTTTCGGGGGCGCTTGCGCCGGGGGCCGATCTTGGCGGTGTTCTGACCCAGCTTGAAACCATCGCAGCCGAAATCCTGCCGCCCGAGGCCAAGCTTGGCTATGACGGGCAATCGCGCACCTACAAGGACACTTCCGGCGGGGTCGGCGTGGTGTTCTTGCTGGCGCTTCTGATCGTTTACCTTGTTCTGGCGGCACAGTTCGAAAGTTTCATTCATCCGCTGGTGATCATGCTGACCGTACCGATCGGGATAGCGGGGGCAATCTATGCCATGGCGATTGGGGGGCTGTCGCTGAATGTCTATAGCCAGATCGGCATCATCCTGTTGATCGGGCTGATTTCCAAGAACGGCATCCTGATCGTCGAATTCGCCAATCAATTGCGCGACGAAGGCCATACCGTGCGCGACGCGGTAATCGAGGCCTCGGTGCTGCGGCTGCGGCCTATCGTGATGACCGCGATTTCCACCGTTCTGGGCGCGATGCCGTTGGTTCTAGCCAATGGTGCGGGCGCCGAAAGCCGGATCGCCGTGGGCACGGTGATTGTCGCGGGGCTAAGCATGGCAACCGTCCTGATGCTCTTTGTGACGCCGATTCTCTATGACCTTCTGGCGCGTTTCACCAAGCCGCGCGGGGCCATCGAAAAGGCCCTCGAAGCAGAGCTTGCCGCAAGCGCGCATCCGGCTGAGTGATTTTCCGCCCATTCGCCCTGTCTCTGCAAGGCGGGTAGTCTTCCTACCCGGTTGATGCGATAATTATTCATGTTTTGTGGACCTCTTGAAGTGGTAGAATCACATTTGAAACACTCTCTTTTCGCTGCGGTTTTCGTGGCCTTCCTGCCGTTTGGAGCACATGCAGCAAAGGTCACTGTCACCACCCCGAACGCCCCCGAGGGCTTTAACGAAAAGCTGCGCAGCGCCTCACTCAGCCTGAGTACCGCCGAGCGTGACGATGCTACCGCGCAGGACCTTCTGGCCGCCGCGCAATCGGATTACGCGCGGCTGATCGGCGTGCTTTACGCCGAGGGCTATTTCGGCGGCGTGATCACCATCCGCGTGGACGGAAAAGAGGCTGCAAGCATCCCGCCGCTGCGCGCGCCCGGCGAGGTGCGCCGGATTGATATCACCGTGGACCGACGCGCCGAATTCACCTTTGGCACCGCCCACGTGACGCCCCTGCATCCGCGCATCGTGCTGCCCGAGGGGTTTGCCACCGGCAAGCCCGCGCGCGGCGATCTGATTGGCGAGGCCGCGCGCAGCGGCGTGGACGGCTGGCGCGCGAAGGGTCATGCCAAGGCCGCGGTCACGGATCAGTCGATCACCGCGGATCACGCGCGCAAGACGCTTGACGCCGATATCACGCTCGCACCCGGCCCGCGCCTGCGCTTTGGCGCGCTCATTGTCCAAGAGACCGGGCGCCCAAGCCGCGTGCGCCCCTCGCGCATCCGTGCCATCGCCGGGCTGCCGACCGGCAAGGCCTTTTCGCCCGACACACTCAACCAATCGGCCACGCGACTACGACGCAGTGGCGCATTTCGCTCGGTGGTCATGACCGAGGCCGAAACTCCGAATCCCGACGGGACATTAGATATCACCACCCGCGTGGTCGATGCCAAGCGCCGCCGGATTGGCGTCGGCGCTGAGCTTTCCTCTCTCGAAGGGCTGACACTGACCGGGTTCTGGCTCCATCGCAATCTTTTGGGCGGGGCCGAGCGGCTTCGGTTTGACGGTATGATCGGGGGCATCGGCGGCAACTCGGGGGGCGAGGATTATCGCCTTGGGGTGCGCTATGACCGCCCCGCCACCTTCAGCCCGGACACCAGCCTGTTCCTTCAGGCGAGCATCGAGGAAAGCAACGAACCAGATTACCGCGAACGCAGCGTCGAAATCGGCGGCGGCCTCAGCCATATCTTTTCCAAATACCTCACAGCCGAGGCCGGGCTCAGCTATCGTTATTCCGAGATTGACGACGATCTTGGCTCGCGCAGCCTGCAACATCTGCTGTTTCCGCTGCGCGCCACATGGGACCGGCGCCGCGCCAGCGCGCTCAACCCCAAATCCGGGCAATATGTCGATCTTACGCTGACGCCATTTCTTGGGCTCGAAAGCCAGAGCGGCTCTGGCGCGCGGCTGTTTGCCGACGCCCGGACCTATCACAGTATTGGCGAGGCGGATCGCTTTACCTTTGCGGCGCGCGCGCAACTTGGTTCGGTCGCCGGGGCCGAGGTGACCGACGTACCCGCCGATATGTTGTTTTATTCGGGCGGCGCCGACACCGTTCGCGGCCAGGCCTATCAATCGCTCGGCGTCGAACTGTCGCCCGGCGTCACCGTGGGCGGGCGTGCCTTCATGGCGTTTTCCGGCGAATTGCGCGCCGATGTCACGAATACCATCCAGGCGGTCACCTTTGCCGATACCGGCTATGTGGCACAGGATGCCCTTGGGACCGGCAAGGGCGAATGGCATAGTGGCGCGGGCTTTGGCGCACGCTACATGACCGGCGTTGGCCCGATCCGCGTAGATATTGCGACGCCTCTGGATAGCGGCGCGGGCAAGGATTTTGAACTTTATATCGGGATTGGACAGGCATTCTGATGCGCTTTCTTCTTTTTATCGCATTTGCCCTCGCCTGTCTCTCTGCGCCGCTTCTGGCGCAAAGCGCGGATGAGGATCGCGGTTACCTTCAGGCCCTGATCGAGGACAACCTGTCGGGGGCCGGGCGCAAGGTGCGCATCACCGGCTTTGCCGGGGCGCTGTCGTCGCAGGCGACCCTGGAAGAGCTGAGCATCGCCGATGATGTCGGTATCTGGCTGACGCTGCGCGATGTCACGCTCGATTGGACCCGAAGCGCACTTTTGGCGGGCCGGGTCGAGGTCAACCGCCTGTCGGCGGGCGAAATCGACATGCCGCGCCTGCCCAACACCAAAGAAGACCTGAACCCCGAAATGGCCGAGGCGACGCCCTTTGCCCTGCCCGACCTGCCGGTCTCGGTCAATATCGGCGAAATCAGCGTCGAGACCGTGACCCTTGGCGCGCCCATTCTCGGCCAGAAAACAGAATTGCGCCTGACCGGCGGGTTAAGGCTCGGCTCGGGCGAAGGCGAGGCACAGCTTGACGTGACCCGGCTTGACGAGCGCGGCGCGCTGACGCTGGCGGCGGCCTATGTCAATGCCACCGAGGTTCTCGCGCTTGACCTCAAGCTGCGCGAGGATGAGGGCGGCATCGCGTCGACCCTCCTCAACCTGCCCGATAGCCCGTCAATCGCCCTCGGCATCACCGGCGAGGCGCCCCTTTCGGATTTCACCGCCGACATAAGCCTGGCCTCCGCCGGTGAGCCGCGCCTTGACGGAACCGTGACGATCGGCGCCGATGGCCCTCCAGAGGCCCCGGCGCGCGCATTCACCGCCGCACTTGCCGGTGATCTCACCCCGCTCATGGCTGCCGAATATCGCAGCTTCTTCGGCACCGACAGCCAGCTTGTCCTGCAAGGTATGCGCCAGGCCGGTGGCGCGCTTGAGATCAGCGATTTCAATCTTGCCGCCGCGCAATTGCAATTGGCGGGCTCGCTGGCACTGGATGCGGCCGGATGGCCCACCGCCTTTGCCCTCTCGGGGCAGTTGGGCGATGGCGCGACGCCCGTGCGCCTTCCCCTCTCCGGCCCGCCGACCGAGATCCTGTCGGCGCTGATCGAGGCGCGGTTTGATGCCGCCCGTGGTGATCGCTGGCGCGCAAATGTAACGCTGTCGGGGCTGGACCAACCGGGCATTGCTATCTCTGAGGCGAGCCTTTCGGGCCGGGGTGCCATCCGGCGCAACGCCCCGCGCGGCGTGTCGGCGCTGACCGAATTTGCGGTTCGCGGCCTGGCCCTTGATGACCCGGCCCTTGCCAGGGCTGCGGGCGATGCGCTTTCGGGGCACGCCACGCTGAACTGGACCGAGGGCAAACCGCTTGACCTTCTTGGCCTGCGTATACGCGGCGGCGATGTCTGGCTGGCGGGGCACGGCAGGATCGACAACCTTGCCGACGGTTTTCCGGTCAGCGGCGAGATCCGCCTTGAGGCCCCCGACCTGAGCCGCTTTGCCGCGCTCGCAGGTCAGGATATCGCCGGTCACGCCAGTGCAACCCTTTCCGGCTCCGGAAGCCTTCTGGGCGGTGATTTCGATATCGAACTTGGCGCCGAAACCCGCGATCTTGCGCTTGGCATGGCACAGCTTGATCCCCTGTTGACAAGCGCCGGGCGGCTTGACCTTTCCGCCAAACGCGACACCACCGGCACCGATCTGCGCCGCCTCCTGATCAACAACAACGTCCTGAACGCCACCGCCACCGGGCGGCTCAGCGGCGAGAGCGGCGCGCTTACCCTTGCCGCGCGCCTGAGCGACCTGGCCCTGGCCGACGACCGCCTGAATGGCCGGGCAGAGGCCAGCGTGAACCTTGGCTGGCAGACCGGTGGTGACGTGACCCTGACCGGGCTTGAGGCCGCGCTGATGGGCGCACAGATCAATGCCACCGGGAGGCTCACACCGGATGCGCCCGGCCTTCCGGTCAGCGGCAACCTCAAGGCGCAGATCTCCGACCTGTCGCAATTCAGCGCACTTACCGGCCAGCGATTGCGCGGCAAGGCAACCTTCACACTCGCGGGCACGGCCAAGGTTCAGGATCAGACCTTTGACATCACCACCGCCCTTGATGGCGAGGATATCGCCACCGGCATTGCCGAAATTGACCGCCTGATTGCCGGGCGCCTCAGCCTTGCCGCCAAGGCCGCACGCACGCCCGAGCGGATCGAGATCGCCAACCTGAGCGCCGAAACCCAGCAGTTCTCGCTGAACGCCACTGGCGAGGGCGGTGACAGCCCGGTCAATTTTACCGCGCGGCTGGCCAATCTGGGGCTGTTTGCGCCTGACTTCAGCGGCCCGGTGTCGGCGCGCGGCAGTGCCCGCCTGATCGGCCGCGATGCACGCCAGATCGCCCTTGATCTCGGCGCAGATGGCCCCGGTGGCACCACGGCGCAACTGACGGGAGATATCTTCGATCATGGCCAGCGGCTTGACCTCGCGGCGCGCGGCGCGCTGCCGCTGGCGCTTGTCAACGGCATGATCCGGCCAAACGCCCTGTTGGGGACGGCCCGCTATGATCTGCGGGTGAATGGCGCGCCGGAACTTGGGGCCGTATCGGGCAGTTTCACCACCAGTGACACGCGCATCGCCCTGCCCGGCACCGGCCTTGGCATCGACAATCTGAGCGGCACGATCACCCTCGCCAATCAACGCGCCGAGACGGATTTTACCGCGCAGATGCGCGATGGCGGCGTGATCCGCGCGCAGGGACCGATTGCCCTTACGCCAGGGTTCAATGGCGAGTTGAACGTCGATCTCGCCGGTCTGGTGCTCAGCGATCGGGAAATCTATGCCACCACCGTGAATGGCAACATTTCGCTGGCGGGGCCGATGACCGGCGGCGCGGTCATCGGTGGGGTTCTGAACCTTGATGAAACCAATATCCGCATCCCCTCGGGACTTGGCGCGAATTCTGTTGCCCTGCCCGACCTGCGCCATATCAACGAACCAGCAGAGGTTCGCGCCACCCGGCAACGCGCCGGGCTGATCGCGGTCGAGACCTCGGGCGGCACGCGGCCCTTTGGTCTGAACCTGTCAATCAACGCGCCCTCGCGGATTTTCGTGCGCGGGCGCGGTCTTGACGCCGAACTTGGCGGGCGGCTGCGCCTTGCGGGCACGACCGATGCGGTCGAACCGGTCGGTGTGTTTCAGCTTATTCGCGGCCGTCTCGACATCCTTGGCAAGCGGCTTGAGCTGACCGAAGGGCTTGTGAACATGCAGGGCGCGCTTGATCCCTTTATCCGCTTTGTCGCCGAAACCACCGCCGAGGATGTGTCGGTCATGATCGTGGTAGAGGGCCTCGCCAGCGCCCCCGAGATAAGCTTTACCTCAGAGCCGGACCTGCCTGAAGAAGAGGTGGTTGCACGGCTGCTGTTCGGGCGCGGCCTTGAAAGCATATCGCCATTTCAGGCGGCACAGCTTGCCTCGGCCGTGGCGACGCTTTCAGGCAGGAGCAACCTTGATGTGGTCGGCAAGTTGCGCGGGGCGGTCGGGCTTAGCGATCTTGACGTGACGCAAACCGAAGAGGGCGACACCGAGGTCAGCGCAGGCGCCTATATCTCGGACAAGATCTATTCCGAGGTGACCGCCGACAGCACCGGCAGGCAACAGATCAACCTGAACCTCGACATCACCAATTCCATCACCCTCAAGGGCGGTGCATCGAACGATGGCAGCACCGGTATCGGCGTGTTTTTCGAGAAGGATTACTAAGGAAATGCCTAGCCCGGTTTCGTCTATCCGCAATCTTGGTCCGGCCACCGATGCCGTCTATGCAAAGGCTGGAATAACAAGCGCCGAGCAACTGCGTGATCTGGGGCCGGATGCGGCCTATGAAAAGCTTCTTCAAAGCGGCGCGCGGGCGCATTTCATCGCCTATTACGCGATGGTAATGGGGCTTCAGGGGCGGCCATGGAATGACTGTCAGGGCGCCGAAAAGACCGCCCTGCGGGCGCGCTTTGATGCCATCAAGGCGCGTGTCGCCGCCAGCGACACGGCACCACAGAGCGAGATCGAGGAAATTCTGAACCGGATCGGAACAGGCCTGCGCCGCTAGGCAGCGGCCCCCTCAAGCGCCTGGGCCAGATCGGCAACAAGATCGCCCGCATCCTCGATCCCGACCGACAGGCGCAACAGCGTTTCGGGAATGCCGGTATCCGGCTCGATCGTGTGGCGATGCTCGACAAGGCTTTCGACGCCACCAAGGGAGGTGGCGCGATGGAAAAGCCGCAAGCGCGCAACCACGTCAAGCGCGCGTGCACGGTCGCCCTTGACCACCACGGACATAAGCGAGCCATAGCCGCCACTCATCTGGCGACTGGCAATCGCGTGCCCCGGATCGCCTTCAAGGCCGGGATAAAGCACGCTTTCGACCCCGGCGTGCCCGTCAAGAAACCGCGCTATCGCCATGGCATTGGTGCACATCCGCTCCACTCGGAGAGGCAGCGTGCGCAAGCCCCGCATCACGAGCCATGCCTCAAACGGGCCGATGATGGCACCGGCGTCATGACGCTCGGTCGCGATGGCCTTCCACAGGGCGCTTGCGCCATCGCGACACGACAGAACCCCGCCAAGAACATCCGCATGCCCGTTGATCGCCTTGCTCGCCGAATGCATCACAATATCGGCCCCGTGATCAAGGGCGCGCGTCAGGATCGGCGTGGCGGCGGTCGCATCAACCACCAGTACCGCGCCCGCCTTATGCGCCAGCCCGGCCGCAGCATTGATGTCGACAGTCTTGAGCCAGGGATTGGACGGTGTCTCGATCCACACCAGATCGGCAGAAGATCGACAGGCCGCCGCCAGGGCGGAGGCATCGGCGGCATCGACCTCTTCAAGGAAAATCCCGCGTCGTGCACAGAAATCGCGCACCCATTTGATCGTGCCCCAGTAAATTCCGTTCTGAAGGATCACCCGTGCCCCGCCCGGCAAAGCGCGGAACACCGCCGCGATTGCCGCCATGCCGGTCGGAAACAAAAGCGTCGCCGCCGCGCCCTCAAGCTGGCGCAGAACCTCTTCGGCCTGGCGCACGCTGTCGTTTTCGTCGCGGCCATATATATTGTCAGGGCGCATCAGGGCGTAATCGGCATCGCGCAGATAGGTGGTGCTCAGGTGAATGCCCGGCACCACGCCAGCGGTTTCGGTATCAGTCGCCCCGGCGGCCTGTGCCGCGATGGTGGCCGGTTTCAGGTGATCGTTTTTCATCGGCTCTCATGCCCTCGCATCAAGATCAAACAGACGCCCCGGCCCCCAGCCGTTGGCGCGCGCCCCGCTCTGGCGCAGCATATCCCAGATCAGCGCCTGGTTGGAACTGACCACCGGCAGCCCAAGCCGGGCTTCGACCGCCTCTATGATGCCAAAGGTCCGCAGGTTGGTGCAACTGGCAAACACCGCCTCGACGCCCTCGACCTGTGCCGCGGCCAGCATCGCCGCCTCGGTCGAGGCCTCGGTGATGCGCGCCACGGTCCAGTCCTCTTTCTGGCCAAAGGTGACCTCGCTCACAACTTCTATGCCCGCATCGCCAAGAGCGGCGCGCATGGGACCGGTGACCTCTGCCACATAGGGCGTGACCATGGCGATGCGGCTGACCCCAAGCGCCCTGAGCGCGGCAATCACCGCCGCAAGCGGATTGGTCACCGCGGTGTCGGGATGCGCCGCGTTGATCAGCCGCGCCACGTTGTCGCTTCCGATGATGGTGGCGCCCGAGGTACAGGCATAGGCGACCGCACTTAGTCCTGCGGGCAAAAGCGCCGCGGTGCGGGTCATTTCAGGCGCCATCAGTTGCAGATCCTCGGGCGTCACATGGGCACTGGCCGGGATGCGGGTGTGAAGCAGGTTGGCATCGCGCCCGGCTATCACCGCGCGGGCCTCGTATTCCAGCGTCTCGTCGGTACTCAGCAGGATCAGCCCAAGACGCAATCCGGCGCCGGCACCCTCGTCAAGTGTATACTCCATCACAAGGCCCCCCGCACGATGTTGCGGTTGTCCGCTCTGCTGATCGTCCCCCCCGAGACCGCCGCGCGCACCCCTGTCGTGCTTGCGCAGGATGTCGGCAAGCCGCGCGCCACGCGCACCGCCAGATGGGCAAAAGCCTGCGCCTCGAGCATGTCACCGTCAAGGCCGACCGCCTCGACCGGTTCGACCGGGCAATCGAGGGCGGCGCGCAGCATATCCATCATCACCGGATTATGCCGCCCGCCCCCCGTCACAAGCAGGCGCTCGGGCGGGCTTGGGCAATGCTCCATCCCGCGCAGCACGGCGGCCGCGCTCATCCCTGTCAGGGTCGCAACCGCATCCGGATCGCCAAGCTCGCCCACCAGCCCGATCATGTCGCTAAAGGTGTCGCGGTCCAGTGACTTGGGCGGCATGCGCATAAAATAGGGCTCGTCTAGGAACAGCTCGAGCGCGCCCTGTACCACCCTGCCGCGCCGCGCCAGGGCGCCGTCGCGATCGAATGGCTCGCCACGCCGCGCCATCATCAGATCGTTGATCGGCGCGTTGGCAGGCCCGGTATCGAACGCCAATAGCGCGCCGTTGCCTTCCGGGCGCGCGTGGCTCGGGTCGACCCAGGTCAGGTTGCCCACCCCGCCGAGATTGAGAAAGGCAATCGGCGCCGTCGCCCCGATCCACTTGGCACAGGCAAAGTGAAAGAACGGCGCCAGCGGCGCGCCCTCGCCGCCAAGCTGAATATCGGCACTGCGGAAATCCCAGACCACCGGCACGCCCAGGCCCTGCGCCAGCACCGCCCCATCGCCAAGCTGATGGGTGCCGCGCCCCTGCGGGTCATGCACCAGGGTCTGGCCGTGAAAGCCGACGATGCCCGCCCCCTCAAACCGGCCAAGCACCTCAAGATGCGCGGCCTCGACAAGACGCGCGGCGGCGTCAAGATCATCGCCCGGCCATTTGCCAAGAGCCGCCGCCAGGATTGCCTGTTCATCGGGCGTATAGGGCCGATAGGCACTTGCGCCAAAGCCATATATCACCTCGCCATCGGTCTCGACCATGGCAGCATCGACCCCGTCCAGAGAGGTGCCCGACATCGCCCCGAGGGCCCAAAGGCGATCTGCGCTCAACATGGCCTTTTCCTTCGTTCATTCCATGCCTATACATGCCGCGCAAACCAAGCCGGGACAAGCGATATGACCTACCACCCTAAATCCGATTTCATGGCGACGATGATGGCGCGCGGCTTCCTTGCCGATTGCACCGATTATCAGGGACTGGACGATGCGCTTGTCGCCGGTGTGGTGCCCGCCTATATCGGCTTTGACGCGACCGCGAAATCGCTTCACGTCGGCAGCCTTATCCAGATCATGATGCTGCGCTGGCTGCAAAAGACGGGGCACAAGCCGATCACCCTGATGGGCGGCGGCACCACCAAGGTGGGCGACCCCAGCTTTCGCGCCGATGAGCGCCCGCTTTTGACCAATGAGCAGATCGACGACAATATTGCCGGTATCCAGAAGGTGTTCGCGGCCTACATCAGCTATGATGACAGCCCGACCGGCGCGCTTATGCTGAACAATGCCGAGTGGCTGGACGATCTGAAATACCTCGATTTCCTACGCGATATCGGCCGTCATTTCAGCGTCAACCGCATGCTGAGCTTCGAGTCGGTGAAATCCCGCCTTGATCGCGAACAGTCGCTGTCATTCCTCGAATTCAACTACATGATCCTTCAGGCCTATGATTTCCTTGAACTGAACCGGCGCTATGGCTGTCTCTTCCAGATGGGCGGAAGCGATCAGTGGGGCAATATCGTCAACGGGATCGACCTGACGCGCCGCGTGCTGGATCATCAGATTTTCGGCCTGACCTCGCCGCTTCTGACCACTTCGGACGGCAAGAAGATGGGCAAAAGCCAGGATGGCGCCGTGTGGCTGAATGCCGATATGTGCGCGCCCTACGAGTTCTGGCAGTTCTGGCGCAACACCACCGATGCCGATACCGGACGGTTTCTCAAGCTTTATACCGAACTGCCAATCGAGGAATGCGAACGGCTTGGCGCGCTTGAAGGAGCCGAGATCAACGAGGCCAAGGTGATCCTTGCCAATGAGGTCACGACGCTGCTCCATGGTGCCGAGGCCGCCGCCGCCGCCCATGCCACCGCCCGCGAGGTGTTTGAAAAGGGCGGCGTCGGGGATGATTTGCCGACCGTGACCCTTGGCATGGCCGATTTTGCCGGGGGTGCGATCTCGATCGTGCAGCTTTTGGTCAAGGCCGGGCTTGTTAAATCCGGCAAGGAGGCCAAGCGTCTGATGCAGGAAAACGGCGCCCGCTTGGACGACGAACCGCTAACAGATGCGGGGCTGATGATCGAGCCGACCGCGTTGAGCAGGCCGATCAAGCTGAGCGCCGGCAAGAAGCGGCATGCCCTGGTGCGGCTGGCCGATTAAGGCCGGGCCGATTAAGGTCGGGCCGAGGCGTCGGGAGGCCGCCGTGGAATGTGAGTATTTTGGGAAAGATGAAAGTCAGGGCCATGCAATAGGGTTCGCCGCACTGCCTGACGGAATTCTGAACCACCTCTGAGCGAGGACGCGCACGATGACCGACCAGACCACGACCGCCACCGCCGGGGGAATGGGGCGATTTGAACGCTGGCTCTCGCTTTGGGTGGCCCTGGCCATGGCGGCGGGGATCACGCTTGGCACGACTGTTCCGGGCGTCTTTCAGGGGCTAGCAGTGCTGGAGGTCGCCTCGGTCAACCTGCCGGTGGCTCTTTTGATCTGGGCGATGGTCTATCCGATGATGGTCGGCGTCGATCCGCGATCCCTGACCGAGGTCGCCAGACAGCCGCAGGGCCTGCTGATTACGCTTGTGGTGAACTGGCTCGTCAAACCCTTCACCATGGCGGCGCTGGCGGTGCTGTTCTTCCAATATGTCTTTGCCCCCTGGATCCCGGCCGAGGACGCGCTGCGATATATCGCGGGTCTGATCCTGCTGGGGGCGGCGCCCTGCACCGCGATGGTGTTTGTCTGGTCGCAACTGACCCGCGGCGACGAAGCCTATACGCTGCTGCAGGTCTCGGTGAATGATCTGATCATGGTCGTCGCCTTTGCGCCCATCGTCGCCCTGTTGCTGGGGGTCACCGATATCACGGTGCCGTGGTCCACGCTGATCCTGTCGGTGCTTCTGTTCATTGCGCTGCCACTGGCGGCGG
>NZ_CAJXIP010000067.1 GCF_913054395.1 uncultured Roseovarius sp.
GCCATGCCCCATGTGTCACGCTCGGTCGATGGCCCCAGAAGTGGCAGCTCAACATAGGCCCCTTCACGCGCGCCCCAGACATGCAGGGTTTCGCCGAAATCGGTGTTGGTGCCTGCCTTCATGCCCATTTCGCTTGCCGGATCAAAGAACCCGCCAAGGCCGACCGTGGTGTTGACCAGGAACCGTGCCGTATCCTGAAAGGCGCCACGCATGTTCAGCTGAAGCACGTTGTTGACGATGTCGCTTGGCAGCGACAGGTTCACCGCGAACCGCACGACTGCGTTTTCGATGTCGTCGGGCAGGGCGCGGGAATACCCTTTGGCCACGGGGCGCACCAATGCGCGGTCAAGGCCGAGGTTGAACTGATGAACCTGACGGTTCTGGCCCTCATAGGGGTCAAACGGCTCTTGCGTGTTCCGCGATGCATCGGGGTTGGCACAGGCGGCAATCAGCACCAGCCCGAGTAGGGCGGTAACACGGCGCGTGGGGTGAAAGAGTGATTTTAAAGTAAAAGGCAGCAAGGGAAATATCCGGGAACTTGGGTTGGCAAAGGATTACATATACGATCGGGCGGGCAAACCCAGCATCCCCAATTTGATGATCACAATCATGTGGCAGATTGGTGACATGGTTTTCGATCACGCAAACCATTTGTTCGTACAAATGCACATATACCATACCGGATGGAAACACGACCGGATAGCCTGAGAATCGGAACTGGGCGCGATGAATTGCGCACCGCACGTCGCGAAAACCGTGGCCTTTATTGGTTTGTGGGCCTGTTCGGTTTCTTTGCAAACCTGCTTATGCTGACCGGTCCTGTCTATATGCTACAGGTCTATGATCGTGTTCTGGCAAGCAGATCTGTCGAGACCCTGATCGCGCTGTCGGTGCTTGTGGCATTTCTGTATGGCATCATGGCCCTTTTGGATTACGCCCGCGGGCGGATCATGGGGCGCGTTGGGGCGCGGTTTCAGGCGCGGCTTGACCGGCGGGTCTTTGACGCGGTGATTCGCAAATCCTCAGTCGCCCCCGATGCCAACACGGCCAGCGGCCTGCGCGACCTTGAGGCGGTGCAGCGGCTGATGACATCACCGGTTCTTCTGTCGATCTTCGACATGCCCTGGACGCCGTTTTTCGTTACCGCAATCTGGGTCTTTCACCCATGGCTGGGCGTGCTTGCCGTGCTGGGTGGGCTGCTGCTGGTCGGCGTGAGCGCGATCAATCAGATCGTCACCCGCAGCCCCGTCATGCGCGCCAACAGCGCCAGCATACAGGCCGAGGCGACCTCGGAGGAATTGCGCAGCGAGGCCGAGATGGTTCAGGCCATGGGCATGCGGGACGCGGCCTTTGATCGCTGGCAGGTGGCGCGAAGGATCTCGCTGGCCGAGCAGATCCGCGCGGCCGATCTCGGCGGCAGCTTTGCGACCTCGACCAAGGCGTTACGCCTGTTCTTGCAGTCCGCGATGCTTGGCCTCGGGGCCTATCTCGTGATCCGGGCCGAGATGACAGCCGGCGGAATGATCGCGGGGTCGATCCTGTTGGGGCGGGCCTTGGCGCCGGTCGAACAGGTCATCGGTCAATGGGCGCTTGTCCAGCGGGCGGCCGAAGGCTGGAACAACCTGGAAGAGCTTTTGGATGCCGTGCCGCCGCAAGTGCCGCGCACTGCCTTGCCGAGGCCCCGCGCCCTGCTTGAAATACAACAGGTCACCGTGGTGCCGCCGGGTGAGACGCAGGCCGCCCTGAAATCGGTGACCCTCAGGCTCCAGCCGGGGCAGGCGCTTGGCGTGATCGGCACCTCCGGCGCGGGGAAATCGACCCTCGCGCGCGCCATCACTGGTGTCTGGCGACCGGTCGGCGGCAGGATCCGGCTTGATGGCGCCGCGCTTGAGCAATACGATCATGCGGTTCTTGGGGGGCATATCGGTTACCTGCCGCAGCGGGTGCAGCTTTTCGAAGGAACCATCGCCGGGAATATCGCGCGCCTCGCGCAAGAGCCCGATGCCGCCAAGGTGGTCGAGGCCGCTCGAAAGGCCGATGCGCATGACATGATCGTCAGGCTGCCCGATGGCTATGACACCAGGGTAAGCGCCAATGGCGGGCGCCTTTCGGGCGGCCAGATTCAACGCATCGGCCTTGCCCGTGCGCTCTATGGCAATCCGGTCATCCTTGTCTTGGACGAGCCTAATTCGAACCTCGATAGCGAAGGCAGCGCGGCGGTGAACCGCGCCATCCGGCGATTCAAGTCTGAGGGCAAGGCGGTGCTTATCGTCGCGCATCGTCCGGCCGTGATCAAGGAATGCGATCTTTTGGCGATGTTGGAAAACGGCATGGTGCGGGCCTTTGGTCCGCAGGACAAGGTGTTGCAGGAGGTGCTGCAAAACCCCAGGCTGGTGACCGAGAGCCGAAGTGCCGGGGGGCTGAAATGAACAACGCGACGTCTGATACCGCATGGTCGGCACGCGGCCCGGTCATGATTGGCCTGATCGGGTTGATCCTGCTTGTTGGCGGGTTCGGCACATGGGCCAGCCTGACAAGGATTTCCGGGGCGATCATCGCCAACGGGCGCATCGAGGTCGATCAGAACCGTCAGGTCGTGCAGCATCCCGACGGCGGTGTCGTCGCGACGATCAATGTGCAAGAAGGCGACCTTGTAACAGAGGGTCAGGTGCTGTTGCGCCTGGATTCGACGCAGGTGCAATCAACCCTGCGGATCACCGAAAACCAGCTTGCGGAACTGATGGCGCGGCGTGGTCGCCTTGAGGCCGAGCGCGACGGCCAGGCCGGGATAGGTTTTGATCCGCTGCTCGAAGAGCTTGCCAGTCGCCTGCCTGACGCGCGGGCTCTTATGGCAGGGCAGGAGAACCTGATGCGCGCGCGGGCCGAAACTGCGGCCTCCGAGATTGAACATCTGGAAAAACGCCGCGGCCAGATCGCCAGCCAGATCAAGGGGATCACGGCCCAGCAGGTGGCCCTGACCCGCCAACTTGACCTGATCAAACAGGAGTTGCGCGGTCAGCAATCGCTTTTGGATCGCGGGCTTGCGCAGGCCGGGCGCGTCATGCGCCTGCAACGTGAACAGGCCCGCCTTACCGGGGCCGTGGGCGAGCTTGCCGCGCAAAAGGCACAGGCCGACGGGCGCATCACCGAGATCGACCTTCAGATACTCAAGCTGGGCTCGGATCGGCGGGAACAGGCGATCAGCACGCTGCGCGACCTGCAATTCCGCGAGTTGGAATTGCGCGAACAGCGCCGCGCGCTTTTTGAGCGGATGGCCCGGCTGGACGTCACCGCGCCGGTTTCGGGGATCATCTATGACCTGAGCATTTTTGCGCGGCGTTCGGTTGTCCGCCCTGCGGATCCGGTGCTGTTCATCGTGCCGCAGGATCGCCCCCTCGTGATCAATGCGCAGGTCGAGGCGATCCATGTGGACAAGCTTTATTCAGGTCAGGATGTGACCCTGCGGTTCACCGCGCTGGATCAGCGGCGCACGCCGGAATTGGTCGGGCGGGTCACGCGGATTTCGGCCGATGCCTTTCAGGACAAGGCGACGCGCGCCAGTTATTACCGCGCCGAAATCGTGCTGGGCGAGGGCGAACAGGCGCGCCTGCCCGAAGGGACGACATTGATCCCCGGCATGCCGGTCGAGACCTTCATCCGCACCGAAGATCGCACGCCGATTGCCTATCTGCTCAAACCTTTCACCGATTACCTGAGCAAGGCGTTTCGCGGATAGGCGGATTTGAGCGGCACCCGGCGGTTTTTCGATTTCATTCCGCAAAAACAGCGTCTAGCTTCTGTGCAACGCTGCATCGAGGGAGATATGCCATGAGCCGATTTGAAACAAAACTTGCCGAGATGGGGGTTGCCCTGCCGGATGCACCCGCCCCCGCGGCCAATTACGTGCCCTATGTGCAGGCAGGCGACATGCTTTATGTGTCCGGTCAGATTTCCAAGGATGACAGCGGCCTTATCGTCGGCACGCTTGGCGATGACATGGATGTGGCGGCCGGTGCGGCGGCGGCCAGGGTTTGCGCAATCGCGCTTTTGGCGCAGGTCAAGGCGGCCTGTGGCGGCGATCTTGACCGGCTGGTGCGGGTGGTCAAACTGACTGGCTTTGTCAATTCCACCGGCGATTTCACTGACCAGCCGCAGGTGATCAACGGCGCCTCCGATTTTATCGGCGAGGCGCTTGGCGATGCGGGCAAACACGCACGCGCGGCGGTATCGGCCCCCTCGCTGCCGTTCGGCGTAGCGGTTGAAATCGACGGGGTGTTTCAGATCAGATGACGGCGCTGACCGAGGGGTTTCTTCGCCTGCCGCTGGCGCATCGCGGGTTGCATGACGTGGCGGATGGTCGCCCGGAAAACTCGCGCGCGGCGATCCGCGCGGCGATCAAGGCGGGCTATGGCATCGAGATTGACCTGCAACTGTCGCGCGACGGGCGCGCGATGGTGTTTCACGACTACGATCTGGAACGGTTGACTGGCATCAAGGGTGCTGTGCGCCAACGCGATGCCGCCGATCTTGCGCAACTCCCGCTGTTGGGTGGCGACGAGGGCATCCCGGATTTCGCCGAAGTGCTGGCGCTTGTCGCCGGTCGGGTTCCCCTTCTGGTCGAATTGAAGGATCAGCATGGCCAGATGGGCGAGACCGACGGCATTCTTGAACAGGCCACAGCAGACTGTCTTGCGGGGTACAACGGCCCGGTCGCGCTGATGTCGTTCAACCCGCATATGGTGACGCGCCTCGCCGCGCTTGCGCCGCTTGTGGTGCGCGGCCTCGTGACTTGCGGCTATACCGCCGAGGATTGGCCGCTGTTGCGCGCCGATACCCGCGCGCGGCTGCGCGATATTCCGGATTACGGGCCAAGCGGGTCGGGTTTTGTCAGCCATGACATCGACGATCTGGACAATCCGCGTCTGGCCGAACTTGCCGGGAATGGCGCGGCCCTTCTGTGTTGGACCGTGCGCTCGCCAGAGGCCGAGACAAAGGCGCGCAAGGTGGTACAGAATATCACCTTCGAGGGCTATCTTCCCGCATTGCCCGCTTGAACCAAAGGTAAAGCGGGCCAGATAGGTAAGGCGGGAAGACAACGGCGGGGCCAATGACGCAAAGCGAGCTAGTGATAAGCCTGCACGACGCTCTGGCACAGATCGGGCCGGAGGCTTGGGATGCTTGCGCCTGCCCCGAGTCCGCAGGCGGCGCGCGCCCGACCGACCCTTTCACTACCTACCGGTTTCTCAAGGCGCTGGAAGACAGCGGCTCGGTCGGGGCGGCAAGCGGCTGGCAGCCCCATTACATGACCGCCGAAGCCGAGGGGCAAATCATCGCCTGCGCGCCGCTTTACCTGAAATACCACAGTCAGGGCGAATATATCTTCGATCACAACTGGGCCGGTGCTTACGAACGGGCAGGCGGGCGCTATTATCCCAAGCTTCAGATCGCCGTGCCGTTCACGCCGGTGACCGGGCGCCGGTTCCTGGTGCGCCCCGGCTTTGAAGACATCGGGCGCGCCGCGCTTGTGCAGGGCGCGATCGAGACCGCGAGGCGCAATGCGCTCTCTTCGCTGCACCTTACCTTTTGCACCGAGGACGAGGCCCGCGTCGGGGCTGCCATGGGGCTCATGGCGCGCAAGACCCAGCAGTATCACTGGGTCAATCGGGGGTATGGCGATTTTGACGCATTCCTTGCCGACCTCTCGTCGCGCAAACGTAAGGCCATCCGCAAGGAACGCGCCCGCGCGCAGGCCTTTGGCGGCGAGATTGAACAGCTGACCGGCGATCAGATCAGGCCGCACCACTGGGATGCGATCTGGGCCTTCTATCAGGATACCGGCGCGCGCAAATGGGGCACGCCGTACCTCACGCGGGCGTTCTTTGATCACGCCCATGAACACCTGCGCGACGACATCCTGCTGGTGCTTGCAACCCGTGGGGGGCGGGTTGTGGCGGGGGCGATGAACCTGATCGGAGCCTCGGCGCTTTACGGTCGGTATTGGGGCTGCATCGAGGATCATCCCTGCCTGCATTTCGAGCTGTGTTATTATCAGGCGATGGAGTTTGCCATTGCGCAGGGCCTTGATCGCATAGAGGCTGGCGCGCAGGGCGAACACAAGCTGGCGCGCGGCTATCTTCCGGTTGGCACCTATTCGTTGCACTGGCTGCGCGATGACGGGTTTGCCGAGGCGGTCGCGCATTACCTTGAGGCCGAGCGTGCGGCGGTGGATGAGGATATTGATATCCTCACCAGCTATGGCCCGTTCCGCAAAACCGATATGGAGGATCACCAATGAGCGAACACCTGAGCGAGACTGCCCGCAAGACCACGCTGACCCCTCTGCTTGAAAATGGCTGGACGCTGGATGAAGAGCGGGATGCGATCTGCAAAGAGTTCAAATTCGGCAATTTCGTCGAGGCCTTCGGATTCATGACCCGGGCCGCGATCTGGGCGGAAAAATGGAATCACCATCCAGAATGGTTCAATGTTTACAATAAGGTGAATGTACTCCTGACCACCCACGATGTAGGCGGCCTTAGCGCGCTTGACCTCAAACTTGCCCGCAAGATGGACGGGCTGGCCGGCTGACCTTGCCCGCACAGGCACGCGCCGCCCGCAGATAGAGGATCCATAACCGGCTTCTTCTTGCCGAAAATATCCCGGGGAGTTTGAGGGGCAGCGCCCCTCATCCTGGCCCCTCATCCAACAAAAAAGAGCGGCCTGCGCCGCTCTTTTCCAAAGCCCTTCTAAACGGGCCCGATGCGGTTTGCTTACATCGCCGCCAAAAGCGATTCGCCTGCCGTCACTTCGCAGGTGCCGGGGCTTTCCTCGGCGTGCAGCAAGCTGACCGTGCCATCCTCGACCAGCATCGCATAGCGCTTGGAACGACCGTAAAGCCCGGCGGGGGGGGCGTCGAACTCCATGCCGATCGCTTTTGTAAACGCGCTCTGCGGGTCAGACATCATGCTCAGGCCCGCCTCATTGGCGCCGGTTGCCTCGCCCCAGTTTTTCATCACGAAGGGATCGTTGACGCTGACACAGATGATCTCGTCCACGCCTTTCGCGTCAAACTGTGCTTTTGTGCGCACGAAGCTCGGCACATGCGCCGAATGGCAGGTCGGCGTATAGGCGCCGGGCACGGCAAAGATCACCACTTTGCGTCCTGCAAGGCGCTCGGCGAGCGATACGCTTTCGGGACCGTCTGCGCCAAGCTGCAAAAGTGTTGCATCGGGAAGTTTGTCGCCTTTCGAAATGGTCATGGTCGCTCCTTGCCTATCAATGATGTTTCCATTGGATGTAGATATAGGCGGGTGGTAGGCAAGTGACCACGACAAATTAAAAGGAGAAGGCGTATGCCGGGGGTGGTAGTGATCGGGGCCGGACAGGCCGGTGCGTCGGTGGTGGCCAAGCTGCGCGCGGAGGGGTTCGAGGGCAAGATCACCCTGATCGGCGAAGAGCCCGTTCCGCCCTATCAGCGCCCGCCCCTGTCCAAGAAATACCTGTTGGGCGAGATGGCGCTTGAACGGCTGTTCCTGCGTCCGGAACGGTTTTACCCCGAGGCGGACATTGATCTGCGGCTGAATACTGCGGTGACGGGAATTGATCGCGCCGCCAAAGAGGTTGTGATGGGCGATGAGCGCCTCGGATACGAGCATCTGGTGCTGGCCACGGGATCGCGGCCCCGGCGGTTGCCCGCTGCGATTGGTGGCGATCTTGGGGGGGTGCATGTTGTGCGCACCCTGGCCGATGTCGATGCGATGGCGCCGGGTTTCGTAGCCGGTGCTCGGGTGCTTATCGTGGGCGGCGGTTACATCGGGCTTGAGGCGGCGGCGGTCGCGGCCAGTCGCGGCATGCAGGTGGTTCTGGTTGAAATGGCCGATCGCATCCTGCAACGCGTGGCGGCCAGGGAAACCTCGGATTATTTCCGCGCGCTGCATACGCGTCACGGTGTCGACATCCGCGAGGGTATCGGCCTGGAGCGGCTGTTGGGCGCAGGACAGGTAAGTGGCGCGCGCCTGAGCGACGGCAGCGACCTCATGGTGGATATGGTCATTGTCGGCGTCGGGATTACCCCCGACACCGCCCTTGCCGAGGCGGCGGGCCTTGCGATTGACAACGGCATTGCGGTTGACGCGATGGGCCGTACCAGCGACCCGGCGATCTGGGCCGTGGGCGATTGCGCGTCCTTTCCCCATGAGGGTGGGCGGCTGCGGCTTGAAAGCGTGCCCAATGCGATTGATATGGGCGACTGCGTTGCAGGCAATATCATGGGCAAGGAGGTGGCCTATGTGCCGCGCCCCTGGTTCTGGTCCGATCAATATGATGTCAAATTGCAGATCGCCGGCCTCAACACCGGATATGACCGTATCGTGACCCGCTCCACCGGGGACGAGGACGCGGTGTCGTTCTGGTATTTCAAAGGCGCACAGCTTTTGGCGGTTGATGCGATGAACGACCCGCGTGCCTATATGGTCGGCAAGCGGCTGATTGATGCGGGCAAAACCGCCGACCCCGATCTTGTGGGGGATGCCGGGGTTGACCTCAAGGGTCTGTTGAAATCGTGAGGATCATCGGCGGAGAACATCGGGGCCGCGCCCTTGCCAGCGTTGGCAAGGGGGACGCGGGCGCGCATCTGCGCCCGACAAGCGACCGGGTGCGTGAAAGCCTGTTCAACGTTTTGGCCGGGGGCTATGGCGATCCGGCGAACGGCGCTCGGGTGCTTGATATCTTTGCCGGCACCGGTGCGCTTGGCCTTGAGGCGCTGTCACGCGGGGCGGTGACGGTCAGTTTCATCGAGGATGGGCGCAAGGCGCTTGGTATTTTGCGCCAGAATATCGCGCTCTGCCGGGCCGAGGATCAGACCCGCATTTTCAAAACCGACGCGCGCCGTCCGGGGGGGAATCCGGGCGAACCGCATGATCTGGTGTTCCTTGATCCGCCCTATGCCAAGGGTCTTGGCGAAGCGGCGCTTGCGGCGGCTTTTGCCGGGGGCTGGATCGCCGAGGACGCGCTTGTCGTCTGGGAAGAAAGCGCAGGCATCACCCCGCCCGAAGGGTTCCGGCTTATCGAGGAGCGCAAATACGGCGATACCATCATCCGCTTTCTTGAGCGGCACGCCTAGCCCCGCATCAACTCGGGCAGATCACCAGACAACCCCGCCGCCTCGCGGATGAACCCACGGCGCAGGCCGGGCATGGCGTCGATCGCGCCCATTCCCAGATCACGCGCCACGCGCAGCAACGGGTTATCGTTTGAAAACAGCCGGTTGGTCAGGTCTGTCGCCATCGCCAGCGTAGCGGTGTCAAACCGGCGCCATTGCTGGTAACGGGCCAGAACATCAGAGGCGGCAAAATCTTCGCCGCGATGGGTGGCCTCGTCCAGCACCTGCGCCAATGCGGCCACATCGCGCAGCCCGGCATTGAGACCCTGACCGGCAATCGGATGCATCCCATGCGCCGCATCGCCGATCAGTGCAAGCCGCTCTGCGACGAACTGATTGGCAACGCTCAGGCTGAGGGGATAGGTGAAACGTTTGCCCGCAAGCGTGATTTGTCCGAGGAAATCGCCAAAGCGCGGGCGCAGGACCTCGATGAAATCCGCATCCGAAAGGGCCGCAAAGCGGGCGGCGGTTTCGTCCGTTTCGCTCCAGACAATCGAACTTTGATTGCCGGGCAGGGGCAGGATCGCCAGCGGTCCATGCGGCATGAAAAACTGATGCGCGATGCCGTGATGCGGCAATTCATGCGCGATCGCCGCGACCAGAGCAGTCTGGCCATAGCCCCAGCCAGTGCGCCTGATCCCGGCGCGCCGGGCTGTGCCCGATCCGCGCCCGTCCGAGCCGACAATCAGCCGTGCAGTCATGGTCTGGCCCGAGGCAAGCGTGACGCTGGCGCCTTTCGTTCCGACCTCTTGCGCGATGACGCGCTCACCGGACATCTGGGTAATCAGCGGTGTCTCGGCCATCGCCTCAAGCAGGGCGCGGCGCAAAAAGCGATCCTCAAGCATATGCCCCATCGGGCCTTCTTCGATCTCGGCGTGATCAAAGTGTAGAAAGAACGGTGCGGGGCCCTGGCCCGCATGACCGTCCGAGACCTTGATTTCAAGCATCGGCTGGGCGTGATCGGCGACCCGTTGCCAGACCCCGAGATTGTCCAAAAGCCGTACCGAGGCGAGGGCCAGAGCATAGGCGCGCCCATCAAAGGCGGCGTCCTTGCGAAGCGGTTCGCCCAGGGCGTCGATCACCGTGCTGCGCAATCCGGCGCGCGCCAGGGCAAGGGCAAGGGCGGGGCCGTTGAGCCCGCCACCAACAATCAGGATGTCGCTGTCATGTTCCATAATCCTCAATATGTTTTCCGGGGCGGGATTGTCCATGCGCCGCTCTGCCGCTACCAATGATTTTTGAAAGACACCGCAAGCAGGAGGCAGGCAATGCGCGAATGGCTGAAGATGACGGCAGGCGATCTGGGGCGCGGCATTGGTCGCGGCGAGATCGACCCGCAGGCCCTGACCGAGACCTATCTTGAGGCGATCAATTCCCACCCTGCGCGCGACCGCATCTATAGCGCGGTGACTGCCGGGCGTGCCCGCGCCGAGGCCGAAGCCGCCGCCACCCGCGCCGCCGCCGGACAGCGACTTGGCCTGCTTGATGGTGTGCCGGTAAGCTGGAAAGACCTGTTTGACAGTGCGGGCGTCGCGAGCGAGGCGGGCAGCGCCCTGCTTGCCGGTCGGGTGCCCGAACGCGACGCCGAGGTGTTGCGCAATGGCACGGCGGCGGGGCTTGTCTGTCTTGGCAAGACCCATATGAGCGAGCTCGCCTTTTCCGGGCTCGGCCTTAACCCGGTGACCGCCACACCGCCTTGCGTGAATGACGAAAACGCGGTGCCGGGCGGGTCATCCTCGGGGGCTGCGGCGAGTGTGGCCTTTGACCTGGCGGCCTGTGGCATCGGGTCGGACACCGGCGGGGCGGTGCGCATCCCATCAGCCTGGAACGATCTGGTGGGATTGAAAACCACCGCCGGGCGGGTGTCGCTTGCGGGCGTCGTGCCGCTCTGCGCCAGGTTTGACACAGTCGGCCCGCTGGCCCGTTCGGTCGAGGATGCGGCCCTGATGCTGGCCGCCCTTGAAGGCGGCAAAGCCGCCGATCTGCGCGGGGCGCGCCTTGAGGGGCTGCGATTTGGCGCGTTGCGGACGGTCGTTCTGGATGACATCCGCCCCGAGCCGGGCACGGCCTATGAGGCCACCATTGTGCGCCTGCGGGACGCGGGCGCCGTGGTGGAAGAGTTCGAGGCACCCGAAGTGGCGGAAGCGATGCCGCTTTCGGCGGCGCTTTTCACCGGCGAGGCCTATGGCATCTGGCGCGACGTGATCGAGGCCGCGCCGGACAAGATGTTTGCCCCGATTCTCGAACGCTTTCGCGGCGGCAAAGAGGTGGGCGCCGCCGACTATGTGGCCGCCTGGCGCCTGCTGGAGGGATTGCGCCGCGATTGGGCGGCGCGGGTCGCCGGCTATGACGCGGTGATCATGCCCTCGGCCCCGAACCTGCCGCCGAATGCCGAGCGGCTGATGACGGATGAAGCCTATTATGTGACCGAAAACCTGCTGACCCTGCGCAATACGCGGGTTGGCAACCTGATGGGGCTTTGCGCCGTGACATTGCCCACGGGTCAACCCGGCTGCGGGATCATGTTCTGTGGCAAGGCGTTTCAGGAAGAGCGGCTGTTGCGGGTGGTCAAGGCCGCCGAAGACGCCTTGGCCTGAGGCGCGCGGGGCGATGCAAGGGAGCCTCCGGCGGGAGTATTTTCCGGAAAGATGATAGCAGGGCAGGCGGCATGCCTGCCAAAATGCCACAATTTGTCTGTCAAGGTATTGGTTTTGCTGGACCTGAGGGCGGGGCTTGGGTAGATTCGGCAACAAATGGGGCGATAACGATCCCAAACTTTGAGGCAGTATCAGATGTTTCCCGAGCGGTTTTCGAACCTACCGGCCTATGCGTTTCCGCGCCTGCGGAGCTTGTTGGACGCTCATGCGCCCGGCGGCGAAGTTCTGCATATGACGATTGGCGAACCCAAGCACGATTTTCCGCGCTGGATCGTCGATATCATTGCTGAGCATGCAGACGGCTTTGGCAATTACCCCGTGAACGAGGGCATGCCCGCACTATTGGAAGCGATGAGCGGCTGGACCCATCGGCGCTATGGCGTTGACCTGGCGGCCGATACCCGTTTCATGGCGCTGAACGGCACCCGCGAGGGGCTTTACAATGCGATGATGGCGCTTTGCCCGGAAACCAAGCGCGGCAAGCTGCCCGTTGTCCTGGTGCCCAACCCGTTTTATCAGGTCTACATGGTCGCCGCCCTGAGTGTGGGGGCGGAGCCGGTATTCTTGAACGCCACCCGCGATACCGGGTATCTGCCGGAATTCACGGCCCTTTCGGAAGAGGTTCTGAACCGGGTGACGGTGGCCTATCTGTGTTCGCCCAGCAATCCGCAGGGGGCCGTGGCAAGCCGCGCCTATTGGGCCGGTCTTATCGGCTTGGCGGAAAAGTACGATTTCCGCATCTTCGCCGACGAATGCTATGCCGAGATTTATCGCGATGGTCCGCCCGTGGGTCTGTTGCAGGTGGCCGCGGAGATGGGCGCCGATCCTGAGCGGATCGTGGCGTTTCACAGCCTCTCTAAACGCTCGAACCTGCCGGGGCTGCGCAGTGGGTTTGTCGCGGCGGGCCCCGAGAGCATCAAGGCGATGAAACAGCTTCGCAATTATGCTGGCAGCCCCCTGCCGATGCCGCTTCAGCATGCCGCCACAGCGGTCTGGCAGGATGAGGCGCATGTGGTCGAGAACCGCCGTCTTTACGGTGAAAAATACCGTATGGCGGATGAGATATTGGGCAATCTGCCCGGCTATCGCAGCCCCGAGGCGGGATTTTTCCTGTGGTTGCCGGTGCCCGATGGCGAAGAGGCGACCATGACGCTCTGGCAAGAAACCGGCGTGCGGGTATTGCCCGGCGCCTATCTTAGCCAGGAGGCTGGCGGCGTGAACCCCGGCAAGGGATATATTAGGGTCGCGATGGTGGCCGAAAAAGAAGAGATGGCGCGCGGGCTGAACCGCTTGCGTGACTGTCTGTACGGTTGATTGAGGGCGAGGGAAAAGATGGCATATCAGACGCGCGGGCGTGACCCCCTGCTGGACAGCACCATGACACAGGCGATTGAAAAGCGTGGCAAGGAATTGCTTGGCCTCACGCTTTTGATGCTGGCGGCCATGGCGGCGGCGATGGTGGCCTCTTACAGCCCGGATGATCCCAGCTGGATGTCGGCCACCGATGCGCCGGTGCAGAACTGGATGGGGCAGGTCGGGGCCTCGATTGCCGCGCCGCTGTTCATGATCGTGGGCTGGGGCGCCTGGGGGCTTGCCATCGTTTTGGCGGCCTGGGGCGCGCGGTTTGCGCTTCACCGCGGGCAGGATCGCGCCGTGGGCCGTCTTATCTTTGCACCGATCTGGCTTGCGGTGCTGGCACTTTATGCCTCTTCACTGACGCCGGGGGCCGAATGGGCCGCGACCCATAGTTTCGGGCTTGGTGGGCTGTTCGGCGATACCGTTCTGGGGACTTTGCTTGGCATTCTGCCGCTTGGCGCGAGTGTTGGGCTCAAGCTTTTGTCGGTTCTTTTGGGGGGCGGGATGCTTGTGCTTGGCGCGTTTGTGCTTGGCTTCACGCGGGTAGAGCTTGCGCGGATCACGCGGTTCCTTCTGGTCGGTGCGATCATGAGTTATGCGGGCCTTATGACCCTTCTGGGCAAAGGTGCTGAGGGGGCGGCGCAGGCCGGGCAAGTGATGCAGGCGCGTCTTTCGGAGCGCCGCGCGCGCCGCGCCGAGGCGGGTGAAGCCGCCGCCGCGCACTATGAGCCGGAGTTTCAGAGCACTGTCGTGCAGCGGGCTTATGCCGAGCCGGAGATCGGGCACACGCCGGATGCTGCCCCGGTCGCCGAAAAAGCCGGCGGCTTGCTGGCGCGGATGCCGATGCTGATGCGCAAGCCCGATGTGATGCCAGAGCCGGAATTGGTCGAAACCGCCGCTTTTGAGGGCGCGGCTGATATGCCCGGCGACGACCGGATCAGCGCCAAGATTTCGGATGTGATCCGTGCGCGGGTGCGTCAAAATCCGAACGTGCGCGCCGAATCCGTGGCGCCGCTGACCAAGGGGCGCGGGCGTGGACCCGACCCCCTGATCCTGAGCGCGGCGCCTAAGGTTGCCCTGCCGCCAGAGCCGCCGCTGACCGCACCCCGCGTGACGGATGCGCCGCAGATGCCGCATTCTTACGGTTTTGACGACGAGGCACCCTTTGACGATGATCAGCCCGTTGTTGACGATTTCACCGCCTATGAGCCACAACCGGCAGGACAGGCGCCGCGCATCCCGACGCCCGAGCCGCGCAAGGTGGTGCAGCATGCCCCGCGCCGCGCGCCGCAGCCCTCGACACGCGCTATCGCCGAGGCGCAGCCGACGCTGAAATTCGACGAGGGCGCGGGCGCCGAATATGAATTGCCGCCACTCAGCCTTTTGGCGAGCACCGAAAACATTCAGCGCCATCACCTGAGCGATGAGGCACTTGAGGAAAATGCGCGCATGCTTGAAAGCGTGCTGGACGATTACGGCGTCAAGGGCGAGATCGTCAGCGTGCGCCCCGGTCCGGTCGTCACCATGTACGAGCTCGAGCCTGCGCCGGGCCTCAAGGCGAGCCGGGTGATCGGGCTTGCCGACGATATCGCGCGCTCGATGTCGGCGCTTTCGGCACGGGTTTCCACCGTGCCGGGCCGCTCGGTGATCGGGATCGAATTGCCCAATGACAACCGCGAGATGGTTGGCTTTCGCGAAATCCTGTCAAGCCGTGCCTATGGCGACGGAAATCAGCGCCTGCCGCTGGCGCTTGGCAAGGATATCGGTGGCGATCCTATGGTTGCGAACCTGGCAAAGATGCCCCACCTCCTGATCGCGGGGACCACCGGGTCTGGTAAGTCGGTGGCGATCAACACCATGATCCTGAGCCTCTTGTACAAGTTGACGCCGGACGAATGTCGGATGATCATGATCGACCCCAAGATGCTTGAACTGTCGGTCTATGACGGAATTCCGCATCTTCTTTCGCCGGTGGTGACTGATCCCAAAAAGGCGGTTGTGGCCCTCAAGTGGGTCGTGGCGGAGATGGAAGACCGCTATCGCAAGATGTCCAAAATGGGCGTGCGCAATATCGACGGCTATAATGGCCGGGTCGATGAGGCACTCAGGAAAGGCGAATTGTTCAGCCGCACGGTACAGACCGGCTTTGATGACGACACCGGCGAACCGGTGTTCGAGACCGAAGAGTTCGCACCCGAGAAGATGGCCTATATCGTCGTGGTGGTCGATGAGATGGCCGACCTCATGATGGTGGCGGGCAAAGAGATCGAGGCCTGTATTCAACGTCTGGCGCAGATGGCACGCGCCAGCGGCATTCACCTTATCATGGCGACACAGCGCCCCTCGGTCGATGTGATCACCGGCACGATCAAGGCCAACTTTCCGACGCGGATTTCATTTCAGGTCACCAGCAAGATCGACAGCCGCACCATTCTGGGCGAAATGGGCGCGGAACAGCTTTTGGGGATGGGCGATATGCTCTACATGGCGGGCGGCGGCAAAATCACCCGCTGTCACGGCCCATTCGTGAGCGACGAAGAGGTTGAAGAGGTGGTCAACCATCTCAAGGCCTACGGTCCGCCCACCTATGTCGGCAGCGTCCTGCAAGGGCCAGATGAGGACAAGGCCGATAGCATCGACGCGGTGCTTGGGCTGAGTTCGGGCGGCAATACCGATATGGAAGATGCGCTTTACGATACGGCTGTTGCCATCGTGATCAAGGATCGCAAATGCTCGACCTCCTACATCCAGCGCAAGCTTGCGATCGGCTATAACAAGGCCGCGCGGCTTGTCGAACAGATGGAAGACCAGGGCATCGTCAGCTCTGCCAACCATGTCGGGAAACGCGAAATTCTGGTCCCGGAGCAGTAAAACCCATCCCGCGTTCAGCCCGGTCGGGATTGGACGCGGGCTGAACTGAGCGATCTGCCGTGACGACCTCCAGGCCCGACAATGGTTGCATTCGTCAAAGCCCGCATTTACCGATGCGCAATTGCAGCCACCTCCAAAGGCGGAGCCAGAGCCATGTCCGACCAATTCCCGCCCTCCGGGGCCGCTCAACGCCTGATGGATTGCCCGAATTGGCTCTATCTTCTGCGGGAATTCGACTCGCTTTACCGCTATGGCTCTGCGGGCGGCAGCGCTGCGATCCGTGGCCACCGCAAGCGGGTGCGCGACAGGTTATCGGCGGCCATGGCCCGCGACCCCGAAATGATTTCCCGCGACTGCGAGAGGAAACCGGTCACGGCGCACCTGCCCCGCGCGCTTGACCTTGGCGAGCGGGCGGCGATGCAGGGCATGGCACGCGCTCTGCGCGAGGTTAAAGACGAGCTGACCTGGGAATATGGTTATGAGAAGATTTCCAAGGCGTTGAGCCAGAAATATGCCTATTGCGAAATCCTTGGTCCGCAAGGCCCGGTGCAATGCGATAACCTGATCCTTGGATTCGTGCTGTTTGCGCCCAATACCACCTATCCGCAGCACAGCCACAATGAGATCGAGGAAAGCTATATCTCGGTGTCTGGCGCCTGGTCGGAGAACAACTCGGCGGTATTTGCCCCCGGATCGCTGATCCTGAACCGGTCTGGCGATGAGCATCGCATCACCACAGGTGATCGCGACCCCTGTCTGCTGGCCTATGCCTGGACCGGCCCTGACGCGCGCCTTGCCAAGCCGAACATGAAGCTGACACCGACCCGCAAGACCAAACCCGCATCGTGATCTGTCCCCCTGCTATCGGATAACAACCGGCATGTTATTGCGCCTTTGGCGACGCGCGCCAATGTTTTTGGCGAAGACAGGATGCAATCGCTTGCGGAAAGGCTTAGATCTGAACCTATGAAATACATGCGTATCTTGACGGTCCCGGCGCTTATGCTGGCGATGACCCTTCCGGCGGCAGCGCAACAGCTTTCGCTTGGGCAAATCTCGGGCTATCTGAACGGTCTCAAGACCGCACAGGGCGCGTTTACCCAGATCAATGACGACGGCACGATCAGCACGGGCCGTATCCTTATCAAGCGTCCGGGGCGGGTGCGGTTCGAATATGATCCGCCCGAGAAAACTCTGGTGGTTGCCGATGGTGACACCGTGGGGATCGTCGATCCCAAGTCAAACACCGGAACCGAGGCTTATCCGCTGCACCGCACGCCGCTGAACATCATTCTGGCGCGCAATGTCGATCTGACCCGCGACCGGATGGTCACCGGACATTCCAGCGATGGCAAAAGCACGACCGTGCGCGCGCAGGATCCCGACAATCCCGAATACGGCAGCATCGAGCTTGTCTTTACCGGCGATCCGGTCGAGCTGCGCCAATGGGTGATCAACGACAGCGGCGGTAGCCGCCCGACGGTGGTGCTGGGCGATCTGAAAACCGGCATGCGGCTAGACGACGAAAGCTTTGTCATCCCCGGCAAGGAACGGCTTCGGATCGACCGCTAGGCGGCCCCGCGCAAGGCCGCCTGACGCGTCAGATGCGCCGCCCGCCGCATCGCGCCAACTGGCCGCGATATGCGGTCGAGCGCGCATCCACATCGCCTGCAACCCGCAACAACCACGGCTTGCCGTTATAGCTTCCGCGTGCAAAGCCGGTACGCCCTTCGTGATAGGCGAGGTACTGGCCGCGCGCATCCCCAAGGGAAATGCCCAGCCGTTCATTGGATTTTGCCATGTACCAGCCGATGAAATCAGCCGAGTCATGGATATCGCTGCGCCGCGCGGCAAAGCGGCGGTTTGCCCGCTTGTATTCATCCCATGTGGCATCAAGCGCCTGACTGTATCCGTAGGCAGAGCTTTGGCGACCCATCGGGATCACCCCGAGCGTATAGCGAAACGGGGTGCGGGCATCGCTGATGAATTTGCTTTCCTGATAGATCGTCGCCATCTGGACGTGCATCGGCACACCCCAACGACGTTCGGCCGCGCGGAAGGCGCGGGCATATTCCGGACGCTCGCCAAGAATGGCGCAGGCGTTGTCAAGGTTGCGCGGTGCCCTGCCATAGCCACTGCCGCCGCCACAGGACGCCAGCAAAAGCAACATCATGAACGCGCGAAGAGTTCTGCTCATCTGCCTCTCGCTTTCTTGTTTTCTTGCAACATTAGCCGAATCCGTGCGCGGTGGAAATCACGAATTCGCCAATTTTGGCGCCCCCCGGGGGCGGGTTGCCGCCTGTCGCGACTGTAGGACTTCGGTTCACAGACTGTTTCCGGCGAAATTCGGCGGATAGTTGGACAAAGCACCCTTGAAACGTTTACTATGTGTCGGTAGGGGCTGTTTTATTATGATTAAGACACGTGCAAAATATCACCTGGGCCAGGTTGTCCGTC
>NZ_CAJXIP010000068.1 GCF_913054395.1 uncultured Roseovarius sp.
TGTCAACACCGGCGTGCACGACACCGCCTTTTTCCGCCTTGAACTGAACTTCACCACCTTTGGCAGCTTCCACGGCCGCTTTCACGTCCATGGTCACGGTGCCAACCTTGGGGTTCGGCATCAGGTTGCGGGGGCCGAGGATCTTACCCAGACGACCAACGATGGGCATCATGTCAGGCGTCGCAATGCAGCGATCGAAATCGATGTTGCCGCCCTGAATGGCTTCCATCAGGTCTTCTGCGCCGACAACGTCAGCACCAGCGGCCTGCGCTTCTTCCGCCTTGGGACCGCGTGCGAACACGGCAACACGCATGGTCTTGCCGGTGCCGTTGGGCGCCAGGATGCCAAGGCTGCGGCCAAGTTCGACACGAAACGACACCCGGTCAAGGATCACCTTGTGCTGGGTGCCCGTCCAGAAGGACTTGCTTACATTCTCGAATTCGAGCATTAAATCGCCCCGGCTTCACACTGCTCCCCCGTTTTAACGGGGTATTATTATCGACGGCTGGTCACGTCCTGGACGCATTATGGCCGATCTTGACACTTCATGCCAATCAAACAGGGCGATTTTATGCCCGCTTCGATAAAAAAGCCTCAGTCCCCGGGTGAGCGTTGCCCGCAAGTGACTCCAAAGCGATTTGCCCGGCGTGGATGACAGGCGCTGATTGCCCCGGACGGCGGGCTGCGCTAGGGACGATATATTGCCAAATGCCAGAGAAGCCCCATGAGCCATATTTGCCATATTGAACTGGATGACGCCAACCTGCCGCCGCCCACGCCCGAGATCGAGCAGGAGCGCAAGGTGGCGATCTATGACCTGATCGAGGAAAACAGCTTTGATCTGCCGGCGCGCGACGGGCGTGAGGTGCCGATGGGACCATATCGCCTGGCACTGTCGATCCGGGACAAGCGGCTGGTGTTTGACATTCGCACCGAGGCCGAGGAACTGGCCGCAGAGTTTCACCTTTCGCTGAGCCCGTTCCGACAGGTGGTCAAGGATTACTGGTCGATCTGCGAAAGCTATTTTGACGCCGTCAAAAACATGCCGCCAAGCCAGATCGAGACCATCGACATGGCCCGCCGTGGCATTCACAACGAGGGCGCGCGCGTTCTGGAAGAGCGCCTTGAGGGCAAGGCAGAGGTCGACACCGATACGGCGCGCCGTCTGTTCACGCTGATCTGCGTGCTGCATTTCGGGGGCTGAGGGCATGCCCGATCCGCTGCCGCATTCGGTCCTGTTTTGCTGCGATCACAATGCTGTCCGCTCGCCCATGGCCGAAGGGATCATGAAGAAATTCTATGGCACCGGCACCTATGTGCAATCGGCCGGTGTCAAAAGCGATATGGAAATCGACGGGTTCAGCATCTCGGTCTGCCGCGAAATCGGGGTCGAGCTTGATCGGCACCGCACCCGGAGCTTTGACGAGATGGAGGAATGGGGCGACGACCTGTCCTCGTTTGACCTTATTGTCGCGCTCAGCCCTGCCAGCCAGCGCCGCGCGCTGGAACTGACGCGGTATTTTCATCTCGATGTCGTTTATTGGCCGATCATGGACCCAACCGGCCTAGCCCAGACCCGCGAGGCGGGGCTAGAGGCCTATCGCAAGACCAGAGATCAGATCATCAGCCACCTGCAAGAACGTTGGGGCCCGCCCGGAGAAAACCCATGAACACCACTGTGAAAGCCTATTTCGATGCCTTCAATCGCGGCGATGTGGCCGCTATGCTGGCCTGCCTGTCCGATGACGTGGCCCATTACGTCAACGAGGGCAAGGTGCGCCCCGGCAAGGATATGTTCCGCGACTTTTGCGAGCATATGAACCGCTGTTACCGTGAAGAGCTGACCGATATGGTGATCTTTGACGCCGAGGGCGGAACGCGGGCCGCGGCGGAATATATCGTCAATGGTGTCTATCTTGAAACGGACGAGGGCCTGCCCGAGGCGAAAGGTCAGATCTATCGCCTGCCGGCGGGGTCGTTTTTCACGCTCAGGGACGGGCTTATCACGCGGGTTGTGACCTATTACAATCTGGCCGACTGGACGGCGCAGGTGTCTTGATCCGGGTTGAGCGGCTGACCGGGGCGGCGCTCGGGGCGGCGCTTGGGGATGTGGCCGCACTTCGGATCGCGGTGTTTCGCGACTTTCCCTATTTATATGACGGCGACCTCGCGTATGAGGAGCGTTATCTTCAGACCTATCGTCAGAGCGAGGACGCCATTCTGGTTGCGGCTTACGATGGTACGCGCCTTGTCGGCGCCGCGACCGGCACCCCGATGGAGGATCACGCCGATGATTTCGCAGCGGCCTTCGCGGGGCATGACATCGCGCTGAGCGATATCTTTTATTGTGCGGAAAGCGTTCTGTTGCCGAACTGTCGCGGGCAGGGCGTGGGGCATCGGTTCTTTGATCTGCGCGAGGCGCAGGCGCGCGCCCTCGGGCGCAGCCATGTGGCGTTCTGTTCGGTGATCCGCCCGAACGATCACCCGCTGCGCCCCGCCACCTATGCGCCGCTCGATCCGTTCTGGCGCAAACGCGGCTATGCGCCGCTTGAGGGCGCCGTCGCGCGGTTCCGCTGGAAGGATATAGACCAGCGTGACGAGACCGCGCATGCGCTGCAATTCTGGATGCGTGCGCTCTAAAACCTATGGGAATAGTGCCGCTTTTCGTAAAATTTGCGAAGTTTTGCTGGCAAATGGCCACAGGGGCTTGGTAGTTACGATTGGCCGGGGGGCAACAAATCAGGAGCGTGCCATATGACGCGTCTTTTCGCCTTTGCCCTGTGCCTTTGTGCCGGATTTTCCTCGACCGCCATGGCCGAAGGCCGCGAACGGATCGGCTATGGCCTGCTGTTTACGAATGATCTTATCGGCGACACCAAAGATCGGTGGCGCACAGGGTCTGTGGCCTCGAGCCGGGTCTGGGCCGATGGCTGGAACGCGGTGGCGCCTGAGGGGTTTGGCGATCTGCTGGAATTTCGGTTCAATGGCGAGGTGATCGCGCCAAAAGATCTTTCGCGCCCCGCCGCGCAGGACAGGCCTTTCGCCGGTGCCCTGAGCTTTGGATTGCATACGCATTTCAAACCGGCGCTGGTCGAATATGCCGTGGGGGCCGATCTTATTGTCACGGGCGCACAGACCGGGCTCGATGATTTTCAGGATCACATCCATGACATCGTGGGCGAGCGGAACATAGCGCGCGCGGTGCGCCGCAACCAGGTGGACAACGCTTTTCGCCCCTCTGGGGTGTTGGAGGCCGGGCGCACTTTCGAGATGGCGCGCGCACGTATCCGTCCCTTTGTCGAGGCGCGGGGCGGCGTCGAAAATCTTGTGCGTGCGGGGGCCGATATCACCATCGGGTCGCTGATGCGGGACGAGTTGCTTGTCCGCGAGCCGGTGACTGGCCAACGCTATCGTGTGGTGCGCGAGGACAAGCCAGGCCTGGCCCTAATTCTGGGCGGCGATATCGCCTATGTGGACAGCAGCGATTACCTTCCGGCGCGCAGCGGTATCACCGTGCGCAGGGGTCGCACCCGCCTGCGTGGCGGGGCGCACTGGGAAGGGCCGAGGGGCGGGTCGCTGTTTTACGGCGTGACCTGGCTTGGCGAAGAATTCGACCAGCAAAACGGGGGGCAGGTCGTGGGCTCTGTGCAGTTTAGGTTGCTTTTCTGACAAAAAATCCCGTGGGGACTTTTCAGACTGATTCGTCTTTGTTAAGCTTATTGGTAATAATAAAAAACGATGAGGCAGACAGTAGGGTTATGGGGACGGGCTTTCGGGGCACGTTCGTCATCTCCTGGTCGCAAACGAAGTTGGATGGTCTGAGGGCTGCATCGGTGCAGTCGCTTTCGGTCGGGGTCACGTGGTCTTGGCTGGGCGATACCGTACGGGTGGACGGACCAAATGAATTGCTGCGACTCGAGATGTCGGATGGCGAGGCCGTGAACCGCAAACGTGCGGCACGGATGGTGCGGCGCTTGGTCGGCGCGGCAATGAGCAACACGCGAGACCTTGACCGGGTCGAGATAACGGATCCCTTGATGGATATAGGGTTCGTCGTCACCGACGGCACCCGCAGCTATACGGTAACCATCATCGAGGTTGCCGGCGGCGGCGCGCCGCTTTTGATGTTCCACGACGACATTCCGCCCGCGGGGCGGGAAATGTGGGTGGTGCATCATTCGCTTGAGGGCATGCGCGGCGCCTCGACCGGGCCGGGAAGCGGCGGGGTGATCTGTTTCACCCCCGGTACGCGGATCGAAACCCCCGACGGGCCGCGCCTTGTGGAAGAGCTTCGCGAAGGTGACAGCGTTCAGACCAGGGACAACGGGGCCGAGGAGATCCAGTGGATCGGAAGTCGGCGGATGACCGGCGCGCGCCTGTTCGCGATGCCGAGGCTGCGGCCGATCCGGCTGCGGGCGGGGGCGCTTGGCATTGATCGCCCGGACGAGGAACTGCTTGTTTCGCCCGAGCACCGTCTTTTGGTACAGGGCGATGTGGCGCGGGCGCTGTTCAACACCCCGGAGGTTCTGGTGCAGGCGCGCGATCTGATCAATAACGATACGGTCACGGTCGATCTGGCCTTGCGGGAGGTGACCTATGTTCACCTGTTGCTGCCCCGCCATCAGATCATCTGGGCCAACGGCGTGGAAACCGAAAGCTTTCATCCCGCAAGTGCCGCGCTTTCGACCCTGTCGGAGGTGGATCGCAGCCGCCTTTTGGCGTTCAACCCCAATCTGGAGCACGAACCGCAGCTTTATGGCGGCTTTGCAAGGCGCTGTCTGAACGGATCGGAGGCGGCGATTCTGGCGCATGAGGCGGCCTAGGACCGGGCCGCGTGAAGGGGGCGCTGCCCCCACCGCCCTTGCGGGCGGTTCCCCCGGAGTGTTTTAGCCAAGAAGAAGCCCTGCCTGGGTGGTTGACAGCACGGTTCGGGCCTGTATAAGCGCGGCTTCATTGGTGTTGGTGGCCCCTGCAAGGGGATGCCTGTCGGGACCCTGTCGAAAGATAAGGCCAAAGGACAACGCCCTTCATATCTAGCGAAGGAGATCAGCCGTGACAAAACGCACGTCTGCCAAGTACAAAATCGACCGCCGCATGGGCGAAAACATCTGGGGCCGCCCCAAGTCGCCCGTCAATCGCCGTGAATACGGCCCCGGCCAGCACGGTCAGCGCCGCAAGGGCAAAATCTCTGATTTCGGTCTTCAGCTGCGCGCCAAGCAGAAGCTGAAAGGCTATTACGGCGATCTGACCGAGAAACAGTTCCGTCGCATCTTTGCCGAGGCCGAGCGGGTCAAGGGCGATACCGGCGAGAACCTGATTGGTCTGCTCGAGCGCCGTCTTGACGCGGTTGTCTACCGTGCCAAATTCGTGCCCACCATGTTTGCCGCACGTCAGTTCGTGAACCACGGCCACGTGAAGGTGAACGGTCAGCGCGTGAACATCCCCTCTTACCGCGTGAAAGAGGGCGACGTGATCGAAGTGCGTGACCGCTCCAAGCAAATGGCCGTCCTGCTGGAAGCTGTTCAGCTGGCCGAGCGCGACGTTCCCGATTACATCGACGCGGATCATTCGAAAATGGTTGCCACATTCGTGCGTCAGCCGGGCCTTTCGGATGTTCCCTATCCGGTGATGATGGAACCGAACCTCGTTATCGAATTCTACGCGCAGAACTAAGTTCAGCTTATTTTCTGCCAGAGGCCGCGACGGGAAACCGCCGCGGCCTTTTTCGTTTCCTGCTGGTCAAGGCACAGTGCCAAAGCTAGAACGTCGCTTGGGAGATTTGACATGACCAATATTATACCGCAGCCGGGCATTCTTCAGATCGCGCCGTATCAGGGCGGGGCCTCGCATCTCGAGGGCGTGAGCAATGTGATCAAGCTGAGTTCCAACGAGAACCCGTTTGGCCCCTCTGAGGCCGCCAAAGAGGCGTTTCGCAAAGCGGCCTATGAATTGCATCGTTATCCGTCGACCGATCACGCGGGCCTGCGCGCGGCGATTGGTGAGGTGCTGGGGCTTGACCCCGAGCGTATCGTCTGTGGCGTCGGCAGCGACGAGATCATTTCCTTTCTGTGCCAGTCCTATGCAGGTCCCGGCGATGAGGTGATCCATACAGAGCACGGCTTTGCCATGTACCGGATCAGTGCACTGGCCAATGGCGCGACCCCCGTCGAGGTGCGCGAGCGCGAGCGGGTGACGGATGTGGATGCAATCCTGGCGGCGTGCAACGACAAGACCCGGCTGGTGTTTATCGCCAACCCCAACAATCCCACGGGCACGATGGTCGGTGAGGCGGATCTTGCGCGGCTGGCGGCCAATTTGCCCGAACGGGCGCTGTTGGTGATTGACGGGGCCTATGCGGATTACGTCGAGGGATATGACGGCGGTGCGTCGCTTGTCGAGGCGCGCGACAACGTGGTGATGACCCGCACCTTTTCCAAGCTTTACGGGCTTGGCGGATTGCGCGTCGGCTGGGGCTATGGGCCGGAGCACGTGGTTGATGTGCTCAACCGGGTGCGCGGGCCATTCAACCTTAGCCATGCGGCGCTTGTCACCGCCGAGGCGGCGGTGCGCGATACCGACTGGGCCGCGAAATGCCGCGATGACAATACCCGCATGCGCGCCTGGCTGGCCGAGGCCCTGGCGGGCTATGGCGTGGCTTCGGACACCTCGACCGGGAATTTCATCCTGGCGCGCTTCGCCGACCGCGCCGAGGCCGAGGCCTGTGATGTGCACCTGCAATCCGAGGGCCTTATCGTGCGCCGCGTGGCGGGGTATAACCTGCCGCATTGCCTGCGGATTACGGTTGGCGACGAGCCGAGTTGCCGACGGGTGGCGCATGCGATCGGACAGTTCATGGGACGGGCACGATGAGCAGGATTTACGAACGCGTGGCGCTGATCGGGCTTGGGCTTATTGCCTCGTCGATGGCGCATGCGATGCGGCGTGCGGGCGTGGCGGGCGAGATCACCGGCTTTGCGCGCTCTGCCGAAACGCGCGATGTGGCGCGGGAAATCGGGCTTTGCGACCGGGTGTGCGACAGCGCTGCCGAGACCGTGAGCGGCGCCGATCTTGTGGTGCTCTGCGTGCCTGTCGGGGCGATGGGGGCGGTTGCCGCCGAAATCGCGCCCGCGCTGAAACCCGGTGCCACGCTAAGCGATGTCGGATCGGTCAAGCGCGCGGTGATCGACGCGGTGGCGCCGCATCTGCCCGAGGGCGTGCATTTCGTGCCGGCCCATCCGCTTGCTGGGACCGAGCATTCGGGGCCGCGCTCGGGCTTTGCCGAGCTGTTTGACAACCGCTGGTGCCTGATCGTGCCGCAAGAGGGCAGCGATCGCGCGGCGGTGGCGCGGCTTGAGGGCTTTTGGCAGGCGCTTGGGGCGCATACCGACGAGATGGACGCCGATCATCATGATCTGGTGCTGGCCGTGACAAGCCACGCGCCGCATCTTATTGCCTATACGATGGTCGGTGTGGCCGACGATCTGCGGCGGGTGACCGACAGCGAGGTGATCAAATACTCTGCCGCGGGATTTCGCGATTTCACACGAATTGCGGCCAGCGATCCGACCATGTGGCGCGATGTGTTCCTGAACAACAAAGAAGCGACGCTTGAAATCCTGGGTCGGTTCACCGAGGAATTATTTGCGTTGCAGCGGGCGATCCGGATTGGTGACGGCGATCATCTTCATGCCTATTTCACCCGCACGCGGGCGATCCGGCGTAGTATTATCGAGGCCGGACAGGACACCGATGCGCCTGATTTCGGCCGTGCGCGGCAAGGATGAGACGGCTGGTCCTGAGCCTTGCGATCGGGCTGAGTGCGCTGGCGACGGGATGCGGGCGCGGCGACGATCAGACGGTCAGCAGCAACAGCGGCGGCTTGTGTGGCCGACCCGGCCTTGCGGGACAGGTCATCGGCCCGGTCAGCCATCCGGTTGCGGGCTGTGGCTCTGATCATGCGATCCGGCTTGAGTCCATCGGCGCCATCCGCCTGAGCCAGCCTGCGACGATGGATTGCCCGACGGCGCGTGCGCTTGAAGTCTGGGTCAAACGCAGTGCGAAACCCGAGGTGGGGCGCATGGGTGGCGGGCTAAGCGGTTTGCGGGTGGCGGCGCATTATGCCTGCCGAACGCGCAACAGCCGGCCTGGCGCGCGGATTTCCGAGCATGGCCGGGGCAAGGCGATTGATATCGCTGCGCTGCAATTGCGCGACGGCTCCGAGATTTCGGTGCTGGGGGATTGGGGGCAGGGGCCACGCGGCCGGGTTCTGCGTCAGACGCACAAAGCGGCCTGTGGGCCGTTTGGGACGGTGCTTGGGCCTAATTCGGACCGCCACCACCGTGATCATTTCCATTTCGACACGGCCTCGCATCGTGGCGGGCCCTACTGTCGGTAAGCAGGGCGTCAGACCGGCTCCGCCGGTATATCAGCGCAGGTGCAACACCGGCGCGGGGCCGAGGGGGGTCGGCCCGAGCATCACCCGACCGTTGCGAAACCCAAGGGGAATATCAAGGGTTTGCTGGTTTCCCGCCATCTGAGCCATCATCGACAGGCCGGATTCTAGCGTCTTTGCCAGGGATTCTGGCACTGCCCCCGAGGCGACGGCCAGATCAAGGATATCGCGCCAGTTGCGCGCCTTGATGGTGATCTCGCCCGTGGGCTGGCCTGCGGCATCGACCGAGACCTCGCCCGCCGCCTGAAGCTGAAGCTGGCCCCATGCGGCATCGGCGAGGTCCAGCTTGATATGGGTCGGCTGGGGGCGCGCATCCTCGATGGCGGTGCGATCCCAGGGCTTGTCAAAGCTTACTGTCATATCCGCACGCAGCCCGGCCAGTTGCGCAGGCAGGGTGTTTTTCGGATCGAGCCGCGCACGCCACGGGGTTGACGGGCTCAGGCCCTCGGCCGAAAGGCCAAACCGATAGCTGGCCCCGTCATTGCGCTCGGCGGCGAGGGTCAGCGCGGTCAGCGCGGTGGTGTCATCGGGCCTCGCAAGCGGGGCCACGCGCAGAAACTCGGCGGTGAGCGTGGCGCGTTCGGGGGCCAGGGCCGTGTTCGGCGCGATCACAAGGCTGGCGCGCATATCGGTGCTTTGAACGCGGAACTTATCCTGTGGCGTGGCGATCATCTGATCATCGGGCCAGACCGCGATGACGTGATTGGGGCGATAGCTTAGCGTCAGGATCTGGAAAAACGGCGCTTCCCAGGCAAGGCCGGTGTCGGGGTCGGCCAGGGCAAGATCGTCAAAGCTGGTGTCAAAGCGGTTGGGAAAGCCCAGAACCGAAAGATCAGAGGTTTCGGCCACCCAGCCCTCGGCCCGGCGGGTGTCGAACCATTGGCCGAAGGCCTGTTCCAGCCCCCGTTGGCCGACAAACCAGTAGCCCGACCAGCCAAGGGTGGCGATCACGATCAATGTCAGCAATGCTCTCATGCGCAAGCGCCCCTTTCATGCCCTGTTGGGATGGTGTTTATAGGGGCAAAAGCATGAGGAACAGCAAAATGACAATGTGGGTTTTTGGCTATGGGTCGTTGGTCTGGAATCCCGGTTTCGAGGCTCAGGACCGGGTAATCGCCAGCCTGCCCGACTATCACCGGAGCTTTTGCATGCGCAGCATCCACCATCGCGGCACCGATGAAACCCCCGGCCTTGTCCTTGCATTGGACGAGGCGCCGGGCGCGGTCTGTCATGGTGTCGCCCTGTCGGTGGCGCCCGAGAGTGCGGCCGAGGTGCTTGAGTATCTGCGCGAACGTGAACTGATCTCTTCGGCCTATATCGAAAAGATGCTTGAGATCGACCTTGCCGATGGCCGCCGCGTCGAGGCGGTGACCTATGTGATCGACCCCGACCACGTGCAATATTGCGGCGGTCTTGACCTTGAGGAACAGGCCAACATCATCGCACGGGCGGTCGGCGGGCGCGGGCCAAATACCGAGTATCTCTTTAATACAACCGAACATCTGGTTCAGCTTGGGATCATGGATCGCGATCTTGATTGGTTGGTGCGGCGGGTGCGCCATCTTGCCGGATAAATCCTTGGCTTGTTAGATCTTACCGCGTAGGGTTACGCCAATAATTCAAGTGTCGGGAGCGTCCAGATGGACCAGCCGGACCGCGAGGTCGAGCCACAGTTTTCACACCCCGTCCGCCAGATCGTTCTTATGCTGATCGTTCTGGGGCTGACCGGATTTGGCGCATTCGTTGCCTTGCCACGTGTCTTGCCTGTGTTTCAGGCCAACCCGTGGCTGAACGGCTTCATTCTTTTGGTGTTTTTTATCGGGGTCGTGGCCTGTTTCTGGCAGGTGTTTCAGTTGATCGGCTCGGCGCGGTGGATCGAGGGCTTTGTCGCCCAGATACCGGGACATGAATTGACCACGCCGCCACAATTGCTGGCGCCGCTGGCAACGATGCTGCGCTCGCGCGGCAAGCGGATGCAGATCGCCTCGACCTCGGCGCGTTCGATCCTCGATTCGGTGGCTCAGCGCATCGACGAGGTGCGCGACATCACGCGCTATATCGTCAACATGCTGATTTTCCTGGGCCTTCTGGGCACATTCTATGGGCTGGCCACAACCGTTCCCGCGGTTGTCGATACCATCCGAAGCCTGGCGCCGCAAAATGGCGAGGGCGGGGTCGAGGTGTTCAATCGCCTGATGACGGGGCTTGAGGCCCAGTTGGGCGGCATGGGCGTGGCGTTTTCCTCGTCGCTTCTGGGGTTGGCGGGATCGCTTGTTGTCGGCCTTTTGGAACTGTTTGCAGGCCACGGGCAGAACCGCTTTTACCGCGAGCTAGAGGAATGGATGTCGACCATCACCCGTGTTGGCTTTGCCAGTGGCGATGGCGAGGGCGGTGGCGAAAGCGATGCGGTGGCCCATGTGCTTGATCATATGGCCGACCAGATGGACAGCTTGCAGGCGGTGATAAGCCAATCGGATGTAAGCCGCGCAATGGTCGATCAAAAGCTGGGCGTTCTGGCGGATTCCATCGAACGCCTGACCCACCGGATGAGTGACAGCAATCCGGTGCAAAGCGCCTTGATGCGGATGGCCGAGGGGCAGGAACGCCTGATCCAGACCCTGGAAAATCGCGAGACAGGTGGCCATGAGGGGCTTGATGCCGAAAGCCGGATGCGGCTTCGCTCGATCGACGTGCAGATGTTACGCATTCTCGAAGAGATCAGTGCCGGGCGTCAGGAAACCATGACCGAATTGCGCACCGATCTTGCGGCCCTGACGCGGGTGCTCAAACCGGGGCGCCCCGCCTCCGAGCGGCGTGCCCGACCATTCGTGGGCCCCGCCGATCCGGATAAGTCCGGGGAGGGCTGAGCATGGGCCTGTCGCGGCGCACCGGTGCACGGTTTCAAGGCTCGATCTGGCCGGGATTTGTGGATGCGATGACCGGGCTTTTGCTGGTCCTGATGTTCGTTTTGACGATCTTCATGGTGGTACAATTCGTCCTGCGTGAAGAGATCAGCGGCCAGGCGACCAAGCTTGATGCGCTCGGTGCCGAAGTTGCGGCGCTGTCGCGCGCGCTTGGGCTTGAACGCGATCGCAGTGCAGGACTGGAGGACCGGGTTGGCACCTTGACGGCGACGCTCGACGATGCGCAGGCCCGCCAGGCGGAACAGGCGACGCTGATCGACACCCTGCGCGCCCGGACGGCGGCCCAGACCGCAGCCCTTGGCGAGGCCAAAGCCCGGATTGCCAGTTTCGAGGAACAGGTGGCGGGCCTCTTGTCTGACCGCGATCGTGCACAGGGCCGGATCGCCGATCTTGAGGGCGAGCGCGCCACGCTTTTGTCTGAACAGGAGAGCCTTCAACTGGCCCTGGCCAGCCTGCGCGACGAGGTCGATGCAGGCGCCGAGGCTGCCCGCCTTGCCGCCGCCCGCCGCGAGGCGCTTGAGGCTCTGGCAGAGGATTTGCGCCGCCAGAACGCGGAGACCGAGGCGGCACTTGGGAATGAGGTGGCCGCATTGCAGGCCGAGCTGAGCGAGGAAGAACAGGCCCGCCTCGCCGAGGCCGCCGCCGCAGAGGCGCTGCGCAACCGGCTGAGCGACGCGCAGGCAGAGCTGACCTCGATGACGCTGGCGCTTGAAGAACAACGCAAGCGGGCCGAGGAAACCCTGACCCTGTTGGCCGCCGCCGAGGATGCCCGCGATGACCTTGACAGCCAATTGGTCGCGGCCCTTCTGGCGCAGGAAGAGGTCGGCACGCGGCTTGAGGACAGCCAGGCCACGCTAGAGGCGAAAGACGCCGAGATTGCCGAGTTGCAGGGCAGGTTGGCGCGCGCCCTTGCCGAGGCCGAGGCGGCCAAAGGCGAGGCGATGGATGCCGAGGAGGTGCGCCAGCAGTTGACTGCGGCGCTTGCGGCCAAGCTTGCGGCGCAGAACCAGGCCAAAGCCCAGATGAGCACCGCCGAGGAACGCGCCACCCTTCTGGCCGAGGCGCGCCGCCGTCTGGCCGGTCAACAGGAATTGGCCACGGAAGCCCAGAAACAGCAGGCGCTGCTCAATCAACAGGTCGCCGCCCTGCGCCAGCAGCTTTCGGGGCTTCAGGCGCTTTTGGATGATGCCAAGGCGCGTGAGGCCGCAAGCGAAGTTCAGCTTCAGTCGCTCGGTAACGAACTGAACACTGCGCTCGCGCGTGTCGCCGCAGAAGAGCGCCGCCGCCGCGTTCTGGAAGAGGAAAAGCGCCGTCTTGCCGAGGCCGAAAAAGAGAACCTCGAGAAATACCGCTCGGAGTTCTTTGGCCGCCTGCGTGATTTGCTTGGCCAGCAAGAGGGCGTTCGCATTGTCGGTGACCGTTTTGTGTTTTCCTCCGAGGTGCTGTTCGCGCCGGGCGAGGCGCGCTTGTCTCCTGCTGGCGCCGCCGAGATCGCCAAGGTCGCCGACATCCTGCGCAATGTGACCAATGATATCCCCGAGGGCATCGACTGGGTTCTTCAGGTCGACGGGCATACGGATAATGTGCCGCTGATCGGGGGCGCGCAATTTGCCGACAACTGGGAACTAAGCCAGGCACGCGCACTTTCGGTTGTACGCTATCTTGTCGGCGCGCTCGGCTTTCCGCCGGACCGGCTCTCGGCGAACGGGTTCGGGGAATATCAACCGATCAACCCCGCCGACACGCCAGAGGCAAGGGCGCAGAACCGGCGGATCGAACTCAAGCTGACCGGGAAATAGCGCGCCGATCCGAAGGGGCGCCGACACGGAATTCACATTGCCCCGGTTCGAGGGCAGCGATCCTTTCGCATAATCGGGCGGAAGGCCGCCCCGTATTACACCAGCGGCGGCCACATGGGCCGCCGCCGTTCTGCGTAGGGCCGGGAAAATCCCGCCCGTGTGATCAGTCCGCAGTGAGCAGCGGCGGCTTTTTCTTGCCGGACAGGCGCCGCGTGACGGGGCCTTCGATCTCAAGGTCGATCTTGCCATCCTTGACGCCAACCTTGACGACACCACCTTTGGCAAGCTTGCCGAACAAGAGCTCTTCGGCCAGGGGCTTTTTGATGTGCTCCTGGATGACACGGCCAAGCGGGCGCGCGCCCATCTTGTCGTCATACCCGCGATCCGCCAGCCATGCAGCCGCCGGTTCGCTCAGCTCAATGGTCACGTCGCGATCCATAAGCTGCGCCTCAAGCTGAAGCACGAATTTCTCGACCACTTTCAGGATCACCTCCTTGGGCAGGGCGCCGAAGGAAATGACAGCATCAAGACGGTTGCGGAATTCGGGCGTAAAGGTGCGCTCGATTGCGGCGGTATCTTCGCCCTCGCGGCGGTCGCGACCAAAGCCGACGGCGGATTTCGCCTGTTCGGTGGCGCCCGCATTCGAGGTCATGATCAGAACCACGTTGCGGAAGTCGACGGTGCGCCCGTTGTGATCGGTCAGCGTGCCGTGATCCATCACCTGCAACAGGATGTTGAACACATCCGGATGCGCCTTTTCGATCTCGTCTAGCAGCAGCACGCAATGGGGGTGCTGATCTACGCCATCGGTCAAAAGCCCGCCCTGATCAAAGCCGACATAGCCCGGAGGCGCACCGATCAGACGCGAAACGGCGTGCTTTTCCATGTATTCGGACATGTCAAAGCGCAACAGTTCCACGCCAAGCGTATCGGCGAGTTGCTTGGCCACCTCGGTTTTGCCGACACCGGTGGGTCCGGCGAACAGATAGTTGCCGATCGGTTTTTCCGGCTCGCGCAGACCCGCGCGCGACAGCTTGATCGCCGAAGACAGCGCCTCGATCGCGGCATCCTGACCGAACACCACCCGTTTGAGAGCGGATTCAAGATCCTTGAGAACCTCGGCGTCGTTCTTGCTGACGTTCTTAGGCGGGATGCGGGCGATTTTCGCGACCACATCCTCGATCTCTTTCACACCGATGCTCTTGCGCCGCTTGGAGGCAGCCACAAGATGCTGCGCCGCGCCGGCCTCGTCGATCACGTCGATCGCCTTGTCCGGCAATTTGCGGTCATTGATATAGCGCGCCGAAAGATCCACCGCCGAGCGGATGGCGTCATTGGTGTATTTGACGCTGTGGTGATCCTCGAAATAGGGCTTGAGGCCCTTGAGAATCTTGATTGCATCCTCGACTGTCGGTTCTGCCACGTCGATTTTCTGGAACCGGCGCGCAAGGGCGCGGTCCTTTTCGAAATGCTGGCGGAATTCCTTGAAGGTGGTCGATCCCATGCAGCGCAGCTTGCCGCCCTGAAGCGCCGGCTTGAGCAGGTTCGAGGCATCCATCGCCCCGCCCGATGTGGCGCCGGCGCCGATCACCGTGTGAATTTCGTCGATGAATAGAACCGCGTCGGGATGTTTCTCCAACTCGGTCACCACCGCCTTGAGCCGCTCTTCAAAGTCGCCGCGATAGCGGGTCCCGGCCAGAAGCGCGCCCATGTCGAGCGAAAAGATCGTGGTCCTGGACAGCACTTCGGGGGTTTCGCCCATGACGATCTTGTGCGCAAGGCCCTCGGCGATGGCGGTTTTGCCAACACCGGGATCGCCCACCAGAAGCGGGTTGTTCTTGCGACGGCGGCACAGCACCTGAATACAGCGCTCAACCTCGGAATCGCGCCCGATCAGCGGGTCGATGTCGCCGGTGCGCGCCTTTTCGTTCAGATCGACACAGTATTTCGCGAGCGCGGATTCACCAGCCTCGACGGCGTCGGATTCGGCGTGATTCTTGGTCCCTTCCTCGTCAATGTTGGTGGCCCCGCTCAGCGGGCGGGATTCGCCGTAAGCGGGATCCTTGGCAACACCATGGGCGATAAAGTTCACTGCGTCATAGCGTGTCATATCCTGCTCCTGCAGGAAATAAGCGGCGTTGGATTCGCGTTCGGCAAAGATCGCGACAAGCACGTTTGCCCCGGTCACCTCGGTACGGCCCGAGGATTGCACATGGATCGCGGCGCGTTGAATCACGCGTTGGAAGGCGGCGGTCGGCACGGCCTCTGATCCGTCGATATCGGTGACCAGATTGCTCAGGTCGTCGTCGATGAATTCAACCAGGGTGGTGCGCAATTCTTCGGTGTCGACGCTACAGGCCTTCAGGACGCGTGAGGCATCGGGCTCGTCCACGAGGGCGAGCAGCAGGTGTTCCAGTGTGGCGAATTCATGCTGTCGCGCATTGGCCAGCGCTAATGCGGCATGAATTGCCTGTTCCAGCGTGTTCGAGAATGAAGGCACGACAAGTGCTCCTTCTGATCTGGGTTGGGGCGTTATGTCACCAACCTTGGCCTCATAGTCTTAAAGTTTGGTCGATAGTGGCCATCCTTCAAGGTCTTTTTTGTAAAACCGGCTCACTTTTCGTTATACCGGCTTGGTTTTTGATCACGATACCTGTCAAAAGTGGTCTTTTCGGGTCCGGATTTCGGCAAAGACGCGGGCAGGGTCCTGCCCTGACATGCCAAGGTTGGCCTGAACGCCTGGATCGGCGGCGCGTAAAAAGGGGTTGGTGGCCAGTTCGTCGGCCAGGATTGAGGGAACGGTGGGCTGGCCCGCCGCACGCGCGGCGTCGATGGCCTTGGCCCTTGATATAAGCGCGGGATTACCGGGATCAACGCTCAGGGCGAATTTTGCATTCGCCTGGGTGTATTCATGGCCCGAGCAAATGATCGTTTCCGGCGGCAGCGCGGCCAGCTTGCAGAGGCTTTCGTACATCTGCGCCATGGTGCCTTCGAACACCCGGCCACAGCCAAGCGCCATGAGGCTGTCGGCGGTGAACACCACACCGCTTGCGGGGAAATGCACCGCGATATGGCCGACGGTATGTCCCGAGACGTCTAGCACATGGCCGGTTTCGCGCCCGATGGTGATGGTGTCGCCCTCGCTCACGGCCAGATCAAGCGGCGGCAGGCGATGCGCGTCGGCGGCGGCGCCGATTACCCTGGCCGGGGCCGCAGCCAGCAGTTCGGCAAGGCCCTGGGTGTGGTCGGCATGGTGATGCGTCAAAAGAACGTGGCTCAGGACCCAGCCCTTTTCGCCGAGCGCGGCCAGGACCGGGCGGGCTTCGGGCACATCGACGGCCATGGTGTCACCGGTCTCCGGGTCATGCGCGAGATAGGCGTAATTGTCGGACAGGCAGGGAATGGTCAGAATTTGCAAAGTCATGGTATTTTCCCAATTGCCGGTTACTGTTAGGGTCAAGAGTGACTGATCTTTGCCGGGGCTGCAATGCATCTGGACGTGCAGGACCTACGAAATTTTTATTATCGCAGCACCCTCGGGCGCGCGGTCCAAAAGGCTGTGCGCGCCGAAGTGGCGGCCTTCTGGCCCGAGGCCAAGGGCCAGACCGTCGTGGGCTATGGGTTTGCCGTGCCGTTTTTACGCCCCTACCTTGCGGATGCGCGCCGCGTGGTCGGCTTTATGCCTGCGCCGCAGGGGGTGATCGGCTGGCCGCAGGGCATGCCGAATATCTCGGTGTTGTGCGAAGAAACCATGTGGCCGATCGAAACCGGGCACGTGGACAAGCTTTTGGTGGTGCACGGGCTTGAGACCTCGGAACAGCCGGGCGCCGTGCTGGAAGAATGCTGGCGGGTGCTTGGGCCAGGGGGATCGGCGCTGTTCATCGTGCCGAACCGGGCCGGGTTGTGGTCGCGCAGCGATCGCACGCCGTTCGGCTTTGGGCGGCCCTATAGTCAGACCCAGCTTGAGACCGAGCTGAAGTCGCATAACTTCCTGCCTGAACGGCATGCCACAGCCCTCTATCAGCCGCCCTCGGACAAGCCGTTCTGGCGCAAGACGGCCGGCGTGTGGGAGCGGATCGGTGGCAAGCTGTCGGTGGTGGCGGCCGGCGGGGTCCTCATGGTCGAGGCGACGAAGCGTGTGCAGGCCCCGATCGGGCCGGGCTTGCGCGACAAGGTGCGCAAACCGCTCGGGGTTCTGGCGCCGCAACCCAAGGCCAAGCCGGTCTGAGTGTCGAGGCATCGCGGCGCGACCGATAAGCCGTCTGCGGTCCCCTGTGTCAGACTGTTAGCGGCAACAGGATTTGGTCCGGTTTGTCCGTGTCTGCGCGAAGGAATCGCAAAATGTTGCAGAAAAGTGATCTTTTTCATCCTTTAAAATGTGCGCAAACGGTCGCAGGTGGGGTAACTATCTGAAAATATGCGGTATTCATTAGTATACAAAGAGTTTCACGCGGCTTGCTAGGTTGGCAAGGCACTGCTATACCCCAGCCGAATTTCGATGTTTCCTGTGTCTCATCGTATGTAAACGCCCCCGGCCGTGATGATTATCGTTACGGAGCAACCGGGGCCAGATTATCGGAAGGGTGGACGTGTCCGAACCAGCTTCGATCTCATCCGGCATTGCCGAGCGCTATGCCACCGCCATTTTCGGGATTTCGAAAGAGAGCAAATCTCTGGCGAAACTTGAAAGCAATCTCAACGATCTGGCGCAGGCGCTGGATGATAGTGCCGATTTGCGCGCGCTGATCGGCTCGCCGGTCGTGACGCGCGACGAGCAGGGCGCCGCAATGGCCGCCATCGGCAAAAAAATGAAACTTGTGCCTGAGATGCAGAACGGCCTTGGGCTGATGGCTGAAAAGCGTCGCCTGTTCGTGCTGCCCCAGCTGGTTGCCCAGCTGCGTGCGATGATCGCCGAGGACAAGGGTGAGGTGAGTGCCGAAGTGACTAGCGCCAAGGCGCTGACCAAGGCACAAGCAGACAAACTGGCCAAGACGCTGAAAGAGCGTGTGGGCAAGGACGTCAAGATCAATGCGACCGTCGATGAAAGCCTCATCGGCGGTCTTGTCGTTAAAGTGGGCTCGAAGATGATCGACACGTCGATCCGCTCCAAGCTCGATTCCCTCCAGAATTCAATGAAAGAGGTCGGATAAATGGGTATCCAAGCAGCAGAGATTTCTGCGATCCT
>NZ_CAJXIP010000069.1 GCF_913054395.1 uncultured Roseovarius sp.
AAATCGCGAATTCAATGGAAGATGCCGGGATCACGGCCACCGGATGTCATCCGGGCGCCCCCGATTTTGGATTGATCGCCTCTGCATATGGGCTTGATTACAAGTGCACAGAGCCAACAGAACTGGCTGCTACGCTAGCGGAAATGCCGCCCCTCACAGGTCCAATGCTGCTTGAAATCGATATGAAAGCATGATGCATCCCAATCTCTCCATGCCGCTCTTATGACGCTCCGCAAGAGATGACGCCGTTCTACGGGGCGTCGGCAAACGGCGCTGACATCCTCTGTGTCGTGGTGTGGCGGTATCGTTGGGCATCGATCTCCTCTGCAGTCTCGCGGATCGCGGCCCCGCCAGGGTTTTCTGCACTGCCATGGAGGACGCTCATCGGCCTTTTGTGCCGCTTCCAGTCGATCCGCGGTAGGCAAGGAACACGTGGTCGTATTGGTATGCAAAGTCATCTATATTTTTATAGCATAGTTGTATAATAAGAGAGTGCAAAGCGATCATTCGCCTTGCAAGACCTGCGGTTTCAGAGAGTTTTGCAGATGAGAACCACTTCTATCACACAGCGCCTGGCGGATTTGGGCGGCGCGAAATGGGACCTGCATCTGGCAGCTCGCGATCGCAGCGAGGGCGGTGCAGATATCATTGAGATGACCATCGGTGAACCCGATGTCTCCCTGCCGGAACAACTGGCTGAACATGCGATTGCGGCACTCCGGGCCGGGAGAACGCAGTATTCCAACGGCCGTGGCGAAAACGATCTGCGTGACGCGCTGGCCGAGACATATACCCACCGCCGCGGGCGGGCGTTTGACCGGGACAATGTCCTTTGCTTTCCGGGGACCCAGACCGCGCTCTATGCCGTCTTGCAGGGCGTGGCCGAGGCAGGAGACGAAGTGCTCGTCGGGGATCCGCTCTATGCCACCTACGAAGGAGTGATCCGCTCCACCGGGGCCGACATGGTGCCCGTGCCACTCCGTGCCGAACACGGGTTCCGCATGCAGTCCAATGATCTCGCTGATCGCATCACCGCAAAAACACGGGCGATCCTGCTCAACACGCCCCATAATCCCACCGGTGCAATCCTGCGAAAACAGGAATTGGAGGCGATTGCCGCGCTCGCAATAGAGCACGATCTCTGGCTGATATCGGACGAAGTCTACGAGGATCTCGTCTTTGACGGGAATGAATTCATATCGCCTTTGTCCCTGCCCGAGGTGTCAGACAGGGTGATCGCTGTCTCCTCGATTTCAAAATCCCACGCTGCCCCCGGTATGCGGAGCGGGTGGGCTATTGGTCCAAAGCCGTTCATGGATGCGCTTCTGCCGGTATCTGAAACCATGCTGTTCGGGAATCAGCCGTTCATTGCCGACATGACTGCGGCGGCGATCAGAGCGGGGTCTCCGGTCGCTGCGGGAATGGTCGAACGCTACTCCGCACGCGCGGCCTGTCTTGCCGAACGGTTGCATGCGGAGACCAACCTGCGGGTACATCGTCCGGACGCTGGAATGTTTGCACTGGTCGACGTCAGCCCGCTCGGAACGGATTGCGATACCTTCGCCTGGGCTTTGCTGGAGCAGACCGGTGTTGCCGTCATGCCGGGATCGTCGTTCGGGAAACATATGAACGACTGGGTCCGCATCGCGCTGACCATCGACGATGGGCGGCCGACCGGCCTGCACGGTCACACTGGCGCCGCCGTCAATCGTCAGGTCCACAGCCTCGCGATTGCACAGCCGCAGAAGGGCGTCACAGGTCACGCGGCCTTCTGCCTTGCTTCCGCCGGTCAGGTGCTCGACCCCACCGAGCGACAGCATCTGGCTGCCGTATTCGGCGGTGGTGACATGGCCGACCGCCTCGCCGCCCGCACGCACGGTTGCGGCCTCGGCGCCAAGGTGGCGGTCAGTGTCGATCTTCACCTTGACGCCGCAATAGGAATAGATCGCCTCGGTCACCACGGTAACGAAGTCGGCGCCCTCCACCTCGCGGCTGACGATAAAGGGCGCGGGTTTGTAATCGGGATATGTGGTGCCCGCGCCGACGCCGCTTACAAAAAGGTCATCTCCGCCCATATCGCCATCCCAATCCGCATTGAGAAACGGGCGCACCTCGCCCCCGGCATGCAACCTGCGGTCCAGTATGGTTACGGGATCACAGCGGATGATCTTGCCGTCCTCATTGGCGTAACGATCACAGGCACCCACCTTGCCGGGCGCGATATAGCACATCACCGGGCAGGCATCGCAGCGGATCTTTTCGTCGCCTGAGCGCCGCTCGCTCATCCCTTTGCCTTTCGCATTGCCGCCAATACCCGATGCGGCAGCGCCGGAAGATCAGTGATCCGCGCGCCGGTGGCATGGCGGATCGCGTTCAGGATCGCGGGCGCGGTCGGGATCAACACATGCTCGCCCAGCCCCTTGGCACCCATCGGCCCCTCGGGGTCGGGCACCTCGACGAAAATCGAGTCGACGCGGGGCATATCGCCACTGGTCGGGATCAGGTAATCATGCAGGTTCTCGGTCCGGCCCGGAATGTACTCTTCCATCAGGGCAAGCCCGAGGCCCTGCGCCACCCCGCCTTCGACCTGACCCTCGGCCAGAAGCGGGTTGATGGTGCGACCAAGATCATGCGCGGCGGTGATCCGGGTCACCCTGACGGTGCCAAGCACGCTATCGACCGCGACCTCGGCAATCTGCGCGCCATAGCCGTAAACCGCATAGGGGGCGCCCTGACCGTTTTCGTCCAGCGGCGAGGTTGGCGGGTCATAGGTTTCCTCGGCCATCAGCACATAGCCATGAGCGCCCGGCACAAGATCGCCAAGGTCAATCCGCCGATCGGCCTTTCCGTCGCCAACCACAAGCGTATTCTCCGAGAGGGAAAGCCTTGCATCCGGGCCCATGTTGCTCAGGCTCAGGATCTGCGCGCGCAACGCCTGACCGGCAAGCCATGCCGCCTTGCCGGTCACAAAGGTCTGGCGCGAGGCGGATGTCTTGCCGCAATCAGGCGTCAGGGCGGTGTCCGGCCCGACAAGATCTAACACCGCCAGCGGCAGGCCCAGGGCATCGGCGCAAATCTGGGGGATCACCGTATTGGCGCCCTGTCCGATATCGGTCGCCCCCTGATGCAGCGACACCCGCCCCTCGGGCGTCAGGCCAAGCCGGATGGTCGAAGGATTGGCAAGCCCGGTATTGCCGCAACCATACCAACAGGACGCAACCCCGACGCCATGGCGCATCACGCCGCCCTTGGCATTGCCCTCTTCGGCGCGTTGCAGCGCCGCTTGCCACGGGTCGCGCAAGGCGTCCAGACAGGCGGATATTCCGACGCCCTGCAAAACCTGACCACAGACCGTGGCCTGTCCGTCCTGCAAGGCATTGAGGCGGCGAAAGGCCAGCCGGTCCATGCCGGTCTGTGCGGCCAGATCATCGTGAAGCACCTCTTGCAGGATCGCCGCCTGCGGCACGCCAAAGCCGCGAAACGCGCCTGAAATGGCACTGAAGGAATGGCGCGCGTTGGCCGAGGCAAGATAGGCAGGCACATAATACGGGCCAGAGGCATGCACCGGCACGCGCCCCGCCACCGTCGGGCCCCAGCTTGCATAGGCGCCGGTGTTGAATTCGCCGTCAAACTCCATCGCGGTGATGCGGCCCTCGTCATCCACCCCGATCCGCGCGTGCATTTTTGACGGATGCCGCTTGGTCGAGGTTGCCATAGATTCCGCCCGGCCAAGGACCATCCGCGCCGGACGCCCGGTCTTGAGCGTCACCAACCCGATCAGTGGCTGCACCGTAAGATCAAGTTTCGCGCCAAACCCGCCGCCTGCCGCCGCCGGGATGATCCGCACCCCTTCGGGCGGCAAGCCAAGAACACGGGCGGTGTCGTCGCGGTCCATGACCGGGGCCTGCGTACAGGCCTGAATGACAAGCTGCCCACCCTCAAGCCAGGCCACGCCGGCCTCGGGCTCGATATAGGCGTGCTCGATATAGGGCGTTGAAACCTCGGCCTCGGCGATATGGGCAGCAGCCGCAAACCCCGACGCCAGATCGCCACGTGCAACCCGCCCGCTTACCAAAAGGTTATCGGCGCGCGTTGCATGGACAAGCCTATCGTCGCGGGCCTGCCAGGTGACCGGAAAGCCCGTCAGGTCAAGCGCCTCGACAACAGAGGGATCCCCGGCGACAAGCGCGACCGCCTCGCCGCGCATGCGCACCCGGGCCTCGGCCAGCACCGGCTGATCGGCAAAGGCAGGCAGCACGCCAAAGCGGTTTTCTCCCGGAACATCGGCGGCGGTAAAGACCTGAACCTCGCCCGCCTGTGCCGCGCACCAGGCCTCGATATCGCCAAGGACAAATCCCATCGGCGCATCCGGCGCCCGCACCGCGCGCACCAGCAAGGCGCCGCCTGGCACGTGATCGGCACCGTAAATCTCGGTGCCCGCAACCTTTGGCCCGCCATCAAGGCGCTCGACCCGTGCGCCGACAGCATGGCCAGCGCCGGGCATCGGGGGTGGCGCGCCAACCGTCGCCACATCAAGAATGGCGTCGATGATCTTGGAATAGCCGGTGCAACGACAGAGTACCCCGCCAAGCGCCTCTTCGACCTCTGTGCGTGTCGGGGCCGCGACACGGGTCAAAAGCGCCTTGGCCGCAATCAGCATGCCCGGCGTACAAATTCCGCATTGCGCCGCGCCGTGGCGCAGAAACGCCCGTTGCAGCGCCGCCATATCAAGCCCCTCGACGGTGGTTACCGCGCGCCCCGTCGCCTGGGCGACGGGCGTCAGGCAGGCACAAACCGGCGCGCCGTCAATCAGCACCGTGCAGGCCCCGCAATCACCCGCATCACAGCCGACTTTGGTCCCGCGCAATCCAAGATCCTCACGCAGCACTTCCGAGAGGCGCCGCCCCGGAGCAACCGGCAAAGCAACCGATGTACCATTGACCGTCAGGTTCAGGCTGTCGAAAATCCGGTTCATGCAGCCACCTTACCGACGCCTGCCACCAGATCGTCCACCGCACGGCGAATGAGTTCGACCGCTGCCCCGGACCGATAGGTGGCCTCGGCGCGAATATCGTCAATCGGGGCAAGGTCGGGGACGATCAGCGTTGGCTCTATCCGCCCGACCAGCCCGGCATCGGCACGCGTGCCGATCAGGGCGGCCTCCTGACGGGGCAAACGCCGCGCCACCGCGCTACAGGCGCCAACCGCCAACGCGGCGGCGCTGACATGGCCATTCTCGACCTCAAGACGCGCGGCGACCATGGCAATCGAGATCACAAGATAGGTCCGCGCGCCCAGCTTGATGAACCGCGACCGCCCGCCGGTCTTTGCCTTGGGGATCAGGATCGCCGTGACCATCTCGCCGGGACGCAACGCGGTCTGGCGCACCCCGGTGATGAAATCGCCAAGGTGCACCTGCCGCGTGGCACCGAGGCTGGCAATCTCGACCTCGGCGTCCAGTGCCAGAAGACAGGGCACCCCATCGGCGGCGGGTGACGCGTTGCAGATATTGCCCGCCAGCGTGCCCGAGGTCTGGATCTGAACCGACCCGACCTCGCGCGCGGCATCGCGCAGCATGTCGAACCCGGCGGGCAGGTCGGCGCGCAGGATATCCGCCCAGGTGGTCGTCGCGCCAAGCCGGATATAATCGCCCTCGGGCGCAATCCCCCGAAGCGCCGCAATTGCCGTGATATCCAATACAGGACCGCACAGCGCCCGCGCGCCTGTTGCCGGGAAAAGGTCTGTACACCCCGCCGCGATGCACAGCCCCGGCCCGGCCAAAAGGCCAAGCGCCTCTTGCAGGGTCGTGGGGCGGTGATAGGGGCTCATATGTTCTCCGACATCAGGGACCGGCCGGACCGGCCTGATCGGAATGGTGCGGCAAGGCCCTCGCCCCTGTCAACACGACAGTTGCCGGATTCGCCCCAGGCGCTCTTTTAGGGATCTTCCATCACGGCAGGATCTTTGAGATAGGCGAGTGTTTCGGGGCACCGCCGGTTCTGAAAATACTTGCCAAGCACCCGGCCAAAAACCACATCCCCGCCCGCAGCCTCAAACAGCGTTGCACAGGACTGAAGCTTGAGCGAGTCAATGCCGCCAAGAACCCGCTCGGCGGTGACCGCCTCAAGACCCATCATCGCCTCGCATATTTCAACAAGACGGGGCCCAAGCACCGGATGCGCAAGATAGGCTTTGGCTTCGTCCAGGTCCTTGATGCTGTAGTGAATGGCAAATCGCGACCGTCCCAACCCGCGAATCTGCGGCAGGACGAACCATGCCCAATGGGTGCGCTTCCTGCCGTTGCGGATTTCGTTCAAAGGCTGCGGCCAGACCTGATCCTGGGCACGAACAAAACGCTCGTCGCTCGTCGCGTTATCGTCTTCTGGTTTCTCAAATGTCACTTCAATATCCCTGCCAGGTTCAAACTTTGGCCCTGCGCAAAATCCCACGCGATTTCGTGGCCGGTGTTCAGCAGGCTAACCCATGGCGCGCCACCTGTGCAATTCAGCAGCACGGCCAGTCACAAACCGGAAAGCGTGGATGCCTGCGGCGCGAGTATTTTGGGAAAGATGAAAATCTGACTGTGCCTTTCATCTTCCCATAAATACTCCGGGGTAAATTGGCCAACGGCCAAGAGGGGCAAGGCCCCCAACCCGCTATTCTCTGATCGCAAGCAGCGCCTTCAATCCGCTACGATAATCCGGGTAGATCAGATTGATGCCAAGTTCTGTCTTGATCCGATCATTGCGGACGCGCTTTGATTCCGCGTAAAAGCTGCGCGCCATCGGGCTCAGGTCCGCCGTCGTGAAATCCACCTCGGGCGGGAGCGGCAGGCCAAGGAGTTCGGCCGCATGGCCGATCACATCCTGTGGCGGGGCCGGGTCGTCGTCACAGAGGTTATAGACCGCGCCCGGATTGGGCCGGTCAATCGAGGCCTCAAGCACCTGCGCGATATCCTCGACGTGTATCCGGCTAAAGACCTGACCCGGTTTCACGATCCGCCGCGCGGTGCCTTGCCGGACCTTTTCAAACGGGCCGCGTCCGGGGCCATAGATGCCTGCCAGCCGGAAAATATGCAGCGGCAGGTCGGCTAGAGCGCGCCAGTCATCCTCGGCCTGAACGCGCAGATTCCCGCGCCGGGTGGAGGGAGTCAGCGGCGTCGCCTCATCCACCCACCCGCCCTGATGGTCGCCGTAAACGCCTGTGGTCGAAAGATATCCGGCCCAGTCGAGCCGGGGCGCCAGATCGGTGACCTGATCCCGATAGCGGTTCAGCACCGGGTCGCCGTCCGCGTCCGGTCCGGCGGAGATCAGCAGGTGAGTTGCCGCCTCGAAGGCCGCGCTCAGGTCGCCCTCTGGCCACAGAACCGGCGTGACGCCCTCTTTGTGAAAGGCGGCAAACCTGGCCTCATTGCGGGTGGTGCCGTAGACCGTCCACCCCTGCGGAACGAGCCGCGCCGCAAGGGCGCGCGCGCAATAGCCGTGACCAAAAGAAAGCAGTGTTTTTCCCATGGTCCCTACATGGCGCGCGTGATGCGATTTGGCAAGGTGGCGGGGTTTTGCCGGTGGCTTTGCCGCCCTCTGGCGCGTTGCCCTGAATGGGTGGCAGACTGGCGCGATTGCGACCCTGTTTCGGAGACCCCATGCATTGCTATTCCCGCCGTCTGGCGCTTGCGTTTTTTGCCTCTGCAGCTGTTGTCGGCTGTTCCCGCCAAAAGCGGTCCGGCGCGCGCCCTGCCGCGTCCGAGCCCCCGCTTTACCCCAATGAAACGCCGGAGTTGCGCCGGTTGATCAACACATACGCCGATCACTACGAGGTGCCGCGATCGTTGGTGCATCGGCTTGCGATCCGCGAAAGCACCCATCGCCCCGGCGCGCGCAACGGCCCCTATTATGGCCTGCTGCAAATCCTGCCGCAGACCGCACGCGGGATGGGGTTTCGCGGCACGCCCAACGATCTGTTGGATGCGGAGACCAACCTTAAATACGGCGTAAAATACCTGCGAGGGGCCTATATCGTGGCGGATGGCGACCCCGACGCAGCAATCATGTGGTATGCGCGTGGCTATTATTACGAGGCCAAGCGCCGGGGGCTTTTGGCGCAAACGGGTCTGCGCGCGGGCTAGCGGATCAGGCGGCGTAATCCGATCCTTCGGCGTCGAGAATCGCCTTTAGCTCGTCAAGATGCCGCTCGGCCTGTCCCGGATATTCTTCCAGTTCGCGCGCGGTTTTCTCGGCGATGTCATCAGGCAGCACCCGAAGCTTTTGCCCGGTCTGCAATGCGCGAATATAGGTTTCTGCGGCGCGTTCGAAATAATAGAGCCGGTTAAAGGTCTCGGCCACGCTATCGCCAATGATCATCACGCCATGGTTGCCCATGATCATGACCTTTTTCGCAGGATCCGTTAAAAGCCCGGCGCAACGCTCGCCCTCATCCTTGAACGCCAGACCGCCATAACCATCGTCGATCACATAGCGGTTAAAGAAGGTGGCACAGTTCTGGTCGATCGGGGGCAGGCGGCTGTCGGCCAGGCTGGCAAGCACCGTGGCGTGGATCGAATGCACATGCATGGCACAGCGCGCATGGGCGCAATGGCGATGCAACCCGCCATGCAGGCCCCATGCGGTCGGGTCGGGCGCGTCAGGACCGGTCAGCGTTTCAGGATCATTGGCATCGACGATTATAAGATCGCTGGCCTTGATCCGGGCAAAATGCATCTGGTTCGGGTTCATCAGGAACCGCGTGCCGTCATCGTTGATCGACAGGCTGAAATGATTGGCCACTGCCTCGTGCAGGTTAAGCCGCGCGGTCCAGCGAAAGGCCGCGGCAAGATCGACCCGCTCTTCCCAGTGGTCCATATTGGGGTGCAGCTTGGCAAGGCTCATCGGTCTCTCCGTTTGTTATCGGTTTGAAAAGGGGCGATCGCGGATCGACCGTGAGCGCAGCTTGATCAACGCCCGCGCACATGTCAACGTGCGGGCACCCCACCGCCATTTGGAACATCGCACATGACACAGGCAGAGCAGACCGGCACAGTCACCTCGCCAGAGGTGCCGGACCCCGAGGATTTCATTGATCCGCGCGCCGCGGTCGACCGCCTTGTCGCGCTTTATCAGACGGCGACGCAGTTCTTGTGCCATGAATTCGGCAAAGCGCTTGGTGGCGATATCCCCAGCGGGCGCATTCGCGCGTTTTACCCCGAGATAAGCTTTACCACCTCGACATTCGCCAAGATCGACAGTCGGCTGAGCTTTGGCCACGTCGCCAATCCGGGCACCTATGCCACGACGATCACCCGGCCCGACCTGTTTCGCAATTATCTTGAACAACAGATCGGGCTGTTGATCGAAAACCACGGCGTGCCGGTCTGTATCACCGTGTCGAACACACCGATGCCGGTGCATTTTGCCGTCGCCAACGATGCCAGCATCACCGTCCCCCAGGAAGGCGCCGCAGAATTCACCCTGCGCGATATGTTCGATGTGCCGGATCTGTCGACCACCAACGATCACATCGTCAATGGCACCCATAAGACCCTGCCGGGCGGGGCCGAACCGCTTGCGCCCTTTACCGCGCAGCGGGTGGATTATTCGCTGGCGCGGCTGTCGCATTACACCGCCACCGATCCCGAACACTTTCAGAACTATGTTCTGTTCACCAACTATCAGTTCTATGTTTCAGAATTCGAGGCCTATGCACGCATGATGCTGGCCGATCCCGACAGCGGATATTGCGCCTTCGTCAGCACCGGCAACGCCGAGATCACCACGCCCGACGGGGTTTTGCCGGTGGTCGAGCGATTGCCGCAGATGCCAACCTATCATCTCAAGCGGGCCAATGGATCGGGGATTACCCTGGTGAATATCGGGGTCGGACCGTCGAACGCCAAGACCGCGACCGATCACGTGGCCGTGCTGCGCCCGCATGCCTGGGTGATGGTGGGTCATTGCGCCGGCCTGCGCAATTCGCAGTCGCTTGGCGATTTCGTTCTGGCGCATGCCTACCTGCGCGAGGATCGCGTGCTTGACGCCGACCTGCCGGCCTGGGTGCCAATCCCGGCGCTGGCGGAAATCCAGATTGCCCTTGAACAGGCGGTGGCGCAGGAAACCGAGCTTGAGGGCTATGACCTCAAGCGCGTCATGCGCACGGGCACAGTGGCAAGCGTCGACAATCGCAACTGGGAATTGCGCGACCAATCCGGGCCGGTGCAGCGCCTGTCACAATCCCGCGCGATCGCGCTTGATATGGAAAGCGCCACCATCGCCGCCAACGGGTTTCGCTTTCGCGTACCCTATGGCACCCTGCTTTGCGTCAGCGACAAACCCCTTCAGGGCGAGCTGAAGCTGCCGGGAATGGCCAGCGCGTTCTACAAATCACAGGTGTCACGCCACCTTATGATAGGGATTCGGGCAATGGAATCCCTGCGCAAAATGCCGCTTGAACGCATCCATAGCCGCAAATTACGCAGCTTTGCGGAAACAGCCTTCCTCTGACCTTGCGAAAATCAGCACAAAATACGCTAAAAACGCTTGCTTTTGCCTACCAGTCATTGTGTTTGATCACATCATCGCGTTAAATCACGCGCATGAGGCCCATAGGTAGGGCAGTTGAAGGAGACCATAAAATGGCAAAACCGATGACCAAAACCCAACTCGTCGCTGCTCTGGCTGAGGAAATGGGAAGTGACAAGAAAACCGCCAGCGGCGCTCTGGATGCGGTGATCGCGATCATCACCAAAGAAGTATCCGCAGGTGGCGCCGTGACCCTTCCGGGTGTTGGCAAGATCTATTGCCGCGAGCGCCCCGAGCGTATGGTGCGCAATCCTGCCACCGGTGAACAGATGAAAAAAGAGGCCGACAAGGTTGTGAAAATGACCATCGCAAAAGCGCTCAAGGACAGCGTGAACGGCTAAAGCCTGCTTGCATCTGGTACGAGTTTCATAAAAGGGTCGCCCAGGGGCGGCCCTTTTCATTGACGGAGTAAACCGGTGGATATTCGTGCGGTCATCATGGGGCTTGCTTTTGCCCTTATGTGGTCCAGCGCCTTTACGTCGGCGCGCATCATCGTGGCCGCCGCACCGCCGCTGACCGCACTTGGCTTTCGGTTTTTCATCTCTGGCCTCATCGGGGTCACGATTGCTCTGGCCCTTGGCCAGACCTGGCGCCTGACGCGCGCGCAATGGCGCGCGACAATCGTGTTCGGGATCTGTCAGAACGCGCTTTATCTTGGTCTCAATTTCGTGGCGATGCAGACCATCGAGGCCTCGCTTGCCGCGATCATTGCCTCGACCGTGCCGCTATTGGTCGGACTGCTCAGCTGGGCATTCCTTGGTGAGCGGCTTGGCAAGGTCGGCATTTTCGGGCTTTTTGCCGGGCTGACCGGGGTGGTGATCATCATGGGCGCACGGTTTCAGGGGGGGATGGACCTTTACGGTGTCGGCCTCTGTGCGATTGCGGTCTTTGCCCTGGCCTTTGCCACCTTGTCGGTCCGGGGGGCCGCCTCGGGCGGGAACTTCATGATGGTTGTCGGGCTTCAGATGATCGTCGGTTCGGTTCTGGTCGGCATTGTCGGCCTTGCGACCGAACCCTTTGTCGTCGAATGGAGCCTGCGGCTTTTGCTGGCCTTCCTTTACACCACCTTAATCCCCGGCCTTGCCGCAACGCTGGTCTGGTTCCTGCTGGTCGAGCGGATCGGCGCGACCCGCGCCGCTACCTTCCATTTCCTAAACCCGTTTTTCGGAGTCGCCATCGCGGCCATGCTGCTCAACGAAGCGCTGCGGCTTGGCGATCTGATCGGCGTTCTGGTGATCATGGGCGGCATTCTTGCGGTACAGCTTTCGCGGCAAAAGCGTTTGCCACAAATGCAGATTGGGGGCCAGCCCCCAAGCCCCCGGGATATTTAAAGCAAGAAGAAACGACGTTCGGCTCAGCCGATCCTGCCGCGCGGCCCGTCGCCGACCTGCCCCCGGTGCAAGAGCAGGTGATCGAGCAGCACACAGGCCATCATCGCCTCGGCCACGGGAACCGCGCGAATGCCGACGCAGGGGTCATGCCGCCCCTTGGTCACCACCTCGATCGGCGTACCGTCGATGCGGATCGAGCGGCGCGGGCTGAGGATCGACGAGGTCGGCTTGACCGCGAAGCGCACAACCACCTCTTGCCCCGTCGAGATGCCGCCAAGGATGCCGCCGGCGTGATTTGATCCATACTCTGGTCCGTTCTCGCCCATGAAAATCTCATCGGCGTTATCGGTTCCGGTCAGGCGCGCGGCTGCCATGCCCTCGCCGATCTCGACGCCCTTGACGGCGTTGATCGACATCATCGCCGCGGCCAGATCGGTATCGAGCTTGCCATAGATCGGGGCGCCAAGCCCGGCGGGAACACCACGTGCGACGACCTCGACCACGGCGCCGACCGAATTGTGCGCGCGGCGCAGCTTTTGCAGATATGCCTCCCATTCGGGAGCGGCATCGGCTTCGGGAATCCAGAAATCGTTACCGTCAATCGCGTCCCAGTCAAAGCGGGTACGATCGATTTCCATCTCGCCCATGGCGACCATATAACCCTTGATCTCAAGCCCCGGCACCAGCGCCGCAAGGGCGGCACGTGCCACACCACCAGCAGCAACGCGGGCCGCGGTTTCACGCGCCGAACTGCGCCCGCCGCCGCGCGGGTCGCGCAGGCCGTATTTCTGATGATAGGTGATATCGGCATGACCGGGGCGGAAGGTCTGGAGGATATCACCGTAATCCTTCGAGCGCTGGTCGGTGTTCTCGATCATCAGCTGGATCGGCGTGCCGGTGGTCTGCCCCTCGTACATGCCCGAAAGAATGCGCACGGCATCGGGCTCATTGCGCTGTGTGGTGTTCTTGTTCTGGCCGGGGCGCCGCTTGTCGAGCCACTGCTGCAACATCGCCTCGTCCAGGGCAATTCCCGGCGGGCAACCGTCGACGGTGGCGCCAAGGGCGGGCCCATGGCTTTCACCCCAGGTGGTGAAACGAAACAGATGACCGAATGTGTTCAGGCTCATGGGCGTTGCTCCTTATAGGTGCCCATCTAGCCCCGCGCGACCGGCGCCTCAAGCTATTTTGGCGCGATTCCGCAGCGAACGGGCCATTGGCCGGGGTAAGCCGCGCTGGCGCAGTTCAGAGATCGGCGTATCTGGCAACGATCCCGGCGGCCTGATCCGGCGAGAGGACCGGCGGCAGAAGGGTAAGAACCTTGCCCGCCCCGTCCAGCAGGTAGATATGGCTGCCATGGGCGTAGATCGGGCCATGCCTTGGGTCATCCATGATCCTGGTAAACCTGATCTGGAACGCCCGATAGGCCACGGCAAGCGCCTCGGGGGTGCCGGTCAGGCCGACAAAGTCATCGGAAATCCCGGCCAGCGCCGGGCCCATGCTGGCCACCGTATCAAGCTCTGGATCAATGGTGATCAAAACCGGGCTGACCGCGATATCGCGCGCCGCAAGCAGGTCGGTGACCTCGGCCATCATCGGCAAGGCTGTGCTACAGATACCCGGACAATTGGCGTAACCGAAGAACAGCAGTTGCATCTTGCCATCTGGTTCGACTTGGGTCCGCGTGCCACCAGTGTGATCCACAAGGGCAAACGGCCCGCCAATATCCCAGGGCAGCGGCGTGACCGCCGCGTTCTGTTCAGGAATGGCAGGCGCGGCATGGGTTTCGGTGCCATGCGCCAGCACACCGCTTGCACCGCCACAAAGCAGGGCGACGCACAAGAGGCGGACAAACCTCATTCGAACCACTCTTTGATGAACGGCTTTTCCGCCTCGGGACCAATGCCGGTATAGCCATGCGCGGCAATCTCGGCCCTGATGCGGGGATCGCGACGGAACCACGGGCCTTTGCCCTTGGCCTCGGGGTTGGCCTTGGCCCATTCCCCGGTAAAGCGGTTGGCGGCGGTCCATTCGGGATCGCCAAGATTGCGGATTTTCTGAACGAGGTAGATATGCTTTGCGCCAAGATCGGGATCGGTGATCAGCAACCCGTCAACCTCGACCTCCTTGCCGCAGAACGGCGCCAGTTCCACCACCGCACCGCTAAAGGCGGGCTGCGCGTTCTTGTTGGGAAAGACCAGCACATCATCGGCCTTGCGCAACAGGCCAAGCTGGCGCGTTCCGCCACCGCAATCAGAGGCGCAATCGCCGGTGATCTCGCAGAGGATATCAACGACTTTTGCCTCGAAGCGGGCCGGGGATTCACCGTAAAGGTTCCAGCTTTTGGCTTCGGAGCCTTCCGCGAAATCCTGTGCCATTACGGGCGGGGCCATCAGGGCCAGTATGATCATCAACTGTTTCATCTGATTACGCCTCACTTTGTCGGATCGGGGATGGCAAAGCCGGGAATCGGGCCGTAATCCTCGTGGTTGAGGTTGGTGATGCCGTGGTCGGTCACCACCTTTTCCACCACGAGATAATTCAAGCCATCACGACGATAGAACATGCCATCGGCGGTTATCTCGTGGCTGGCCAGTTTGAGTTGCGTGTCACCACCGGCAGAATTTGCATCGCCCTCGATCTTGAGGACCATGTAAACCGTGCCGTCCTCGGCCAGGAGGCCGACCGGTATCCCCCCCGCCGAGCACCAGAGCGCACAGGTGTGATGCGCGCTGCCGACCACGGCATCCGGGCCGCCCATCACGCCGGAATAATAACACCAGGTGTCGATGATCTCGCCTTTGACCTGAATGCGCTCGCCTCCTGCGGCCTGCGCAGCAGTCGCCCCGAGCATCATCAAAAGCGCCGAAATGGCCATTTTCCACATGGCAAGCCCCCTTTGAACGAAACTTCGATCAAGGAAAGTATCCCACCCGTCAGGGCATATGGCCAATCACTTTCTGGATGGGTCCGGTTTAGCTCACCTCGGCACGCAGCGCCTGCATCCGTGTGGTGAGGAGTTTGCGCGATGTCTCGTCCTTGAGCTTGCCGTTCTCGTCAAAGGCATTCATCGCCCCGGCAATAAGAACAGCGGTGCCCGGCAATAGCCGCGCCTGAAGCTGGGTGAGACAGGACAGCGTCATGAATTGCGCCGTCTCGCCGCCGGTGCGCCCGGCCGCCGCCGATACAACGACGGTCGGCTTGTCCTTGAATGCCGCGCCCTCGACCCGGCTGATCCAATCGAGCGCGTTTTTCAGAACGCCGGTGATGCCCTTGTTGTATTCAGGCGCCGAAATCACCACGGCGTCGGCGTCCTTGATCTGTTGGGCAAGGGTCTGGACCGCTTCGGGCACGCCGCTGGCCGCCTCAAGATCTCCGTCGTAAAGCGACAGGGCAAGATCGCCCTCGATCACCTCTGCCGGGCCGAACGCCTCGGCCGCCTCGGCCAGAAGCATCCGGTTGTAAGAGCCTTTGCGCAGCGATCCAGAAATTGTCACGAGTTTGAGGTTGGCCATCGGGTGTCCTTTCCGCCTTGGTCACGTCTTGTGACGTAAACTGGGGCGATGCGGGGGCCAAGGCAACTGCGCCCCGTCGCACAGCCGCTGTGCATCGAACGCGCGCGGCTTCAAACTGTTGCCGCAGAACAACAAAAGCCCCGAGACGCGCGGGGCGTTCGGGGCAAAGTTGGCCATAATTGGCAGGGAGGAAAATCTTACCAGTCGTTGGGGCCCTTGTCGGCAAAGGAATGGACCAGGAAATCAATGAAAGCGCGCACCTTGGGCTGGGTAAAACGGCCCGGCGGATAGACCGCGTAAATGCCCTGGGTTTCGGTCGGTAGGTCCGGCATCGCATCCTGAACCATCCCCTGTGCCATAGCCTTGGCAAAAAGAAAGCTGGGCAGATAGGCGATGCCAAGCCCGGAAATCGCAGCATTCAGCAGAGATTGGCCGTCATTTACCGAAAGCCCGCCCGCTGTGCGTACCTGACGCTTTTCACCCGAGGGCGCGGTCAGTTTCCAGACGGCACCGCCTGCCTGGCTTGAATAATGCAAAAGCTTGTGTTCGTTCAGATCGTCGATCTTCTGGGGTTGCCCGTATTTCTCAAGGTAAGCCGGGCTTGCGATCATCCGCTTTGAGGTCTCGGTCAGCTTACGCGCCCGAAGCGTGCTGTCTTCCAGCTCGCCAATCCGGATCGCCATGTCAAAGCCCTCTGAAATAAGCTCTACATAGCGGTTATTGAGGACCATATTGACGGTGATGTCGGGGAATTCATCAAGGAAACTGCCCAGAACGGGGCTTAGATGATTGACCCCGAAATCGGTTGCCACCGAAATCCGCAACAGGCCTGATGGATCAGATTGCATGGAGCTGACCAAGGCGTCGGCCTCGCCGGCATCGTTCAGCACCCGAAGCGCCCGGTCGTAATAGGCAAGGCCAATCTCCGTCGGGCTGACACGGCGGGTCGTGCGGTTCAAAAGCCGCGCGCCAAGCCGGGCCTCAAGCGAGGACACGTGCTTGGACACTGCCGATTTCGAAATGCCCATCTTGCGGGCCGCATCCGTAAACCCGCCTTGGTCCACCACCGTGGCAAAGGCCTCCATTTCCGTCAGGCGATCCATACTTGCTACCTCTAAATTGCGTCTCCGGATCGTTTTGACCGCGAATTCGGGCACAACTGGGGCATCGGCCAGACAATATCTGGGTTTTGTCTGGATCGTTCATCGGGTGGAAACAGGGAAACAATGCGCCGAAGGGGGATACTCCTTCAATCGCGCCATTTGTGTTAGACTGAATCAAGGAGGATTACCCATGAAACGGATTCTATCCCTGACCGCCGCCGCCTTTACGATTGTGGCCGCGTCCGCGCTTGCGGGCGACACCCCGGCACCCGAGGGTGCAGAGGTCTACTTCATCAACCTTGCCGATGGCGACACCGTAAGTGCCCCGGTCAAAGTGAGCTTTGGCCTAACCGGCATGGGGGTGGCCCCGGCAGGCACCGAAAAGGACAAGACCGGCCACCATCACCTGCTGATTGATCGCCCGCCCTTGGGTGAAGGCCCGGATGGTGCCGAAGAGCTAAACCAAGGCATCCCGGCCGATGATCATCACAAGCATTTCGGAGGTGGTCAGACCGAGGTCATGCTTGATCTGGCACCGGGACAACACAGGCTGCAACTTGTCATGGGCGACATGAACCATGTGCCGCATGACCCGCCTGTGGCCTCGGAAGTGATCACCATAACGGTGGAGTAACGCCCGCCGTCAGAGCGCCGCCGCCAGCCTTGTGCCCTGATCAATCGCGCGCTTGGCGTCAAGTTCGGCAGCAACATCGGCGCCGCCGATCACATGCACGGCCACGCCTGCCGCCTCCAGCGTATCGGCCAGACTGCGCTCGCTGAGCTGGCCTGCGCAGAGAACAATCGTATCCGCCTCGATCAGGGTCGGCTTTTCGCGCGCCTCGCCAAAGCTAATGTGCAGGCCCGCCTCGTCGATCCCCTCGTAATTGACCCCGCCCAGCATCTTGACGTCTTTCATCCGCAACGCCGCGCGGTGAATCCAGCCGGTGGTCTTGCCAAGACGCTTGCCAGGCCGCTCTGCCTTGCGCTGAAGCAATGTCACCTCGCGCGCCGGGGGCGTGGGCTGCGGGCCTTGCGGGGCGAGGCCGCCGCGGGTCTCGGAGGGATCGCCGACCCCCCATTCGCTGCGCCATAGGGTCAGATCCTCGGTCGGGCTATGGCCCTCGTGGACCAGAAACTCTGCCACGTCAAAACCGATCCCCCCGGCGCCGATCACGGCCACCCGGCGACCGACCGGCGCCTTGTCGCGCAGCACGTCGATATAAGAAAGCACGTTCGCCGCATCCTCACCGGGAATGCCGGGATCGCGCGGGATAACGCCGGTGGCGATGATCACCTCGTCAAACCCCACAAGATCATGGGCACTTACCGCCTGTCCCAGACGCAGGGTTACACCCGCCTCGGCGACCATGGTTTCAAACCACGCGACCAGGCCGTGAAATTCTTCCTTGCCCGGAATGACACGGGCCATGTTAAGCTGTCCGCCGATCCTGTCGGCGCGATCAAACAGCGTTACATTGTGCCCGCGCTGCGCCGCCGTGATCGCCGTCGACAGCCCGGCAGGCCCAGCCCCGACAATAGCAATGGTTTTCACCTTATCCGCCGGTTCGATCAAAAGTTCGGTTTCAAAACAGGCGCGCGGATTCACCAGACAAGAGCTGATCTTGCCACTGAAGGTGTGATCAAGACAGGCCTGATTGCAGGCGATACAGGGCGCGATGGTCGCGGCCCGCCCCGCCGCCGCCTTGGCCACGAAATCGGGATCGGCCAAGAACGGGCGCGCCATGCTGACCATATCGGCGGCGCCCTGTGCGAGGATATCCTCGCCCACCTCGGGGGTGTTGATACGGTTCGAGGTGATCACCGGGATACCA
>NZ_CAJXIP010000070.1 GCF_913054395.1 uncultured Roseovarius sp.
GCTGGACGAGCCACTTGGTGCGCTTGATCTCAAGCTGCGCGAACATATGAAGATCGAACTCAAGGCGCTTCAGGCAGCGTTTGACACGACGTTCGTCTATATCACCCATGATCAGTCAGAGGCGCTTGTGATGTCCGATCAGATCGCGGTGATGAATGCCGGGCGGTTTGAACAGATCGGCACCGCGCAGGACCTTTATTACCGCCCCGACACCGCCTTTGTCGCGGGCTTTGTCGGTGACAGCAACCGTTGGACCGGAAAGATCGAAACGGCGAGCGACGGCACGCTTGCGCTGCGCACCGATGGCGGGCTTCTGATGCGCGCCAATGCCCATGAACGGCATCTTTCAATCGGTGATCGCGCCGAGATTTTCGTGCGCCCCGAGGCGATCCGCCTTGCGCGCTCTGACGCTGATCTTGCGCATTTCGACAACCGGCTAAGCGGGCGGGTGACCAGCCTTTTGTTCAATGGCGCGGCAAGCCGTATCCTTGTGCAATCAACGCAGGGTAGCCCCGAAATCGAAGTGACCCTGCCGCAATCGGGCGAATTTGCGGGTATCGGGCGCGGCGACGCGGTGCATATCGGCTGGTCCGGGGACCAGAGCAACTGCTTTGCCCTGACAGGGGCCGCGTGATGCAGGCCGGGGCGCGCCTTGGATTTGTCTTGCTGCTGACACCGCTATTGCTGTGGCTGACATTGCTGATCATCATCCCGCATATCGACATGCTGTTGCTGTCGCTGCGCGAGAGGGTCGGCGTCGGGCAATATGCCAGCAGCCCGGCCAATTACCTGGCCTTCTTCGGCGAGCCACTCTATCTGCGGACATTCATGCGCACGGCAGTGATGTCGGTTCTGGCCACGGTGATCACCCTTTTGATTGCCTTTCCGGTGTCGTTCTACATCGCCAAAATCGCCAAGGGGCGGGTGCAATCGTCGTTGTTCCTGCTCTGCCTCGTGCCGTTCTGGGTATCCGAACTTGTGCGCACATTCGGCTGGATGATCCTGCTGCGCGAAACGGGGCTGATCTCGACCTTGTTGCAAAATCTCGGCCTCGTTTCGGGGCCGGTCGAAATGCTTTACAACGATGCGGCAATGATGGTGGGGCTTGTCTATACCTCGATGCTGTTCATGGTCGTGCCACTGGTCACCACTCTTGAAAGCCTTGACGACGCGGTGATCGAGGCGGGCTATGACCTTGGCGGAAGCGGCTTTAGCGTGCTGCGCGAGATCATCATCCCGCATGCCACGCCGGGCATTGTTTCGGGGTCGATCGTGGTCTTCATGCTGTCGCTTGGCAATTACCTGACGCCGACCATGCTTGGCGGTAAGGACAGCCTGTGGTTCACCGAACTGATCTATTCGCAATTCATCGTGCGCTTTAACTGGGAATTGGGCGCCGCCTTTGGGTTCATGCTATTGATTCTGTCATCCGTGATCGTCTGGGGCATGCTGCGCGTGACCGGTCAGACGCTTGAAAAGACAATGGGTTAAGGGGGCCGATGCGATGATACCTTCGATGCCCCAACCGCGCGCGTACCGGATTATCTATACCGGGTATATCGTGATGTTTTTCATCTATCTCGGCCTGCCCCTTGCGGTGGTCGCGGTCTTTGCCTTCAACGACAGCCAGTTTCCCTCGCTGCCCTGGGAAGGCTTTACCTGGAACTGGTTCTTTGGCGATGCGCGCCCGCAAATCGGTGCGTTTCATGAACGCCCGATCCTGCGCGCGATTGGCACATCGGCCTTTGTGGGGCTGTGCGTCTCGGCGCTGTCGCTGGCGGTGGGCACGAGTAATGCGTTTCTCTTCAACCGGTATCAGTTTCGCGGTCGCGGCCTTTTGTACGTGCTGATGCTCCTGCCGCTGGTCATTCCCGGCATTGTTCTTGGCATCTCGATCCTGGTGTTTTCCAGCACGGTTGCCAATGCCGCCTGGGATGTGGCGAATTTGGATATCACCGCCTTGCGGCCGGGCCTTGTTCTGGTGGTTCTGGGGCAGTTTTCCTTTATCACCACCATTGCCACGCTGGTGATCGCCGCGCGGCTGCAAAAGTTTGACCGCACACTGGAAGAGGCCGCACTGAACCTTGGCGCGGACCGGTTGACGGCCATTCGCACGATCACCCTGCCTTATCTCATGCCCGCAATGATCGGGGCCTTTGTGGTGGCGTTCTTGATGAGCTTTGAAAACTTCAACACCACCTTGATGCTTGTCGGCTCGGACGCGCCATTGACCATCGCGATGTTTGACCGGCTCAAAGAGGGCTCGACCCCGCTTTTGAACGCGGTGTCGCTGTTGCTGATGCTTGGCTCATCCTGCCTTGCGCTGGTGATGATCGCGTTTCAGCGCAAACCCTGAACCACGGCGCCCCTACCCCTGCTGAATGCTTTCGAGATAGGCCATCAATGCCGCCAATGGGCGCGGGGTTGGGGTCAGAACGCCGTCGCCAACATCAACCGGCACCGTATCGCCCTTAAGCAAAAGGCCGAATTCCGGCATGTCCTGACCGGGAAGGCCGGTACGGTCATAACCGTCAATGACCGAGAGCACATGCGCGCGCGGAAATTCACCGCCCGACGACAGCTGGGTCAGATCGGCGGGGGCCGGCGTCATGCCCATGGCCCACGGCCCATCGCCTTTACCGCCTGCGCCATGGCATTGCGCGCAATTTTCGGCAAAGATCGCCGCGCCCTCGCTTGCCTCAGGCATCGCGGCGCTTTGCACACAGGCCGCGACCGCCGCGACCAACCCAAATCCGATCAGATATTTCATCGTGCTCTCCCTGCCCTGTTTCTAGTCGCGCGCACCCCGGTCCGCTTGAACTGATGCACGCGATCAGGGGATGCGGCCAGACTAGCCGCCCGATGGAATCGTTGCAATGAAACGCGACGCTCGCCGCCCCTGACAGGCGGCCTTGCTCAGGACAGCTCGCCCGCGAGGCCCCGGTCGATCAGCGCCACGGTCTCCTTGACGCCGTAAAGCGCAATAAAGCCGCCGAAACGCGGGCCCTGGCTTGCGCCCAGAAGTACCTCGTAGAGCGTCTTGAACCAGTCGCGCAGCGGATCGAACCGCTCACGGCCGACACCGTAAACGATGCTCTGCAAGGCTTCGTCGTCAACCGGACCGTCATAGGCTGCAAGCTGATCGCGCAGATCAGTCAGCGCCTCGCGCTCAAGATCGGTCGGGGCACGATAGGTTTTCGCAGGCGCCACGAAATCCTCGTAATACTTCACGGCAAAGCCCGCCGCCTGATCCATGTCAGGATGGGTTTCGGGGCTGGCATCCGGCGCATAGCGGCGGATGAACCCCCAAAGCGCCTCTTTATCATGCGCCGCGGCCACCGAGGCGAGGTTCAGCAGCATCGAGAACGGCACCACCATATGGCTTTCGGGCACGTTGCCGCCGTGGATATGCCAAACCGGGTTGTTCAGCCGGGCCGCCGCATCCTGACCGGCGTAGGCGCGCAATTGCTGGTGATATTCGTCAACCGCCTTGGGGATCACATCAAAATGCATCCGCTTGGCGGTTTTCGGTTTCTGGTACATGAAATACGACAGGCTTTCGGTTGCGGCATAGGTCAGCCATTCGTCGATCGACACGCCATTGCCCGAGCTTTTCGAAATCTTCTGGCCGTTTTCGTCCAAAAACAGTTCATAGGTGAAATGCTCGGGCGCACGGCCGCCCAGAACCCGGCAAATTCCGTCATAGATCGGGGTGTTGGCGGAATGGTCCTTGCCGTACATCTCGAAATCGACGCCAAGGGCGGCCCAACGCGCCCCGAAATCGGGTTTCCATTGCAGTTTGACATTGCCGCCGGTGACCGGCAGCGTCCATTCGCGCCCATCCTCATCATCAAAGGTGATGGTGCCCTCGGCAGCATTCACCTGTTTCATCGGTACATAAAGCACACGACCGGATTCAGGATGGATCGGCAGAAAGATCGAATAGGTCTGGCGGCGTTCATCACGCAGCGATTTAAGCATGATCGCCATGACCTTATCATACTCGCGCGCGGCGCGCAGCAGGACCTCGTCGAAACGGCCGGAACCGTAAAACTCGGTGGCCGAGATGAATTCGTATTCAAACCCGAAGGTATCAAGGAACCGGCGCAGCATGGCGTTGTTATGGGCGCCGAAACTGTCGTGGGTACCGAACGGATCAGGCACGCTTGTCAGGGGTTTTTGCAGATGCTCGGCAAGCGCCTCTGGGTCGGGCACATTGCCGGGCACCTTGCGCATGCCGTCAAGATCGTCGGAAAAACAGATAAGCCGCGTCGGGATATCGCTTATAAGTTCAAAGGCGCGCTTGATCATCGTGGTGCGCGCCACCTCGCCAAAGGTGCCGATATGCGGCAGGCCAGACGGGCCATAGCCGGTTTCAAACAGCACATAGCCCTTTTCCGGCGGCGCCTTTTCATAACGTTTGAGTACGCGGCGCGCCTCTTCAAAAGGCCAGGCTTTCGAATTCATAGCAGCATCACGCAGGTCAGACATCGGGCATTCTCCAGGATTCGCTTTGCCGAAACACCGGCAAGGCATCGCCGCTACCTATTGCCGGGAAGGCCAACAGTCAATATTCTGCACCGCAACAACGCAGCCTGAAAGGCCCTTCAATGACCGAGCAGATCGAACATTCCCTCTCTCCGCAGGATTGCCTTGTGGCCGTCATGATTGCCGTTTCGGCATCGGATGAAGACATGCGCACCGCCGAACTCGTGAAAATTGAAAGCACCGTCAACAACCTGCCGATTTTTGCGGATTACGATATGGACCGGATCGGCGTGGTGTCACGGACCGTATTCGACCTGTTCAGCGTCGAGGACGGGCTTGATGCGCTGTTTGGCCTCATCCGCTCCGACCTGCCGGAGCGGCTTAACGAAACCGCCTATGCCCTGGCCTGCGATGTGGGCGCGGCGGATGGTCGGCTGAACGAACGCGAGTTGCGGCTTTTGGAAGAGTTGCGCTATGAGCTCAACATCGACCGCCTGCATGCCGCCGCGATCGAGCGCGGCGCACGGGCGCGCCACATGACACTTTGATCCGGATCGGGGACCAGCGCGATTTTCCCGGTTTCCCTTTCCGGGCAATCGGTGGTTAACTCACCCCAACATTCAAAAGAGGTTTTGAGATGCGCTGTGTCTTCGTGAATATCCGCTGCAAGCCCGGTACGTCCTATCGCGTCGCCGAGGAAATCGCCCTGCGCGAAATTCATTCCGAGCTTTATTCGATCAGCGGACCGTTTGATCTTTTGCTCAAGCTCTACATCCCGGAAAATGCGGATGTGGGCCATTACATCAACGAAAACCTGCTGAGTATCGACGGCATTGAGCGGACGGAGACAACGCTGACCTTCAAGGCGTTCTAGCTTAGAATCTCAAAGCGGGTCACATCGACCAGGCCGCGATCGGTGATTTTGAGGGCGGGAATGACCGGCAGGGCCAGGAATGCCAGCTGCAAGAACGGTTCTTGCAATCCGACGCCAAGCAATTTGGCCGCCCCGCGCAGATCCATCAGGCGGTCGCGCACCACCTCAAAGCTTTCCAGACTCATCAAGCCCGCCACCGGCAGGGCCAGTTCGGCCAGAACCTCGCCATCGCGGACCACGACAAAGCCGCCTTCGATCTCGCCAAGGCGATTGGCGGCGCGCGCCATATCGGCGTAATCGACGCCAACACAGGCGATATTGTGGTGATCGTGACAGACCGTCGAGGCAATCGCCCCCGCAGAGATGCCGAAGCCGCGCACAAAGCCGGTGGCGATATTGCCGTTCCTGCCATGCCGCTCGATCACCGCGATCCGGGCCAGATCACGCGCCGGATCAGGGCGCTTGTCGCCGTCTTCGATTGCGATCTTTTCGTGCAGATGCTCGGTGATGATCTTGCCTTCGATGATGCCGATCACGTCCGTCTCTGTGCGGTTTTCCGCGATGCGGAAATCCTGTGGCGTGACCCTGGGCGCCTTGACCGATCCGCGGGCCACGGGGGCCACCGTGCCGCGCGCGTCAAAGGCTGCCGGATCGGCCAGTTGCCCCGCGCAGAGCACCCGTTGCACATCACAGGCCTCAAGCGATCGGACTGCGACAATATCGGCGCGTTTGCCGGGCGCGATCAACCCGCGATCCTTGAGACCGAACGCCTCGGCGCCGGACAGGGACGCGGCGCGGTACGCCGCCAAAACCGGCGTGCCGCGCGCGATCAGGGTCCGGATCATATGATCAAGATGGCCCTCTTCGGCGATATCAAGCGGGTTGCGATCATCGGTACACAGGCACATGTAAGGCGCTGTGATATTTGTCAAAACCGGCTGAAGCGCGATCAAATCCTTGCTCACCGATCCCTCGCGGATCAGCACGCGCATGCCCTTTTGAAGCTTTTCGCGCGCTTCCTCGGCGGTGGTTGCCTCATGTTCGGTGCGGATGCCTGCCGCGCAATAGGCATTCAGGTCGCGTCCCGATAGCTGCGGGCAATGCCCGTCGATATGCCCGCCCTCAAACAGCGCCAGTTTGGCCATCGCGGCGGGATCGCGGTGAATGACACCGGGATAATTCATGAACTCCGCAAGCCCGATCCCCGAGGCGTGGCCCATCACCTCTGCCAAGGCCACAGCGTCAATCTCGGCTCCTGCCGTTTCCATGTCGGTCGAGGGCACGCAGGATGACAATTGCACCCGGATATCCATCACCGTATGGGTGCTTGCCTGTTGAAAATAGCGAATGCCGTCAAGGCCGATGACATTGGCGATTTCATGCGGATCGCAGATCGCAGTCGTTACCCCGTGGGGCGTGACACAGCGGTCAAATTCAAACGGCGTGACCAGCGAGCTTTCGATATGCAGATGGGTGTCGATAAAGCCGGGCACAAGCGTCATGCCGGTCACATCGAGCACCTCACGCCCCTCATATGCGGCACCGATGCCCACGATGGTATCGCCGCAGATCGCCACATCGCCGGGGATCATCGCGCCGGTAACAAGGTCAAACACCGTGCCGCCGCGCAACACAAGATCCGCCGGGGCATCGCCCCGACCCTGTGCAATCCGCGCTTCAAGCTCTGCCATGGGTCGCGCCTTTCGTCTGTCTCACGGCAAGTTTCGCGCAGCGCCTCCGCCGCCACAAGCCGAAAGCGAAACAGCCCTTATGATCGCCGCCGCCGCCGCCGTCCGCCGTCGCCCTCGCCGTCATCTCCTCGGGTGTTGAAGCTGGGGTTCGGAAGGGTGACGATCTTGGCCAGTTCCGGGAACGGATCGGTCTTGTGCGGGATGGCGTTGGCGGCCACGAAATGTTCCTGGAATTTCGGCTCGATCGCGGTTTCAACCTTGGTGATCTGGCCGACCACACGCTCGATCTCGGCGCGGGCGGCAACATTGCAAAGCGCGATCCGCGCGCCGGTGCCCGCCGCATTGCCGGCACTTGTGACCTTTTCCAGCGGCACGTCGGGGATCATGCCAAGAACCATCGCATGCTTGCTGCTGATATGGGCACCAAACGCCCCGGCAAGCACAACGCGATCAACCTTGTCGACACCGCGTTCGTCCATCAACAGGCGCGCCCCGGCATAAAGCGCGGATTTCGCAAGCTGAATGGCGCGGATATCGCCTTGGGTCACGGTGATGCGCGGCCCGCCCTGATCGGTGGCATCATGGATAAGATAGGCATGCGTGCGCCCCTCGGCGATCATCCGGTCCGTGCCCGCCGCCTCGGCCGAGCCGATAAGCCCGCTTTCATCCAACAAGCCGGCCATGCGCAATTCGGCCACCGCCTCGATGATGCCGGACCCACAGATTCCGGTTATGCCGCTTGCCTCGGTGGCCGCATCAAAACCCTCTTCATCCGACCAAAGATCGCTTCCGATCACGCGAAAACGCGGTTCCTTGGTGACCGGGTCGATACGGATGGCGTCAATCGCGCCGGGGGCGGCACGCTGTCCGCTTGAAATCTGTGCGCCCTCGAACGCCGGGCCGGTGGGCGAGGAACAGGCCAGAACCCGGCTCTTGTCGCCAAGCAGGATCTCGGCATTGGTGCCCACATCGACGATAAGCACAAGGTCCTCGGATTTGCCGGGCTCTTCGCTTAGCGCGACGGCGGCGGCATCGGCCCCCACATGGCCCGCAATGCACGGCAGGATATAGACCCGCGCGCGCGGGTTGATCACGCTAAGATCAAGCTCTTTGGCATCCATCGAAAGGCTTCCCGAGGTCGCCAGGGCAAACGGCGCCTGGCCAAGTTCGACCGGATCAATCCCAAGCAAAAGATGATGCATGACCGGGTTGCAGACGAACACCGTTTCCACGATCAATGCCGCATCAATCCCGGCCTCCTTGGCGATCTCTTCGGCCAGCGTGTTCAGCGCATCACGCACCGAAGCGGTCATTTCCTTGTCGCCGCCGGGGTTCATCATCGAATAGCTGACCCGGCTCATCAGGTCTTCGCCAAAGCGGATCTGCGGGTTCATGATACCGGAACTGGCCACCACTTCGCCGGTTTCAAGGTTGGTCAGATGCGCCGCAACCGTGGTCGATCCAAGGTCGATCGCAAGCCCGAACAACCCGCCTTCATGCAGGCCCGGCCAGATTTCAAGCACCCGCGCCGAAGTATCCTTATGCGATTTGTGAAGCGCCACGGTGACCTGATACTTGGCCTTGCGCAGCACCGGCTGAAGCTTGGACAACAGGCTAAGGTCGGCGCGGATCTCGGGAATATCCCATTGCTCGCGCAGCGCCCGCGCCAGACGCTCCAGATCGCCGGTCGGCTCGTGCATATCGGCCTCGTCGACCTCGACGAAATAAAGCCTGGTGGCCGGGTCCATCTCGATCACACGGGCCGAGGCGGCCTTGCGCACGACCTGCTTGTGGACCTGGCTTTCAGGAGGCACGTCGATCACCACATCGCCCATGATCTGCGCCTGACAGCCAAGACGACGACCGGCCTTCAGGCCACGCTTTTCGTCATAGCGCTGCTCGACAGCGTTCCACTCTGACAGGGCATCCTGTTGTACCGTCACACCATGCTTGGAAAACTCGCCATAGCCCGGCGTGATCTGGCATTTCGAACAAATCCCGCGCCCGCCGCAGACCGAATCAAGATCAACGCCCAACTGCCGTGCAGCCGTCAGGACCGGCGTACCCTTGGGAAACCGCCCACGCTTGCCCGAGGGGGTAAAAACGACAAGGGGATCATTCGACATCTGTAGAATCCTGTTCATTGGCCTGCGTCATGCGGGCTGAACATAAGCCATTCGCGCGCCGGGAACAGCCCGCAACCGTCAGAAAATATCCCCTTGGCGGCATCCTGTGGCCTGCACGGCTAGCCCCAGGGGATTTCCCACCCGAAAAGCCAGATCGCCATCGGCACCGGCGCCGTGGCAAGCGCAATGGTCAGGATCGTGGCGGGCATCCGGAACAGGCCCGAAACCCCCGCCAAAAGGGTGATGCCGCCACCGCCACCAATCACTGAATTGCCGGGAATGTTGATCAATATGCCAAGCCCAAGGTAACGAAACCGCAATAGATAAGGGCCGAACCTGGTCGGCAATTGCGATTGCAGGAACGCGACCCGCCCCTTTGGCGGCAGGGTCTCGAAACGCTGCAACAACCGGCAGGCCCCGGTCAGGTGCAGATCAAGAAATACCCGGTGCAACCAACGATAAGGCACCTTGCACCCCGCCATATAGGCCAGCGACAGACCAAAGGTGGTGGCAAGCCAGACCATCGGCGCCACGCTCGGTCCGCTGAGCGCCAGGACAGACAGACCGATCTCGACACCCGGCACAAAGGGAATGGCAATCATCAGCGCATAAAGGAACAACACCGCAAGCGTCAGGCCCGGCATCGCCCAACTGTACTGGCTGGTCGAAATCCATGCCTCTGCGCGGACAAATACCTCATGCAGGGCAATGACCATAACGATCACCACCGCCAGCCGCCGCAGCGTGCGCATGATGCCCAGCTTGACCGGGGGTGGTTCAGGCGACAATTTTCCTGGAGGGGCGTTTTGATCCATTCTCCGAGTCTAGGCGCATTGGCGCGGCTTTACCAAGCGTTTCACGGGGTGATCACGGTCTTTTCAACCAATCGAGAACCGCCTGTCGGTCGCCGTCCAGATCGGGTGCGGGCGCGCGCGTGACCGGATCGGCCAGATCGCTGATCTTGATCGGGTTTCCGGCGGCCACAAAGGCGGGTTTCCCGGCCTTGTCCAGGACATCGACGACCATGTTGCGCGCCAGGATCTGCGGGTCCTGCAACACCTCGGACAGGTTCTGGATCGGCCCGGTCGGCACGCCTGCCGCCTCAAGCTCTGCAATCCAATGCGCCTTGGAATGTTCAAGGGTGACCGCCTCGATCAACCGCTTCAACAGGCGGTTGTTGTCACAACGCACCGGGTTGGTGGCAAAGCGCGGATCATCCGCCAACGGCAGGCCAAGGACATCGCACAGCCTGGCAAAAAGCGCATCATTGCCTGCGGCTATCACGAACAGACCATCAGCGGCATGAAAGGTTTCAAACGGGGTGATCGACGGATGCCGCGCCCCCGATGGTGCGGGCGGCACACCGTTGACCGTGGTCAGGGCAATCGCATGCTCCAGAATGGCGAACTGACCGTCCAGCATCGCCACATCCACCTTGCGCCCAAGGCCGGTTTTGGCGCGATCAATCACCGCCGCCAGCACGCCTTGCGCAAGAAAAAGCCCCGCCACGATATCACCGATCGAGGCACCGACGCGCACCGGATCGCGATCCTTTTCCCCGGTGATCGACATGACGCCGCTGCGGGCCTGCACCACCATGTCATAGGCGGGTCTCAAGGCATCCGGCCCGGTGTGGCCAAACCCGCTGACCGCACCATAAATCAGCCGCGGAAACCGCTCGTGCAACGTCTCCCAGCCAAACCCGAGCTTTTCCATCACGCCGGGACGGTAATTCTCAAGCACGATATCGGCGCGCGCCAGAAGCTGGTCGAAAATCTCGCGGTCCGCATCGGCCTTGAGATCAAGCGCGATCGACTGCTTGCCATGGTTAATGGCGGCGAAATAAGCGCTCTTGCCATCCTTGAAGGGTGGAAAGCTGCGGGTATCGTCACCCGTACCGGGCCGTTCGACCTTGATCACCCGTGCGCCGAGATCGCCAAGGTTCATCGACGCAAATGGCCCCGCCAGAACATGGGTCAGGTCCAACACGATCAAATCCTGCAAAGGTGCGCTCATCGGTGGTTCTCCTTCGAAGATCCGTGACAGGGCTCAATCTCACATAACCCCTCATTTTCTTCTTGGCAAAAATACTCTCGCCGAAGGCGTTCCTGGCCCTCTCCCGTCACCCGCGCCGGATATCTGCCCCCAGATCGGCCATCAGCGCCTCGAAGATCGGAAAGGACGTGGCGATCGGGCCTGCGTCATCGACGCTGACCGGCTCTTGCGTGGCCATGCCCATGATCAGGAACGACATCGCGATCCGGTGATCAAGATGGCTGGCGCAGGTCTGGCCGCCGGGCACATTGCCATGGCCAAGGCCGGTGACAATCCACCAATCCGGTCCATCTTCGACGGCAACACCGCCCGCGCGCAGGCCCGCCGCCATCGCCTCGATCCGGTCACTTTCCTTGACCCGAAGCTCCTTGACGCCGCGCATCACTGTCTGGCCCTGGGCAAAGGCGGCCACCACCGAAAGGACGGGGTATTCGTCAATCATCGAGGCCGCCCGCGCGGGCGGCACTTCGATCCCCTTGAGGTCGGGCGAAAAGCGCGCGCGCAGGTCGGCCACCGGCTCGCCCCCCTCTTCACGCGGATTTTCATAACTTAGGTCGGCGCCCATCTCGCGCAGCGTGGCAAACAGACCCGCGCGTGTCGGGTTAAGCCCGATATTGGGCACAAGAACATCCGAACCCGGCGTGATGATCGCCGCACAGACCGGGAAGGCCGCCGAGCTTGGATCGCGCGGCACCACGATGGTCTGCGGCCTCAGTTCGGGCTGCCCGGTCAGAGTGATGACACGACCCTCGTCCGTCTCCTGCGTGACAATCTCCGCCCCGAACCCGGCCAGCATCCGCTCTGTATGATCGCGGGTTGCCTCCTGTTCGATCACGATCGTCTGTCCCGGCGCATTGAGGCCGGCCAGAAGCACCGCCGATTTCACCTGTGCAGAGGGGACCGGGACGGTATAGCGCACCGGCACCGGATCGGCTGCGCCGACAATCGTCATCGGCAGCCGCCCGCCCGAGCGCCCCACCGCCTTGGCGCCAAACAGCGCCAGCGGATCGGTCACCCGCGCCATCGGGCGCTTGTTCAGGCTGGCATCGCCGGTAAAGGTTGCGGTGATCGGACAGGTCGCCATCGCACCCATGATCAAACGCACGCCGGTGCCCGAATTACCGCAATCGATCACGTTCCCCGGCTCGGCAAAACCACCGACACCGACGCCATGTACATGCCATGTACCGGCCTCGTCACGGGTCACCTCTGCGCCAAAGGCGCGCATCGCACGGGCCGTGTCGATCACGTCTTCGCCTTCCAGCAGGCCGGTGATCACGGTTTCGCCAACCGCCATCGCGCCAAGGATAAGCGAGCGATGCGAGATCGACTTGTCGCCGGGCACATCGGCCTGTCCGGTCAGGGGCCCGGATTTGTGCGATGTCATGCGAATGGGTGTGGCGTGGCCGGACATGAATGTGCCTCTTGGAAACTTTGATCTGAATGCCTGATAGCGCAATCATGACTTTGCGTCCATGACCCGCACGCGGCACGATTTGTGCCCGCCGAAGGATCGCCTCCGGCGGGAGTATTTAGGGAAAGATGAAATTTATCCCCATTGCGAGCATTTAGCCCTGCGCCGCAATGACGATGAATTCGACCTTGTAGTCTGGCGTGGCAAGCTTGGCTTCGCCACAGGCGCGGGCCGGAGTGTGGCCGGGGGCGACCCAGGCATCCCAGACCGAATTCATGTCGGCAAAATCGGCCATATCGGCAAGCCAGACCACGGTCTGAAGGATGCGGGTCTTGTCACTTCCGGCCTCGGCCAGCAGGGCATCGACTTGTTCAAGGCAGGTCCTGGTTTGATCGACGACGTTGTCGGCAGGGTTGCCGACCTGTCCGGCAAGGTAAACCGTGCCATTGTGGGTGACGATCTGGCTCATGCGGTCGCCGGTGTGGTGGCGGGTGATATCGCTCATGGGGCGGTCCTTTCGGTTGGTGTGTTTCGCCCTTTCTAGGCAGGCCATACGCCCCGCGCCACAGGAAAACGACGCAAGGCGGCGCGATTGCGCTAGTTCCACCAACGCGGGCGGTCGTGACGCGCCAGCCAACCGCCGATACTGAAATGATCCCGCCGGATCAGCAACACCAGGGCAATGAGGGCGCCCAGAACCGCAAGGTCAATCACCTGATTGCGGTGGATGGGAAAGCCGCGATCATTGACCGCGAAGGGGTCAAAAAACCCTTCCCAGCGGCGCAGCACGGTAAAGAAATGCATGATCAGCAAGCTGCCGTAGGAAAAATACCGCAAAACACCAAGTGCCACCAGAAGGCAGAGCGCGATCTGCACCCCGCCCCCAAGATAGATCTGGGTCAGGCTGACATCGACACCATCGAAATGCCGCGCAAGGTTCTGATACTGTTTGGGCGTGATGATCTTATGCGCCGCCCAGAGGAAAATGAACCACGCCAACCCGAGGCGCATGATCAACAGGGCCAGCGCGTCAAGCTTGTCCTGCGGGGATAGAATCGCTTTCTGGTCCAAGACATATCTCTCTTGTTTCGGGAAAATATGCCCCAGACCTAGCCGCGGGCTGCCGCTCGGGCAAATCACAGCTTGGCGAGAGGGTATTTCAAACGATCAGCCACCATGCGCCGCGCGACTGTCATCAGGGGCCTCGTCGCGCTCGAACTTACCGTAATCGCGGATCACGCTCACGACCCGCAGGCGATAGTCCTCGAACATCACCTCACGTCCGGCTTTTTGGGCGCCGCGATGAGCCTCGAGCTGGCGCCAACGGGTCACGGCAGCCTCGTCTTCCCAGAAGGACAGCGACAAAAGCTTGCCCGGGTTGGTCAGGCTTTGAAACCGCTCGACGCTGATGAACCCCGGAATGCTTTCGGCCAGAGGGCGCATTCTGGCGGCCACATCAAGATAGGGTTCTGTCTGGCCTTCGCCGGGGATCACCTCGAATATGACAGCAATCATTCTTCGCCTCCTGTTGCTACGCTGACCAGCTTGCGGAAGGTGCGGTCGTCGCGCAACAGGAACTTTTCCGGATGGGCGAAGGCATGGTTTTCGCGCCCTGGTAACCATACCAGATTGCGCGCCGGATAAGTCCAATCTAAGCTATTGGGGATGGCGATTCCGGTTGAAACATTTTTCCTTGCTCCCAATGCACAGGGCACCCTGCAGGCGCAGATCCAGCAGATGATCGCGCAGGGCATTCTGTCGGGCCGGTTTCGCAAGGGTGAAAAGCTTCCCTCCTCGCGCAAACTTGCGGGGCACCTTGGGGTCAGCCGAATCACCGTGACGCTGGCGCTCACCGAATTGCAGGCCAACGACTATCTTGAGGCGCGCGATCGCTCTGGCTATTTCGTGTCGCCCAATGCGCCGGAACCGCCGGCCTTTGGCGCCCCCGGCCCGGTGCGCGACACCATCGACTGGTCACGCGCCCTTGGCCGCCGCTTTACCGGTGGCGACACCCCGGAAAAGCCCCAGAATTGGGCCAGCTATCCCTATCCCTTCATCTATGGGCAGACCGATCCGGCGCTGTTTGACCATGCCAACTGGCGCCATTGTGCGCTTCAGGCATTGGGGCAGAAGGATTTCAAATCCCTGACATCGGATTACTATGATCAGGACGACCCCAAGCTGATCGAATTCATCGCCCGCCATACCCTTCCGCGGCGGGGGATATTGGCGCAATCGGATGAAATCCTTGTAACGATGGGGGCGCAGAATGCGCTTTGGCTGACCGCGCAGGTGCTTTTGACCCAGCGGCGCACGGCCGTAATCGAGAACCCCTGCTATCACGCGCTGCGCGATATTCTGGTGCAGTCGCGCTGTCATCTCGCGCCGGTCGATGTCGATCGTGACGGGCTGCCGCCCGAGGCGCTTCCGGATCATGCCGACGTGATTTTCACCACGCCAAGTCATCAGGCCCCGACCAATGCGACCATGCCCCTTGCGCGGCGCAAGGCACTTTTGGCCAAGGCTGCCGAGATGGACGCGCTGATTGTCGAGGATGATTACGAGTTTGAAATTTCGTTCCTGCGCGCGCCGCTGCCGGCGCTCAAATCACTCGATACCGAGGGGCGCGTGATCTATGTGGGCAGCTTTTCCAAGTCGATCTTTCCTGGCTTGCGGCTTGGCTATCTGGTGGGGTCAAAGTCGTTCATTCGCGAATGCCGCGCCCTGCGCGCCAGCGTGCTGCGCCATCCGCCGGGTCACATTCAGCGCACAACCGCCTATTTCCTGTCGCTGGGACATTACGACAGCCTTGTGCGCCGCATGAGCCAGGTATTCACCAAGAGGCGCCACGCCATGGAAGCCGCCCTTGCCGATCACGGGCTAAGCGTGGCCGGGCGCGGGGTGTTTGGTGGCTCTTCGATCTGGATGCGCGCGCCTGATAACGTGGACATCGGTCAGATCGAGCCGGAATTGCGCAAGGCCGGCGTGCTTGTCGAGCCGGGAAAGCCGTTCTTCTACGGCACTGATCGACCGCGCAATTTCTATCGTCTGGCCTATTCCTCTGTGCCCGCCGAGCGCATTGCGCCGGGGATTGAGCGTTTGGCCGGGGAATTGGCGAAAGCAGAGAGAACGGGCGAAAGCCCGTCCTGAGATCAGTAAATCGTTTATTTTTAGCCTGTTAAGGGCGCTCAAACGCCCCTGCCGCTGCCTGCATTGCTGCCTTGATTTTAATTATTGAGATAGTTATTCTCAATTTTAAATACATCTGGACATATCCACCATCCCCGTTTGGCCCTAGAAGCCTTGACCACCGGGGGCTAGTTTCACCCCAGATTTCCCCCTCCAGGTGCCGCCCGGCACTGCGACCCAAGGATGTAGCCCATGAAAATGACCACCGAAGAAGCCTTTGTAAAAACGCTGCAAATGCACGGGATCCAGCATGCCTTTGGCATTATCGGCTCGGCCATGATGCCGATTTCCGATATTTTCCCGAAAGCGGGCATCACCTTTTGGGACTGCGCCCATGAAGGCAGCGCCGGGATGATGTCGGATGGATACACCCGCGTGACCGGCAAGATGTCGATGATGATCGCCCAGAACGGCCCCGGCATCACCAACTTCGTCACCGCCGTGAAAACCGCCTATTGGAACCACACACCGCTGTTGCTTGTGACCCCGCAGGCCGCCAACAAGACCATCGGTCAGGGCGGTTTTCAGGAAATGGAACAGATGAACCTGTTCGCCGATTGCGTCGCCTATCAGGAAGAGGTGCGCGATCCCACCCGCATCGCCGAGACCCTGAACCGCGTGATCCTTCAGGCCAAGCGCGCCAGCGCCCCCGCCCAGATCAACGTCCCGCGCGATTTCTGGACGCAGGTGATTGATATCGAGCTTCCGGCGATTGTCGAATTCGAACGCCCCGCCGGTGGCGATCAGGCGCTCGCGCAGGCCGCAGAGCTTATGAGCAACGCCAAGTTCCCGGTCATCCTGAACGGGGCCGGTGTGGTTCTGGCCGGCGGCATCGACGCCTCGCGCCAGTTGGCAGAGCGGCTCGATGCGCCGGTGTGTGTCGGCTATCAGCACAACGATGCCTTCCCCGGCTCGCATCCGCTTTTTGCCGGACCTCTGGGCTATAACGGGTCCAAGGCCGGGATGGAGCTTATTGCGAAAGCCGATGTCGTGCTTTGCCTTGGCACCCGGCTGAACCCGTTCTCGACCCTGCCCGGCTATGGCATTGATTACTGGCCCAAAGACGCAAAGATCATTCAGGTCGACATCAATGCCGACCGCATTGGCCTGACCAAGAAGGTGACCGTCGGCATCATCGGCGATGCCAAGAAAGTGGCCAACTCGATCCTTGAAAAGCTGTCTGATACCGCCGGTGACGCAGGCCGCGCCGACCGCAAGGCCCTGATTGCCAAGACCAAATCCACATGGGCACAGCAACTCTCGTCGATGGACCACGAGGATGACGATCCCGGCACCACCTGGAACGAACGTGCCCGCGCCGACAAGCCCGAGTGGATGAGCCCCCGCATGGCGTGGCGTGCAATTCAGGCCGCCCTGCCGCGCGAGGCGATCATCAGCTCTGACATCGGCAACAACTGTGCCATCGGCAATGCCTATCCGAGCTTTGAAGAAGGCCGCAAATACCTTGCGCCGGGCCTGTTCGGTCCCTGTGGCTATGGTCTGCCGGCCATCGTCGGCGCCAAGATCGGCCAGCCCGATGTTCCGGTGGTCGGCTTTGCCGGTGACGGTGCCTTTGGTATCGCGGTGAACGAGCTTACGGCGATTGGCCGGGGCGAATGGCCCGCCGTCACGCAGGTGGTGTTCCGCAACTATCAGTGGGGCGCGGAAAAGCGCAACTCGACCCTGTGGTTTGACGACAACTTTGTCGGCACAGAGCTTGATACCCAGGTATCCTATGCCGGTATCGCCAAGGCCTGCGGCCTCAAGGGCGTGATCGCGCGCACCATGGACGAGCTGACCGAGGCGCTTAATCAGGCGGTCAAGGACCAGATGGAAAACGGTATCACCACCCTGATCGAAGCGATGATCAACCAGGAACTGGGTGAGCCCTTCCGTCGCGATGCGATGAAAAAGCCTGTTTCCGTGGCCGGTATCGACGCGGCTGACATGGTCAAACAGACCGGAAGCTGACCTTTTGAAGCCGCTCCGCCAGATACTTGGTGCCGCCAGCGGCTCTGACAAAATCATCGCCCTTGCTGAGGGCGATGATCCCCGCGTAGCAGAGGCTGCGCTTATGATCCGCAAAGAAAAAGTGGCGCGTGTCCTCCTGGTTGGGAACCCCGCCAAAATCGCGGAACATCTCGCCAATCACGGCACGCCCCCCGAGGAGGTCGCCGGTGACATCGTGATCCACGATCCCAATAACTCCCCCCTGATTGACGAATTTCGCGACACATTGGTGTCTTTGCGTGCGC
>NZ_CAJXIP010000071.1 GCF_913054395.1 uncultured Roseovarius sp.
CGTCATTGCTGGCCGATCCATCAACCCCAAGGCCCACCCTGACGCCCGCATCCCGCATCGCACGCACCGGGGCAATCCCCGATCCAAGGCGACAGTTGGAGCAGGGGCAATGCGCCGCTCCGGTTCTTGTTTTGGAAAATAAATCAATCTCTTGCGCGTCTAACTTCACGCAATGCGCATGCCAGACATCGGCCCCGGTCCATCCCAGTTCTTCGGCATACTGTCCGGGACGACAGCCGAAACTGGCCTCGGAATAGGCAATATCTTCGTCATTCTCGGCCAGATGGGTATGCAGCATGACCCCCTTGTCACGCGCCAGAAGCGCCGCATTGCGCATCAGGTCACGGCTCACCGAGAACGGCGAACACGGGGCGATACCAACCCGGCACATTGAGCCATCACTGGCATCATGAAAGGAATCTATCACGCGAATACAATCGTTTAGAATATGTTCTTCATCTTCAACCAAAGCATCGGGCGGCAAGCCGCCAGCGCTTTCTCCAATGCTCATCGCGCCGCGTGTGGGATGAAACCGCAAGCCGATTTCAGCGGCGGCATGAATCGTATCCTCAAGCCGCGTGCCATTTGGAAAAATGTAGAGGTGATCGGAACTTAGCGTGCATCCTGAAAGTGCCAGTTCGGCCAGTCCGATCAGGGCGGAAACGCGCATTTCTTCGGGTCCGAAGCGGCCCCAGATGGGATAGAGCGTCTTTAGCCAGCCAAACAAAAGCGCATCCTGAGCCCCAGGTACCGCGCGCGTCAGGCTTTGATAGAGGTGGTGATGTGTGTTCACCAGGCCAGGCGTCACAACGCAACCCGCCGCAAGCACAAGCTCGCCATCGCTTTGCAGAGCGTGGCCAACCGCGGCAATGATGCCATTGCGGATCAGGATATCAGCGCCGCGCAACTCTTCGCGCGCGTCATTCATCGTGAGCAGGAAATCCGCCCCACGGATAAGTATTTCGTTCATGAAAACAACCCCTTGCGAATGCTTCCTCACCCCCTCTGGAAGCATGACCTGCACGGCGGAAAGGGGTTAAGAACCCTGCAGCATCGGCCTTTTATGCCAGAACGGCTTTGGCGTTCAAGGCACCTTTGAAAGAACCTCAAGCGCCGCAGCATGCTGTTCGCGGCTCGCCGCCGCAAGAACCCGCCCGCCGCCATGTGCGGGCCCGCCGCGCCAATCGGTGACAATCCCGCCCGCCGCCCGAATTACGGCCATCGGAGCGTGAATGTCGTAGGGCGCAAGACCGGCCTCGACCACCAGGTCGATCTGCCCCGCCGCCAAGAGCGCATAGGCATAGCAATCCAGCCCGTAACGTACCAGCTTGACCTGTTGCGCAAGTTCGGCAAATCCCATGCCTTCGGCGGTCGTGCCGACCTCGGGGAAAGTGGTGAACAGGATCGCCTCTTGCAACGGGCGATCGCCGCGCACTCTCAGGGCCTTTGTGCCAAGCGGGCCAGTCATGGTTGCATGCCCGAACCCGCCCTCGAACCGCTCGCCGATATAGGGCTGGTCGATCAGCCCATAGATCGGACCGCTGTCATCGGAAAGCGCGACAAGCACCCCCCAGGTCGCCGCGCCGGAAAGAAAGGCGCGAGTCCCGTCAATGGGATCCAGCACCCAGGTCAAACCGCTTTGACCGGCGAGGTTGCCAAATTCCTCGCCAAGAATGCCGTCCTCTGGACATGTCTCTGCAAGGATATCGCGCATCGCGCGCTCGGCCGCCCGGTCGGCCTCGGTCACCGGATCGAAGGTGCCATCGGTATGCTTGTTGTCGGCCTGTAATTCAGTGGTTCTGAAAAACGGCAAAACCGCCTCACGTGCGGCATCGGCCAACGCGTGGGCGGTTTTTAAAATCTTCTCGTTGTCCATGACAGCCCCGCTCATTGCAGGTGCAGCATTAGACGACGGAACTGTCAGGCTCAAGCCACCTCGCTCAGGACGCGGGCAAGATCGAACAGGCGCCGACGCTGATTCTCGGGGATCGCATAATACGACCGCACCAGATCAAGCGCCTCTTTGTCGCCAAGGATGTCTGACGGGACATTCTCGCTCTTTTCACGCACGTCATCGCCCTCGTGTTCCAGCCCTTCAAAGAAAAAGCTGATCTCAACTTCGAGGGAATCGGCGATATCCCAGAGACGGGACGCACTGACACGGTTCGCGCCGGTCTCATATTTCTGGATTTGCTGAAACTTGATGCCAACGCTTTCTGCAAGTTGCTGTTGGGTCATCCCAACAAGCCAACGTCGATGCCGAATACGTTTTCCAACATGCACATCTACCGGGTGCGGCATTGAATATTCCTTCTGTTCTAACTTTCACCTTGCCGGTAATTTCGGCAAATCACGGCGCCCACCACGCCAAGTACACACGCCAAGTACACACGCCAATTATAAACGCCGCGCATCCCAGCAGCGCATATCAGACCTTAGCAAGGTACATGTAAAATACAAGAAATATCGCTATCCATATACGACCCTTGGTTAAAACCAACACAATCTAAACGAGTAGCTACCCTTTTGGGTAGGGCGCACTCAACCCAAAAGGGTAATTTGACAGATAGAATCGAATTAGCCTAATCCAATCAAGAGTTTGTTGCCGTAAATAACCGAATCAAAAGGGGAATCGCATGCGCGCGTTTCACATTGCCACGACCGGGGCTGCACCCGCCATTTGCGACATACCCTGCCCCGCGCCCAGGCCCGGCGAGCTATCCTTGCGGATTGAGGCTTGCGGTCTTAATTTTGCCGACCTTTTGATGATCAAGGGCGAGTATCAAGATACCCCGCCCGCCCCCTTCACCCTTGGCATGGAGGTGGCCGGCGTGGTCGACACCCTTGGCCCCGAAACCGACGGGCACGCGCCGGGCACGCGGGTTGCGGTCTTTGGCGGTCAGGGCGGGCTGGCGGAATTCGGCTGTTTCCCCGCCAACCGGGCGGTGGCCTTGCCCGATGAAATGACCTTCACCGATGCCGCCGCCTTTCTGATCGCCTATGGCACAAGCCATGTGGCGCTGGATCACAAGGCGCGGTTGCAGCCGGGCGAGACGCTCTTGGTGCTGGGGGCTGCGGGCGGGGTCGGCCTGACAGCGGTGGAAATCGGCAAGCAGATGGGCGCGCGGGTGATCGCCTGCGCGCGCGGCGCCGACAAGCTGGCGGTCGCGCGCGCCGCCGGGGCCGACCACCTGATCGACGCCAAAACCGAAGACATCCGTGCCGTCTGCAAGGCGCTTGGCGGGGTCGATGTGGTCTATGACCCGGTCGGCGGGGATCAATTCAAGGCCGCGTTCCGCGCCTGCAACCCCGAGGCCCGCCTGCTGAGCATCGGCTTTGCCAGTGGCGAGGTGCCGCAAATTCCGGCCAACCACCTCTTGGTGAAGAACCTGTCGGTGATCGGCCTCTATTGGGGCGGCTATCTGAGTTTCCGTCCCGAGGTGGTCACCAACAGCCTGAAAACCCTGTTTGACTGGTACGCCGAAGGCCGGATCAAGCCACATATCAGCCATGTTCTGCCGCTGGAGCGCGCAGCGGAGGCACTTGAACTGCTGCGCTCGCGTCAATCCACCGGCAAGGTGGTCGTCACGCCGAGATAAGCATGGGGCCGGGGGCCGAGATTGCCCCAAAGCCGTTGCGCAGCATCTGTGCCAGCTCTTCAAGCACCTTGTCGCGGCCGCCGCGCATGTAAAGATTGATCTTCTGCACCCCGAGGTCGGGCAATAGCCCCCCTGGATTGACCGCCTCGAGATAGGGCGGAAGGCTGTTTTCAAGAAGGGCCCCGATGGCAAGATCGGCGCTGACCACGGCCTCGACGGCGCGATCGTCTTCCGATTCAACCGCCATTTCCCAATCAATCCCGGCCTCGTCAAGCTTGTGCAAAACGATCGGCCTGAAGATACAGCAGGTGCAGAACGCCAACCGCAGAGGCCGACGTTTCCACGCAACCCCCTCCGGCGCACCGGTCCAGCGCAGCGGCATTTCGGTCAGGGTCTCGCCCCCCTCGCCCACACCCTGCTCGGTCGTCAGGATCATGTCGACCTCGCCCTTGCCAAGCGCCTCGCGCAGCACGACCGTGCTGGACGAACGTAGCTGAACATTGACTCTCGGAAAGGCCGCATTCAGCGCTTTCAGGACCCGCGGCACCACCGGGTAGACGATGTCATGCGGCACCCCAAGGACAAGTTCGCCCTCGTATGTCTCTTCGGTAAGGCGGCCGACAACCTCGTCGTTGAGGTCGAGTATGCGGCGTGCGTATCCCACAAGCTGTTCCCCCGAGGCGGTCAGCGACACCCGCCGGTTGGCCCGATCCATAAGCTTGAGCCCAAGCATGTCCTCAAGCCGCTTGATCTGCATCGAAACCGCCGATTGCGTCAGGTTAAGCGCCGAGGCCGCCCGTGTCACGCCACCCTGATCGGCCACCGCCACCAAGGATCGCAATGTCGTTGTATCAAGATTTCGCATTCATCACATTCCCTGATGGTTCACCAAATAAACATTCATTTTCAATATTGCCCCGACTCAGGCAGAAAGATCAACAGAAGAAATCAATAGGCGGTCAAATATCACATTTCGGAAAGGAACAGACCATGAGCCTGAATATCCATGCCCCCGCACGCCACGGCGCCCTGCCCCGCCCCCGGTTTCCCCTTCGCAAGATGCTGGCGGTCCGGCACCAACGCCGCGCCCTGCGTAATCTTGACGACACGGCCCTGGCCGATATTGGGCTGAGCCGCGCACAGGCCGACGCCGAAGCAGCCCGCCCGTTCTGGGATTTGCCCGGTTCGTTCCGCCGTTAATTCACGCAGATCCGGCCAAGCGCTCGAAAGCCTTGGAAAAATGCTCGCTAAAACTTGAAAAGCGGGTACACCTACACGATATTGTTGGCAAAGCCCCATTCCGGGGCTGCCATTTTCATATCGGAGGTATTCATGGCAGAGTTCAACACGATCCGGACGGCGTCGGGCACACGCACCGCCCAGATTGACGCGGGTCTTCGCGCACATATGAACAAGGTCTACGGCACCATGTCCCTGGGCATGCTGATCACAGCCCTTGCCGCATGGGCCATCGCAGGGCTTGCCGTGACAACCGATCCCTCGGCCGCCGCCGCACAATTGCCCAATGGCACGATGCTGTCGGGTCTGGGCGCCGCGCTTTACCTCTCGCCGCTCAAGTGGGTGGTGATGCTGGCGCCGCTTGGCTTTATCATGTTCGGCTGGGGCTCGCTTCTGCGTCGCGGGTCCGCGGCGGCGGTACAGCTTGGCTTTTTCGCCTTTGCCGCGCTGATCGGCATCTCGATGAGCTCGATCTTTCTGGTCTTCACCGGATTCTCGATCGTTCAGACCTTCATCGTGACCGCCATCGCCTTTTCATCGCTGTCGCTCTACGGCTACACCACCAAGAAAGACATTTCGGGGATGGGCAGCTTCCTGATCATGGGGGTTGTCGGCCTTCTGGTGGCGATGCTGATCAACATCTTCCTGCAATCGCCCGCACTGATGTTCGCAATCTCCGCGATTGGCGTTCTGGTCTTTGCCGGGCTGACCGCCTTTTACACGCAGGAGATCAAGAACACCTATGTCGCCCATGCCTCGCATGGCGATCAGGAATGGCTTGACAAGGCCGCCTATGACGGCGCGCTCAACCTCTACATCAGCTTCCTGAACATGTTCCAGTTCCTGCTGATGTTCATGGGTCAGCAAGAATAAAACAGCGCCAGACGCTGCACGACATAAGGGGGCCGGTCATTGCGACCGGCCCTTTTGCGTTTCACCCCAATCCATAGCGCATGTGGATCACCGGCAGGTCAAGCTCGGGCGTGAGGCGCATGGCGACCTCGCCAAGCGCGGCAAAACCGGATGCCGCATAAAACGGCGCGGCGTTATGCGGGCTCAGGCAATGCAGCATCCTGATCCCGCTGGCACGGGCGGTTCTGATCACCTCGTCCAGAATGGCCCGCCCGATCCCCTGCCGGAGCCTCTCGGGGTCACAGGCCAGATGCCTGATGTGGGCATGCCCGGCGGGACAGGCACGCCCGAAGGGGCTTATGTCGCTCCACCCGCCCGCGGCCAGAACCCGCCCCCCCTGCTCGGCAAGGAAGTAGCGACCGCCACACAGGGCCTCTGGTGCGACACGGGTGATCACCGGCAGGGCCTGACACAGCACGGCGCGCGCATAGCAGGGCGCCAGAAGCGGCGGATAACTGTGCGACAGCAACGAGGAAAACGCCGCATGATCTCCAGGTGCGGCAGGACGGATATTGAAACGGGACATCGAATTACGCTTTCGGGTAAAGTTCACCGGCCCCGCAGCGCGCCCCAAAAGAAAAAGCCGCGCTGTGCTGGCGCGGCTTTTCTGTCTTGTCTGTCAGGCGATCTTACTTGATCTTGCCTTCCTTGTACTCGACATGCTTGCGCACCACGGGATCGTACTTTCGTACGGTCATCTTTTCGGTCATGGTGCGTGCGTTTTTCTTGGTCACGTAGAAATGGCCCGTGCCCGCGGTCGAGTTCAGACGGATTTTGATGGTCGTCGGCTTCGCCATTTTTCATCTCCTGCGCCGGGCAGTCCTGCCACCCGTGAATATCTCATGAAGCCTGCCTTTTAATGACGCGCGCGCCCGAGTCAACCGCGATTGTCATGTTTGGCTGGTAATAAACCGGTTTTCCCCCATCGGCTTCGATTTGGGCGGGGAAAAACCGAGGTTTCGCTGTCTCAGTTCTGCGAAACGCGCGTCGGCTGACGATAGAAGTGATGCACGCCGATCGTGGCGGTACGCGGAAACTGACGGGCCCAACGCGGATTGACGGCGCGGGTATGGTAATGGGTTGCCCCGCTGGTCAGGTCGCGACGCGCGCCATCGACCATGAGCTTGGCAACCTTGCCGACCCGGCGGAAGGCCTTGGGTTCGCTGATCACCTCTTTGACACCGTCACAGGTATAGGTGAACTGGCACTGGAACTTTCGGCCCGTGCCCTGATGCACCACACCGCAAACCGTGTCGGGATAGCTTGGGTTGTCGACCCGGTTCAGGATCACCTCGGCCACGGCAAACTGGCCTTTCACGCTTTCGCCGCGCGCTTCAAAGTAAAGCGCCTCTGCCAGACAGCGCCACTCGGGGCCGCCCTTGACCGGCGCTTGCTGCGACAGCCATTCCTTGGAATATTCGACTTCGGTCTCGGGGCGGGTCAGATAGCTTGCCATCCGGTCCCCGGAAATCGAGCGTAGGGCCCGCATTTCCTGATCCATCAACCTGTTCACAGGCGCATCCGCGATAGCCGGTGCTGCCAGCGCCGCGAGAGTCGCGACCAGTGCAATCCGTCTCATGCATGATCTCCTTGGCGATCGGGGTCGTTCCCGCTTCATCGGGGGGGAGGTATCTAAAATTGTTCGACCCGTCTACCCTGCTGGCCTGCGGCACATAGGGCGCAGCAATTTATGCCAAGCAAAACCCTTCCTAGCATGCCCGATCTTGCGTAAATTGCCTTGGCGCCTACCCGATCTTGTCTTTGACCGCCAGCTGTGCGGCAGCAAGTCGCGCCACCGGAACCCGGAAAGGTGAGCAGGAAACATAATTGAACCCCGCATCGCGGCAGAATGCAATTGATTCGGGGTTGCCGCCATGCTCCCCGCAAATCGACAAAACCACCTCGGGATTGGCCGCGCGCCCGCGCTCGGCCCCGATCTTGAGAAGCTCCCCCACACCATCGACATCCAGTGTGTGAAACGGGTCTTCGGGATAGACCCCCTGCTTGACGTAATCCGACATGAACCGCCCCGCATCGTCGCGCGACAGGCCATAGGTCATCTGCGTAAGGTCGTTGGTGCCGAAGCTCAGGAACGACACCAGCGGCGCGATATCCCCGGCACGCAGGGCCGCGCGCGGCGTTTCGACCATGACCCCGAGGCGATAGGTGAACTCGCGTCCGGTTTCATTGCGCACGGCCGCAGCCACCGCATCAATCCGGGTCTTGACCAGCTCGACCTCGCGGCGCGCACTGACCAGCGGGATCATCACCTCCGGCACCACCGGCTCGCCCTCATGGCTGGCCTCGATGGTGGCCTCGAAGATCGCGCGCGCCTGCATGTCGTAGATTCCCGGCACGGTGATCCCAAGACGCACGCCGCGCATCCCCAGCATCGGGTTATATTCGCTCAGCGCCTCGACCCGGCGGGTGACATCGGACAACGGCAGATCAAGCGCCTCGGCCAGTTGCAGATGCCCCGCGCGATCGGTCGGCAGGAATTCATGCAATGGCGGATCGAACAGGCGGATGCAGACCGGCTGCCCCTGCATGATGCGGAACAGATCCGTGAAATCGGCGCGCTGCATCGGCAACAGCCGTTCAAGCACCGCGGCACGGTCCTTGCTGCTGTCGGCAAAGATCATCTCACGCATCACCGTCAGACGGTCTTCCTCGAAGAACATATGCTCGGTCCGGCACAGCCCGATGCCACGCGCATTGAAGTTGCGCGCCACCTCGGCATCCGCGGGCGTGTCGGCATTGGCGCGCACCGCGATGTCACGGATATCGTCGGCCCAGCTCATCAGGGTCTGGAAGGATGCGTCGCGTGCGGCCTCCAAAAGCGGGGTTTCACCGGCCAGAACAAGGCCGTTGGTCCCGTCGATGGTGATCGCGTCCCCTGCCTTGAGAACCTGGCCGTCGGGCATGGTCAGCTGATTGCGTCGCACCTGAAAGTGGATGTCCGAAGCCCCCACCACACAAGGCAGGCCGATCCCGCGCCCGATCACGGCGGCGTGGCTTGTCATGCCGCCCCGCTCGGTCAGAACGGCGACGGCGGCATGCATGCCGCGAATATCCTCGGGGCTGGTTTCACGCCGCACCAGAACACAGGATTCGCCACGCGCCTGCGACGCCTGCGCCTCGGCTGCGGAAAACACGATCCGCCCCGAGGCCGCGCCGGGGCTGGCGGCGATCCCGCGCGCCAGCACGTCACGCGGCGCTTCGGGATCGACCTGCCGGTGCAACATCTCGTTGAGCGCGCGCGGCTCGACCCGCATCAGCGCCTCTTCGCGGGTGATAATGCCGTCCTCGGCCAAATTGACCGCGATAGAAACCGCCGTGCGGGCATTGCGCGCCACGCGCAACCCATCGAGCAGGAACACCTTGCCGTTTTCAATTGTGAACTCGGCCTGCATCTCTTCGCGCAGCTTCCTGCGCATCAGGGCCGTATAGGATTTGAGCGCCTCGAAAGCCTCTGGCGCAAGCTCTTCCAGCGAAGGACCGCGCGGGTCGCGTTCAAGATAAAGCGCATCCGCACCGCCCCGCAGCGCCTCGCGGCCCTGGCTCTGGCTCAGGTAACGCCCGGTGATCTTGCGCTCGCCGGTCTGGCTATTGACAAGCTGCATCACCCCCGAACCGCATTCGCCCTGCCCGAGGCCAAGCGCCAGTTCCTGCACCACAAGACCAAGCCCCGCATCGGCCGGGGCGCCCTTGGCCTGACGCAAAAGCCGCGCCGTCGTCCCCTCCCAGGCGCGCGCCATCGAGCGCAGGACCTCGGCCAGTTGCACCGCCGGATCCTGGGGAAATGCCTCTTCGGTTTCGGCCTCATAGGCGCGCAGGGCCTGAGTCAGGCCAAGCTTGGGGTCACTGGACACATCGTCAAGGATGTCCGGGTCAAGCCGCGCCACGTGAATGGCATAGGATTGCACGAAGCGCAGGTAGATCTCGGCCGCAGCCACCTCGCCCAGCTTGTCGGACAGATCGACATAGGTCGCATCGTTGATGCCGATATTGAGAACCGCGCCGGGACCGCCCCAATCGGGATCTTCCGACGAGGGGCGCACACACAGCAGCGGGCCGTCGCCAAAAGGCTTCAAAAGCGCCTTCATGTCCGGCATGTCCCCGGCGGCTATTGAATGGACAGCGTCAAACGACAGGGCAATCGTGCGCGGCACCGGCAGATTGAGCCGCACCAGACGTTGCAGGCATTTCGCCCGCCCGCCGTGGGTATTGGCGTGCATCTGCGCATCCGGCGTGATCAGGGTGATGTTTTTCTCGTCTTGCTGCACTGCGGCACCTTTCCTTTGACCGCACCATACGCCCAGAGGCGCACAAGGCAAGGGAAAGCAGCACCTCTTCGTCCGCCCCTGACGAGCCAACCTCGCGTCAACACCCGAGGCGGCCTGTCAGGGCCGATGGGGACCTAGCCCTCGATCCGCGTCAGGTCGGCAACCTGCAAGCAGATTGCCCGGATGCGACTTAGCAGGTTCAGACGGTTGCGGCGCAACACCTGGTTCTCGGCATTGATCTGCACCGCCTCGAAGAAGGCATCGACGGCGGGGCGCAGGCCCGCCATCACCGCCATCGCCCCGGCAAAATCTTCGGCCTCTAGCGCGCGCGATATCTCAGGCTCGCCCGCATCAAGCGCGGCGAAAACCGCCTTTTCCGCGTCATTCTCGGCAAATTTCACATCCGCGCCGTAGGAATATTCGACACCGTCCTTTTCCTCGGCCTGGGTCAGGATATTGTTGGCGCGCTTGAACCCCTGCAAAAGGTTCTCGCCATCCTCGGAGGCCAGAAACGCCCCAAGCGCCTGTGCGCGCTTGACCAGAAGCGTCAGATCATCCGCCTGCGGCATCGCAAGGCAGGCGTCGATCACGTCATGGCGCACCCCGTCGTCGCGCAGGTGCACCTTGAGACGGTCATGCAAAAACGCCAGCAAATCCACCGACAGTTCCGGCAATGCGGTCTCGACGTCCTCCAGAACCGAACCATTGCCGGTTTCGGGTGCCTTGCCATCGCCCTTCAAACGTTCGATCACCGCCTGAAAGGCAGCACCGAACACGCCGTGATCGGCGATCTCGTCAAGCACCTCTTCAAGCGTGTCGATCTCGCCGCTGGTGGCCTTTTGGCGGTTCAGGGTGATTTTCTGCCGCAACAGTTGCGAATCAAGGAACCGCCCCAGCGAAAGCCGCAGATCGTTGGCCAGGATGATCCGGATCACCCCAAGCCCGGCCCGCCGCAACGCAAAGGGGTCCTTCGACCCGGTCGGCTTTTCGTCCATCGCCCAGAATCCGGTCAGCGTATCAAGCTTGTCGGCCAGGGCCACAACCGTGCTGACCGGGCCACTTGGCACCGCGTCAGAGGGACCAAGCGGCGAATAATGCTCTTGGCATGCGGCGGCGATCTCTGGATCAAGCCCTTCGGCCTCGGCATAATAGCGCCCCATCAGCCCCTGCAATTCCGGGAATTCATAGACCATTTCCGATTGCAGGTCGGCCTTGGCCACCTTTGCTGCAAGCGCCGCGGTGTCGGCCTCTGCGCCCACGACCGGGGCAAGTTCGCGCGCCAGCGCCTCGATCCGGTCGATCCGCGCCGCCTGCGAGCCAAGCCTGTTGTGAAAGGTCACCTCGGATAGCCCCTCGGCCATGCCCGCAAGCCCCTTGTCGCGCACCAGGCGCAGGTCGTTTTCCCAAAAGAACTTGGCATCCGACAGTCGCGCCGAAAGAACCTTTTGGTTGCCCGCGAGAATGGTCGCACCATGATCGGCCGTCTCGACATTGGCGACGGTGACAAAGCGCTCGATCCGGCCCGTCTTGGGGTTTTTGACCGAAAAGAATTTCTGATGCTCGCGCATGCTGGTCTGAAGCACCTCGCCCGGCAGGCCAAGGAATTCCTCGTCGATCTCCCCCATCAGCACCACCGGCCATTCCACAAGGCCAGACACTTCGGTCAGAAGACCGTGATCCTCGACCAGTTCAAGACCGGCGGCAAAGGCCTGGTTCTTGGCATCCTGCAAGATATGATCGGCGCGCTCCCGCGGATCGAGGATGACCCGGTCCCGCTTGAGCTTGGCGCAGTAATCCTCGAAGGACGACACCGCAAAGGCGCCCTGCCCCATGAAGCGATGCCCGCGCGTGACATTGCCCGCGCGGATACCGTCCACTTCAAGATCGACAACCGACGCTTCACCGGCCTCGTCGGTCAGGATGCACAGGATCGAATGCAGCGGCCGCACCCAGCGCAGGCTGCCGCTTCCCCAGCGCATGGATTTCGGCCAGGGGAAATTGCGGATGATCTTTTCAAGCTCTTCGGCCACGATCTCTGCCGCCGGGCGCCCCGGACGGGTGATGGTGGCATAATAGACCTGCCCCTTCTTCTCGTCGCGCACCTCAAGCTGCTCGCGGGCAACTCCGGCGCCGCGCAAAAAGCCCTCGATCGCCTTTTCGGGCGCATCGACGCGCGGGCCCTTGCGCTCTTCGCGGAGTGTGGGGCTGGTGGCCAGCAACCCCTCAAGCGCCAGCGTCAGACGGCGCGGCGTGGCAAAGGCGGCGGCCCCGGCATAGGTCAGCCCTGCCTCGACAAGCGCGTCGGTCATGCGTTTCTTGAGGTCCTCAGCCGCACGCGCCTGCATGCGGGCCGGAATTTCCTCGGAAAAAAGTTCGATCAGCAGATCTGGCATGTCACTCAATACCCTTCGGGTGGTGTGGGGCAGTCATCGGGCGCGCGCTGACCATCAAAGACCACCGCGCCACAGCGGTTGATCTGATGCCAGACATAGCCGCGCCCGTCATCGGTAATGGCAACCACGCGGTCGACGCCGTAAGAGATATCGCGCTGTCCCAGAAACGCCAGCGCGCGGCCCTCTTCAAGCGCATGACCGATCGCCTTTGCATCGTAGCACTCGAACCAGCCCGGCGCGGTCAGCGGTTCGGCGGTCTCGTAAATCTCATAGGTCTCGCTCAGCATGGCGTTGCTCATCGTGGTGGTAAAGCAGGCGCGATAGCGGATCGGCGAACTGTCGGCATCAATCGCCTGAAACCCGTCGTAAAGCACCGGCTCGGCCTCGCCGGTCACCAGAGAGGTAAGCTGTACGTCGTCGGTGCCGGTCATCGCCACCTCTTCGTAAAAGTGATAGACCTGCAAATAATACATGGCCACACCGGCCACCAAAGCTGTGATCAAGATCACCCCCGCCAATATCCTGCCTGTCATGCGGCGTATCCCCCCGCTTCGGTCTGTACGAAGGCATCGGCACATTTCTTGGCCAGCGCCCGCACACGCCCGATATAGGCCTGTCGTTCCGTCACGCTGATCACGCCACGCGCATCCAGCAGGTTGAAAAGGTGGCTCGCCTTGATGCATTGATCATAGGCGGGATGCACCATGATGATGCGCTGACCGGTTTTGGGGTCTTCATAGGGGTGGCTCAGGATCGCCTCGCATTCGGCCTCGGCCTCTTCAAAATGGCGCAACAGGACATCGGTGTTGGCGACGTCAAAGTTCCAGCGGCTGTATTCCTGTTCGGTCTGGCGAAACACATCGCCATAGCTAAGCGGAATCGGCGCATCCGGGTCGTTGAACGGCATATCCATCACATGATCGACGCCAAGCACATACATCGCCAGACGCTCAAGCCCATAGGTCAGCTCGCCGGACACAGGCGCGCAGTCATGCCCGCCGACCTGTTGGAAATAGGTGAACTGGCTGACTTCCATACCGTCGCACCAGACCTCCCAGCCAAGGCCCCATGCGCCAAGCGTCGGGCTTTCCCAGTCATCCTCGACAAAGCGGATATCATGCAGGTCCATGTCGATGCCGATCGCCCTGAGCGACCCGAGATAGAGATCCTGCATATCGGGCGGGCTGGGTTTGATCAGCACCTGATACTGATAATAATGCTGAAGCCGGTTGGGGTTCTCGCCATAGCGCCCGTCGGTGGGACGGCGCGAGGGTTGCACATAAGCAGCCGCCCAGGGCCGCGAGCCGAGCGACCGCAGCGTCGTGGCCGGGTGAAACGTGCCCGCACCGACCTCCATGTCATAGGGCTGCATCATGGCACAGCCATGCCCCGCCCAATAGGTCTGAAGCCGCAGGATGATTTCCTGAAAACTGCGTGGTTTGCCGTTTGTTTGCGCCATCTTCGCCCCCGGGGACCGCCCCTGAAATTGCCGCTCTTACCTACGGCCCCCGTGCGGCAGGGTCAATCAGGCCATCCCGCATATTTTGGGTGCATCGCGCGGCATTTTTGCTAAAACCCCAAGAAGCCCCAATGCGAACAGGCGGGGCAGGAATTAAGGGAAGCCGATGACGCGTTACTTTTTGGGATTTATATTGACAATTTTGATGACCGTACCGGCCGCCGGGTCACAAGACGAACCGCTTGTCTGGGTACAGATCGAGGCCCAGCCAAGCCTTGCCGAGGCCCAGGCCAGCGCCCGCCGCTATGGTGCCGATTTGCAGGATGTGAACGGGTTCTCGCTTGGGCGTGGGTGGTACGCCATCGCGCTTGGCCCCTATCGTCGCGACGAGGCCGAGCGCGTGCTTCAGGTCTATCGCAACGAAGGCGTGATCGCACGCGACAGCTATATCGCCGAATCCTCTGATTTCGAGCGCCAGTTCTGGCCGGTCGGAGCCAACCTTCTGACTCGGACCGAACCCGCAGCGCCCCAGCCGATTGCGCAGGCCCCCGAAAGCCCCGCCGCCCCGGAGCCTGACGCCCCTGATGAAACCCCGCGCGAAGCCCGCGCCAGCGAGGGCCTGCTTGACCGCGACGGACGGGCGGCCCTTCAGACCGCCTTGAAATGGGCCGGCTTTTACGGCGGTGCGATCGACGCGGCCTTTGGCCGGGGCACCCGCGCCTCGATGGGCCGCTGGCAAGAGGCCAACGGCTTTGAAGTGACTGGCATCCTGACCACCGCACAACGCACCGAACTTTTGCGCCAGTATAACGCCGTTCTCGAAGGCCTCGGCCTTGAGGTCGTGCGCGACTCTGCCACCGGGATCGAAATGAAACTGCCGTTGGGCGTGGTCGAGTTCGACCGCTACGAGCCGCCCTTCGCGCATTTCAATCCCAAGGGCGATATCGACGCGCGGGTCCTGTTGATCAGCCAGGAAGGTGACCGCAAAACGCTGGCGGGGCTTTATGACATCATGCAGACGCTTGAGATCGTGCCGGAAACCGGGCCGCGCACCCTTGAGCGCGACAGCTTTCGCCTGATCGGCGAGGGCGCGCTTCAGATTTCACAGACCGAGGTCTGGCTGCGCGACGGTCAGATCAAGGGCTTTACCCTGATCTGGCCCGCAGGCGACGAGGAACGCCGCAACCGCCTTCTGGGCGAAATGCAAAACAGTTTCGAGTGGCTCAGCGGCACGCTTGACCCGGCCGCCGGACGCTCGGCAGAGCAGCGCATCGACCTGATTTCAGGGTTGGAAGTCCGCAAGCCCAGGCTCTCGCGCTCTGGCTTTTACGTCGATCAGGAAGGTGCCGTTCTGACCACGTCCGAGGTGGCTCAGAGCTGTGGCCGCATCACCATCGACGACAGGTACGAGGCCACCGTCGCCCTTGAGGATGCCGGTCTTGGCGTTGTCCTGCTGCGCCCTGTCGAACCGCTTGCACCGCAGACCGTGGCCACCTTTCAGGATCTGACCCCGCGCCTGATGTCCGACGTCGCGGTGGCGGGGTATTCTTATGGCGGTGTCCTTGGCGCGCCGACGATGACCTTTGGCCAGCTGGCCGATCTGCGTGGCCTGAATGGCGAAGCGCACCTTAAGCGCCTGGCGATCGACGCGCTTGAGGGCGACGCAGGCGGGCCGGTGCTCGACAGGGGTGGCGCGGTTCTGGGCATGCTCTTGCCGCATGTACAGGATGGGCGCAGTTTGCCCGACGGGGTAGGCTTTGCGGCCAATACCGACGCTCTGCGCGCGGTTCTGGCCCAAAATGGCATCACCCCGCTTGTGACCACGGAACTGGGCAATATGCCCGCCGAGGCCCTGACCGAGCGTGGTGGCGCAATGACCGTTCTGGTGAGTTGCTGGGAATAACCCCAACCCGATTTGGTGAAATCCCAGGCATGAACGGCGTCCCTATGGGGGCGCCGTTCGTCATTTTGAAAGGCGATCAGCGCCGCCATGGCGAACTTGTCCCATAGTGCGTCCTTCCATTCCAATGAAAGGATCACACCATCAAAGCGTGGGATCAAACACCTATGCCGCCGCCAGCGCAGGGGTCATGTAGATCAGCGTCGGGCGGCCCGCACTTAGCGCCGCGCGCACCGCATCCTGTAACTCCTGATGGGTCCGGGGCGCCTCGGCAAAGGCACCGTAGGCCCGCGCAAGGGCGCAAAAGTCGGGGTTATGCGCAATCACCGCATTTGGCGCGATCTGGGCGCGCACCATACTGTCCTCGATCTCTTTCAGCTTGCCGTTGTCCCAGAGCAGGATCGGCAGCGACAGGCCAAGCTCGACGGCGGTGCCAAGCTCCTGCACCGTGTATTGAAACCCGTAATCCCCCGCGATCGCGATCGTCGGCTTGCCCCGCCGCGCCACCGCCCCGCCAATGGCGGCCGGCAGGGCATAGCCAAGCGTGCCAAAGCCGCTTGGATGGTGCCAGTGGCCGGGATGCGCCATCGGCCAGACCTCCTGGGCGACATAGGCAAATTGGGTCATGTCCGAATAGACCATCACATCCTCGGGCAGCGCCGCGCGCAGCACATCGCAGAGCGGCGCAACACCGGGGCGCTCGCCGTCGCTCTCAGCCCGCCAGCGCGCCCGCGCCGCCGCCACGCTGGCCGCCTGCCAACCCTGCTTCATTCCCAGATCGCGCGTCAAAAGCGCCTCGGCGAGGGCCCCGGCATCGGCCAGAACCGGCAGGTCGCAATTTGGCGCCCCGCCCAGTTGCGCCGGGTCGATATCCACCCGGATCAGCGGCGCATCGTGCCCAAGGTCTTCACGCCAGAGATCGTTTTCCGACAACTCCGTGCCCACGGCCAAAACAAAGTCGGCCTCGGCGATCACGCCCGCACTCTCGGGGCGGGCAAGGTAAGAGCCGAAATCAAGCGGTGCATCCGCTCCCATGATCCCGCGCCCGGCATAGGTGGTGAAGCTGGCCGCGCCAAGACGCCCGACCACTTGCCGCCAGCCCTTGGCGGCGCGCACAGCACCGCCACCAAGGATCACAAGCGGTTTTTGCGCCGCGTTCAGCGCCTTTGCCACCTGATCGACCAGGGCCTCGGCAATCGCAGGAGCCGCCGCAAGCGGTCTGGCCGCCGGAGCGGCGGTCGCAACGCCTTCCAGCGCGGCAATCGGCACCTGAATGTGCCTGGGGCGGGCGCGCCGGCTTGCAAACTCGGCCAGGGCCCGGTCAACAAGGTGATAGGCGCTTTGCGCATCGCGGGCCTCAAAGCTCCATTCGCAGACACAGGCGGCCGCACCGCATTGGTCAAGCATCTGGTGCAACTGCCCGCTCTTGGCCGCCACCTCGTCAAGGCAGGACGACAGCACGAGAACCGGCACAGAATCCGAATAGGCCTGTCCCATCGGCGTCATGATATTGCACAGCCCCGGCCCGGTGATCACATAGGCCACCCCCGGCGTGCCACTCGCACGGGCATAACCGTCGGCCATGAACCCCGCCCCCTGTTCGTGACGCGCCAGAACATGAGCGATGCCCGCCTCTTCGATACCGCGATACATTTCCTGATTATGCACGCCGGGAATGCCAAAGATGGTATCCACCCCCCGCGCCTTGAGCATATGGCTGATCTGCGCCCCAAGCGGGGCCTGTGCGCGAAAGCCGTTGGTATGATCTGCCATCTTGAATCTCCCGAAAACTGAGGTCAGGGCCGCCAGAACGCTGGCAAAAGCAACACGATGACCGCGACGATTTCAAGCCGCCCCATCAGCATCGCAAGGATCATCAGCGCCTTGGCCGTATCCGGAAACGCCGAAAGCGAGCCGGTCGGCCCCACGCTTGCCCCAAAGGCCGGACCAACGTTGAAAATCGCCGTCCAGGCGCCTGTGACCGATTCCAGCAATGTCAGCCCGGTCAGTTCCAGCGCCACACTGAAAAACCCAAGCGACAGGATGTAAAAGGTGAACAAAAGCATCACCGATTGCAAAACCTCATCCTCGACCCGGCGTCCTTCATGGCGCAGGATCATCACGCTTGAGGGGTTGAAAATCCGCCGCGTCTGTTGGGCCAGCGCGCGCAGCATGATCTGGTAACGGAATATCTTGATTGA